>DIKH01000189.1 GCA_002424495.1 Desulfobacteraceae bacterium UBA5623
AAGGCTGTCTGAGAATGGCTATTTTTCCCCAATCCATGAGTCAGTTTCAGAAATTTAATCCCCGAAATATTTAATGTATTTCTGCGGTTAATCCCGCCATGGCGGGAGCGCCTTACTTGATCCAGGAAAAATATCTTATTCTCGGACAGCCTCCTAATCCGAGGTTTCTATTCCTTATCCAGTTTACCCACCAGGGATAAGGTGAAAAATGCTCCCATGTATTTGAAATGGGGCCTTACCTTCAACCCTACACGATACCAACCTGGTTCTCCCTCCACATCCTCTACTGTGACCTGTGCCTGCCGTAACGGCCTCCTGCTTCTGACTTCCTGGGCAGGATTGTCCATGTTGACCACGTACTGGGTTATCCACGTATTGAGCTCCTTTTCAAGGTCCGCCCTCTCTTTCCATGTCCCGATGTTTTCCCTCTGTATCACCTTCAGATAATGGGCCATCCGGTTTATGACGAACATATAGGGTAGCTGCAATCCCAGCTTGTAGTTGAGTTCCGCCTCTTTTCCCTCCTTGCTGATGCCGAAGAATTTTGGCTTCTGGACCGAATTGGCCGAGAAAAAGGCGGCATTGTCGCTGCCCTTTCGCATGGTCAGTCCAATGAAGCCCTCCTCCGCAAGTTCATATTCCCTCCTCTCTGAGATCAACACCTCTGTGGGGATTTTTGTCTGGATGGCGCCCATGGCCTCGTACTGATGCAGGGGCAGGTCTTCCACCGTACCTCCTCCCTTGGGGCCAATGATATTNNGCGCACCATCTGTACTTTGCAAAGCTGTCAGTCAGCCTGGAGGCAAAGGTAAAGGCGGCGTTTCCCCACAGATAGTCGTCGTGACTTGCTGATACGTCCTCCTCGTAATTGAAGGCCTTGATAGGCTCTGTGTCCGGTCCAAAGGGTAACCGCAGCAAGAACCTAGGCAAGGCCAGACCGACATATCTGGCGTCTTCACTTTGCCTGAAGGTCTGCCATTTGATATACTGCGGCCCTTCGAAAATGGATTTCAGGTCCTTTAGCTGAGGCAGGCCGTTAAAGTCGTCAAGGCCGAACATGGAAGACCCGACAGCGGCTATAAAGGGTGCATGGGCCATGGCTGCCACGCTTGCAACATACTGGAGGAGCTTAATGTCTTGAGGACCAGAGCCGAATTCGTAGTTGCCGATCATTGCAGCATAAGGCTGACCGCCAAACTGCCCGTATTCCGCGGTATAGACCGTCTTGTAAAGCCCTGATTTGGGGATCTCAGGAGAGTCCTCAAAATTTTCCAGGAGGTCGTCCTTGCCGACGTTCAGGATTTCAAGCTTGATGTTTTCCCTGAAGTCGGTCTTGTCTACCAGATACTTGAGAGAACGCCAGGCAGACTCAAGCTTTTGAAATTCACTGTTGTGCATGATCGCATCCAACTGGAGACTCAGCTTTTTGTCTATCTCGGCGATCATGTCGTCCACGACTGCCTTGGAGATTTTAGGCACCTCACGGCCCGGCTCTAGGAGCTGGGCTATCAAGGCCTCCACACCTTTTTTGGTAACGCTGTAGGCCTCATCGGTTGGCTGGAGCTTGGTCGCCTGAACTATTTCATCCAGTATGGAAACCTCTTCTAATGCCCCCGGCGCCGCAACGTTTGAAAGTTCTTGTTCTTCTGCCATGAAGTCACCTCCACTTATTTATTTTTTTCCTCAACGCCCAGTTCTTTGAGCAGCTTTTCCCGGGTCGCATCGTCCTTGACCAATTCCTGGATTTTCTTACGGAAATTGGGGAGGTTGCTCAATGGTCCCTTGAGAGATCCCAAGGCCTCCCTGAGTTCCAGCAGCCGATTTAACTCGGGTGTGTTTTTGGCGATGGCCTCAGGGCCAAAGTCTTTTATTGACTCGAATTTGAGTTGGACGTTCATGTCTACATCAGGTTCACCGGAGATTTTGTTTGGTACGGTTACGTTCAGTCCGATATTCTGGGCCTTCAGGACCTCGTTGAAATTGTCCTTGTCAATGTTGACAGGCTCTCTGTCTTCCAATGGCCGCTCATCCGGTTTCCCGGTGAAATCACCCATCAACAGCAGCTTCAGAGGAAGTTCCACCTCTTCCTGGGCATCACCCGTTGCTGGGCGATAGACGATGTTGACCCTCTCTCTCGGGGCAACTGATCCTTCTTTAGCCATGATTACCTCCTAATTTATTGGTTGTAATTCCAAAATATCTAACGTCTTGCAAACACAATCGCTTCTGCAGGGTCAAGTCTCGCGATGCGGTTAAGGATGTCCGTTGTCCTCCCTTTGAAAGACTCATCCTCTTGCCCGCTGAACCCCTGCCACACCATTTTAAAACCCTTTAGGGCGAGATCCGGGTCCCATTCTTCCAGCCTGTATGTGTCGATGTCCTGGATCAGGGATTCCAGGTGGGGAAAGGCAAGCTGCGTCTGTCCGGCGTTTACCAGGACCTGGGTCAGGCCCAGACGCCAGAGCATCTGCTCCCGTTTGGAATAACTTGCGCGCAGGCCCTGCTGAAGCATCACGATGGCCTCCCGAACCTTTTTTTGTTTGGCCATTTCCTGCGCCTTTTTTATAGTCTCAGCCATATGTCCGCCATATTCGGGGCCGGCAGTCAGGACCGATTCAACTGCTGGAACCCCGCCCCCAGGCCTGATGGTATTGAGCCATTGCCGCGTCTCGCCGTCACAAAAGGACGTTCCGTCTGAAAACGACAGGGTTTCTATGCCGGGGACACGGTATACAAAAAAGGCCGTCTCCTGGCAAACAGCCTCATGGGCCATCTGATATTGATCTCCAAGACCAGCAAGGGCATCTGATACAAACCTATTGAGATCCAGCCAGAGCAAGGCGCCATGGAATCTTTCCTCTGCTGTACGAAGGAGTGCCTGCCAGTTTTGTCTGCTCTTTAGGCCGGTGAGTTCATCCCTGAATGCGGCGCAGTTTACAGGGGCGTCTATGCCGGTCAGGCCATTTGTCGCAGGCGGCAGGGCCAGGATCATCGCCCATCCTGCAATTCTTCTCCACCTGTAGCTCCTGGGGTTTGAAAGGTCCTGATCATAATGATAATCCGCCACCCTGCGCATTGCCTGTAAGGCCGCCCGCATCAACCTTTCAGCGTCAGATGAAGAAAATAATTTTTCTCCCTCCAGGGAAGAAACAATCTTTTCCGGTGGAACAGCAGGCCTTGGCGCGGTTTGCGATGGGGCTTGTGCGGTCTGTTGAGCAGGTTGCGATAACCGGGGCTGGGCTTGCTGTGGTGGCGGCCCTGCCGCAGCATTGGACCCTTCCTCCTGTACGGCGGGTTGAGGTGCCTCGGCCTCAGCACCTGCTCCTTCCTTATAAGGAAGATTCTCAATAAATCTCTCTATGGGCCTCAACAAAGGGGGCGCGTCCACATATTCCCGCAAGAGCCTGCCAATTTGCTGGATGTCCTGCCGATATTCTTCAATCTTCTCTGCCGGCAGGGGATCAGGCTGCACCTGCTGGAGAGCCGCATCAGTCTTTTCAATCCACCACTCAATAGCTGCGATGCGGCCCCTCATTCGTTTTTTTGCAGGGAATAGCTCTTCCCAGAAATTCTCCAAGAGGTCGCGATACACGCGCAATCCCACGGGAAAACCATCAAACTTTCGTGTATAGATCTGGGCTACGGCCAGGTAACTGGCAGCCAGCAGGTCCTTTGATTTATTGGCCAGGATATCGGTGGATAGTCTGTCCACTGTTTTCCAGTCCGTGCCTCCGGAGGCTGACGGAATGGAGAGCTTGTCAATTTCAGCCTGTAGTTCTTCAAACACCTGATCGTACCTGGCATCCGAGCCGGCAGGCTGATCTGAACTAATGGGTTCTTTTCCGAGTGATAGAATGTCCATTTATAATTATAAATCCCGGCATTGTCACTGCTTGGCGCCAGAAAAAACTACAAATATTGGTTTTTTAATTCAGGCCTAATATTTTTAAGATATTGAAAGTATTTTCCTCTATAAATTCAAAATTCACAATTAAAAATTCAAAATTGTGTTTGCTCCTGCAACACTATCGCCCTGTCCATCTTGTATACTTCCCTCAGACCACAGGCGCATGAAATCTGTGGTAGCAAGGGCTCTGCTGAAGACCGCCATGGATGTCCCTGCTGATGATCCTCCTATGAAAACAGAGCTGGGGACATCACTGACACGTGCCTTAAGGAGGCAATGCCAGGCGCGTGCAAGCTCATTCGGGTCAGCTGACGCTCCTCCTGCCAGTCTTATTACCAAGGCCTTATCGTGCAACAGGGTGGCTGTCATCTTCTCCACGTCCATGTCATTGTATGATTGCGCACTTGCGCCTCCGGCCCCGGATCTGATCTCTGACCACTTTGCAGATGGAGGTCTTATTAACCTTAGATCTTTTTCAAACTGCTCAAAACCGCCAAACCGCCTGGCGGCCATGTACTCCATCTGGCCCCAAGTCTCCTCACAGACCTTGGGCAGGAGGTCCCATTGTTCCTCCCAGCCTTTCAGCGGGCCTGAACCCATGATCATCAGGGGAAAAGGCCTGCCGATGCTGTCGCTGCTGTCTCTGATCACACCGCATGAAAGGCCTCCCTTTTTATGCCCCCTGGCCCAGAAACGCCATGAACAAAACTCATTGCCGGTCCTGGCGGGCTGGGCCAGCCTCTGGTAGCCGTTTTTGACCCACTCAGCAACAGCCTGGATAAAATGGTCTTTTGGCCCTGCATAAAAAAAGTCCCTGGCCAAAGGGTGTTTGCCGCATGCGCCCCAGGTCCAGGAGTTTTTTGTCCATGTTAATCCCAGCATTCGGCAATGACCCTTGGTGCTCCCCCGGGGGTATCCGTAATCGTTTTAATAACCTGCTCATAGCCGCTAAAGCGATACTTGACCTTGATGGTCTTTATCCCCATGCGCTTAAGTGCCGCCTCTTCATCAGGAAATTCCATGGCATAAAAAACATGTTCGCCCCTTGGAAAGTCTTTCAGGAACCTGGGAAAGGAGTCAGATCCGGAATACCTTCTGATCAGGGAGATTTTTCCCACATCTACAGTCAAAACCACCTCGGAACAGTTGCCGGGAGACCAGTTGAATATCTTTTTTACCGGATAGTTGTAATTGACAAGGCTTACGGTCTCGTTTGCGCACTGCATTTCAAGGGTTGTGGCCTCAGCCCCAAGTCTTGGCCCATCATAGGACGCATCGAAATTGGTGTCGGTGGGGAGCCCGGAGATGGTAACGGAGTAGCTACTCTGATATGCCCCGGATTTTACGGTGGCGCCCTTTGTTGTAAACCTCAGAAAACCGGTGTTAATGGGAAGGGTTTTTCCCATGAGTTTTTTAGGATAGTAGCCCCGGGCAAGGTCCCTGCCGATAAAGGCCGAGGCCGGTCCTTTAAGAAACTTGACAGCAAATCCGTCTTCGCCGAACAGGACCATGTTCGCACGCTGATTATCGGATATCCCCTGAATCTCCACCAGGACATCCTTCTGCCACTGGTCCTGGAGCTGACAGGAGGCCTCCCTTATGACAAAGGTGAGAAAACAGTCTAGGGGGGTGGTCAGGAGATTCCAGAACATCTTTTCCGTGGGCTCGTTTGACGAGACAAAGGACTTGAACTTTTCCAGGGCGTTTTTTGCACGATAAAAAGATAACTTATCGCTCGTCGGATCTTCCCATTCAAAGGTATCCCTGGCGACCTGATAGGCCACGGCCCGTGAAGCGGTCACCGGCGTCAGTTCGGAAAGGGCGTCAACGTAAGCCCTGAGGGCCTTTGCACTGACAAGCTCGAAGTCAAGACTCTTCCCCGCGGAAAGTCCATCGGCCTTTTTTTCGAGTTTCGAAAAAATCGCCTTGCCCTTGTCCGTGGCCTTTGAAAATATCCCTTTCCCCTCGCCGATATCCAGCCCCCTTGCCAGTGTCATTGTGTCATCAAATTCATAGACAAGCCTCATCCAGCCTGGCATCGAGTCCCTGGACACAAAGGGTTTCAGCTCCTTTGCCATCCGGTCGAGCAGTAATAAAAATGGGTCCTTTTCCGTGCCTACCACCGACAGGACCTGTCGCAATCCTTCCCTGCCCCTGATCCCTTGGATGCCCTGTGGAAAGTTGACCCCGAATTCATACCAGGCAGAGACATATGCTTTTTTGTAGTAATTGTTAAACTCCGATTTATTTTCTGTAATGATTACAGGATCACTCAGGGAGGATTCTATTTCCCGGATAAATAAATCAATCTGCTCATTGCCTGCAATCGTAAAGGCCGCAGGTACTACCGCCTTGTCAGGGCCAAGGCCTCCCTCGGGCATGAAGGTCTTTAAGGTTATGGAAGAAAGCGTGGGATTTTGATTGACCCACGAGACAAGCCACTGAAGGCTCGATGCCTGAAATGTCAGGGTATGTCGCAAGGCCTTCTGTAGCTCAGTCATCTCCTGATCGAGGAGGCCATCATCCTGTCCCCATGTCAGATAAGACAAATACAGGTCCTCAAATAGTTCTTTTATTTCATGGGCGATGCCTCTATCCACCACCATGACAGGCGGTCCATGAGAAGGCTGCGGCATTGATTTGAGACTGTCATATTCCTCTCCCTTAATGCCTGCCTTTAAGACATTGATTCGCCTTATCAGATAGACCACATGGGTTGCGATATCCTCATTCCGGGTCAAACCGGAAAATCTTGAGACCCTGTCCTGCAGCTGTCTGTCAAAGGAAAGGAGAAAGCCCTCCCTGAACTGCCTGCGGTATCTGTCCTTGAGGCTTTCTTCAACATTGACGCTCTCATTGAGCACAAACCTGGGGATCCACCACCTGCTGTTTTGTGCCTCCACCTGCAGGATTGCCTGACGGAATCGCTCCATGGTGGCCGCATCAGACAATATCTCCCCTTGCAGTACATGGGGTTTTGAAAATTCTTCCGATACCACCCTCAGGGTTTTCAGGTTTTTTACAAATGAAAAGCTAAGGAGCCCGCACAGTGCAGTGACAATGGCTATCCATGAAGTAAGCCCCATGCTCCTGGAGAGGCGATTCCAGTGGATGCTCCTCTGGGTGGGGACAAAAAGCTCTCTGTCCCTTGGCAGGATGCGTGAAAAGAAATCGTGCAGGAACAAACCCTTGCTTGTCCCGGGAAGGACATCTCTGTCATCAATGAGACCGAGGGCCCTTAGAAAATGTGAATAGGCCCTGCCTTCCTGCCTGCCGCTGCTGAAAAACAGCCCCCTGAATATGGGCGATTCCTGATAGGGGTTTTCCTGAAACGCACCCTTGATGAATGAGTAGAGGCCTGTCTTTAACCTCTCAAACTCCTCAGGGAAGAGGAGAAGCCCCGGGTCAACGCCCTTGCCGGCGGCACCGGAACCGGTCCTGTTAAAAAGAACCAGTCTCAGATCCCTCAGACGCTCGCCGATTGTGGAAGCGGACTGTTCGAGAAAACCTCCAATATCTGTTGACAGGTCCTGATTGATCATGCCCATTGCCTGGTCAAGGGCCTTTTCAGGGAGACGATCACAGAACTGGGTCATGCCCTGGATCAGATCACATTTTGTAACAAGTACGTATACGGGAAACTTTGCGCCCAGGACGCTCATCAATTGATCAATGCGCCGCCTGATGTTTTTTCCATCCTCTTCGAGGACCTCTGGCGCCGCCTCAAGGATCTTGTCTGCGCCCACCGTGACAACAAGTCCGTTGATCGGCTCTCTTTTCCTGAACTTGATTAAAAGAGCCAGGAACTTTTCCCATTCTTCCTTATCCCTGCCCTCGTCCACCGGAATGGCGTACCTGCCTGCAGTGTCAAGGATCACCGCCTGCTCAAAGAACCACCAGTCGCAGTTACGCGTGCCGGATATGCCGGAGGTCTTTTTTATCTCTGTAAACGGTGAAGACAGACGGGCGCTTTTTATCGCGGTGGTCTTTCCCGTGCCGCTCTCACCTATCACCATATACCAGGGGAGCACATAGAGAGGATCTCCTTTCTTTTTCAGGTGAGATGACTTGAGTGCGCCGATTGCCTCTTTCCAGCGGTCCTGCAGTTCTGTAGAAGACTCCTTTTCCTTGTCTCCAAGACCCTTCAAGTAGGAATTGTCCTGTTCAATCACCTGGTGGACAAAGTGCTCTTCGTTTCGCCTGATAAGTATCTTTTTCAGAAACACCGCGGCAAACCACAGACCAACAAGGCCCGTCAGGATAAAGAACCCCACCCACCATGGCCAGCCAAGGAGCAAAACCACCCCAAAGGCCAGTATAAAGGCCAGCACAATTGCTGAAAATATAAGTGCGATCTTGGCAATCTTTGAAAAGACCTGACTCATTTTTGCACCGCGCTCAATAGATTTTCTCCGATATTACCCAGGATAAACCAGTAGATAATAAACAATAATAAGAAAATGGCAACAGGGAGCCCCACGCAGAAAATCGTGAAGGGGGAAAACCGCCTCCCACCCTTTTGCAAGGAGACATCAATCTCCCCATAGGGATAGGCCTCCGGGAACAGGTCTCCCTTTTCAATGGAAGGCACCCCCATTGAACTGCCTGTAAGCATTTTGAGATTGGATATCTTTACCTGCTCAAGGAGAAATTCGTCTCCCTCATGGCAGTAACGGCCTGAAAAACCCATGGCAAGGCACAGGTAATAGACCTCACGAACGTCTCTTTGATGATGGCCGATTGCATTCAAACGGTCAAAGAAGATCTCACCTGCATTGGTGGTCTTGTAATATATCCGCTGGAGCTGCTCGCCCTGCCACCGGTTTCTTTCATTCCACCCTGAGGCGAGGATAGCCTCGTCAATCCAGGCAAAGATTGCAAAGCGGGCCATGTCATAGTCCTCGACGGAAAAGTCCCCCCTGTCAAGGCCACGCTCGCTGTCGGATATCAGGCGCTGTATGTCGGCCTTTACCTGCTCAAAGGCAGGCTGTCTGTCAGCGGCTGACTTCAGAAAATAGGCCACGTAGGCGACGAGGTCCACAAAACAATCAGTAAGACGCATTCTAGGTTCTCCCTACAACCATCAGTTCGGTTTTCAGGTCATCAGGGGCGGAATCCCAGTAAAGGGAGAGGTTATGCCCCTTTTCCACCTGTGCCCACTGTTCACTGTGGTGATCAATCCGGAAATATACTGAGCGGGCCCGCCTGGGCAGTTCCTGCGGCGGCACAGGAAGATGTTCAAGCCTCACCCCGGGAAGGGCGCGGGCGATCAAAAGAGGCAAGGACTTTCGTGTGCCCAGTTTTGCCAGGGTCTCAAGTGATTGAAGCACTGATTTCGAGTCTTCGTCGGTTTCGATAACCAGATAAAAACGGTTTCCTCCTTCAAATATGACAGGTGGAAGCTCTGAGGAATAGTAGGCGCCATCATATACAAGCTGGAACACATACTCGGGACCGGCGGTTATCTCATTTAAAAGCTGGATGATGAGGGCCTGCGCCCCGGAAAAGCACTTCCACAAGGCCCTGTGGTCATAAGATGAAAGAAGAGCTGTCCCGTCGGCAAGTTCTCCTGCCACATTGACCTGCTCTGAAAAGGACGATAGCTCACCGATCAATTGTCTCATCACTCCATACACACAAAACGGGTGGACCTGCTGAGATTCGATAAGATGGGTAAGCAGGGGTACGTAACGGTTGAGGGACCGTAGCGCAAGCAGATATACCATATCTCTTGACCCGAACTCGGCAGTATGAACGCCACGTTGCTTTTTATAGGCCTCCAGTTGCCTGCCGCGGGATGCTATCTGATCTCTTATCTCTCTGACGATTTTTATCAGGGGCTCTGAACTGAATATGCTCAGACTGGGGGGGATGAATTGTTCCAGGAGCGTTATCTCCTCACCGCTCCTTTCAAGTTGCGCGACAGGGATCAATACATAATCACCTAATTGATCAATTTCCGTCTCCCAAAAAATCTTGATCACATGATCGAGCCTCTTTACCTGTGCGTTGGGTCCCCCCTGGTGCAGGTCCCTGACCTCCTCCGGATCGGCCTTTGTTACAAACCTTGTTGTAACATCAGAGGCCTTGCCCGAATCGGAAAGAACAGTAACATTTTCGCCTGCGTCATTCCATTTCTTGAGGCCGGCATAGACTGTAAAGGGTTTTCCTCCCTCAACCCATGCCTGATCAAAAAAACGGGCCTCAATAACCGCATTACCGGGAAGTACGACATAGGTCATGTCAGGGAACAGGAAATCCCCCCTGATAATGCTGAATGAAAAATTACCCAGTGCGGTCTGTTGTATCTCGATATCCCCTATACCCCACAGGTGCGGCTGAAGAAAGAGGTGAAGCGGGGTCAGGAGCGACCGGAAGTATAAGTCTTCCATCTGAAAATGGTGCGGCTGTAAAAACAGGCCTTGATGCCAAAAAAGGGGTTTTTCCATTTTAGTCTTTTCCTTCGCCTTTCTTTTTTCCCTTATTTATTTGATCCTTTCCTTCCTGTTTTGCTATATCAGAGTGCGAGGAATGGATCTGTTGCGGACCCAGTATGACCTCTACACTTATATGTGCAATCCTCTGGTATTTTCTGTGCTTGCCGGAAGCTTCTTCCACAACCTCCACTGGGATATCAAACAGCCTGGAGATCCTGTCTTTTTTGATAGAATAGTAACCTGCCACGAGACCAACGTACTTTGCACCCTCTGCGCGGTCAAGTGAGATGTCGAGGTCCTGTCCCGGGTGTACGGTCAGTCTCTTGGAATTTAATACAGTGGGGTCAAAGAGGCTGCACTGCAAGAGCTCGTAGAGCCCATCTGTGTCGTCTGAAAGCTGATTAAAGGAATTGGGGTCCCTCAATTGATATACGCAGACAAGGAGCGGGTGGGGCAAGTCTTTGTAAAAATTCAGTTTGGGATCGGACCTCAACATAAGATGGATTGCGTTCTTCTCAAATCCCTGATCCGGCGGAAGAAGGACCTCCGGAGCTGATGCACACGAACAGGTCATTAACACGGCCAGCAACAACAAAATGGTCTTGATATATGTTTTCATGATTCCTCCTCCTGAAACTAATCATACAGCTTCTGGCAACTCTTCTCAAACTCACGCAGGAACTCTTCCATGAAGCGTCCTGATTCAACCCACTGTTTAAATGTACGATATTTTGTCTCATATATGTCGTAGCACTCCGCCTTGCGAAGGGGTCCGAACTTGAGCCCGCCTCCAGCCGCAGCAGAAATCTTATCAGGGTCCAGCTCAGCAAGGATTTCCCTTACCTTGACATCTGTGGCATTTTTAAAGGCCTGCTGGGTAATCAAAAAAGCCTTTTCTATCCTTCCAAGATATTCTTTGAGGGATTTGCCTTGAGAGCCCCCTTCCACATGAGACCCGATAAAATATCTTATTGTCTGATCTCCGACATCATCGGCATTAAAGGACGTGTTAATCACGCGGATAATCTGGTTGAGCATGTCAAATATGGTGTTTAATGATTCTCCCAGTCTCTCAAGGACCTCCTGTGACGACAGATCGTCTCTTGCGACCTCTCTGCCCAAGAGCAGTGAAAAGACCCTGGAAAGGGTGTCTTGGCTGGAAACAACCACCTGCCCCGAGCTGCCCGCCCCGAATTCATCCTCCAGACTTTTGAGCGCCTCCTGCCTCTTATGAGGCGAAAGCCCTGCAAGTTTCTTGTCCAGATAGTCCTCTATCAGTGCATCCGCCTTCAAACCGTCTGACTGATAGATCCGCCGGATGTCCTTTGCAAGTTGAACTGTAGATATCCTCTGCGTCATTTTGTCCGTACCTATTTTTTCCCGGGCCTGATGATGACGGTCTCATCCAGAGAGTCTTCTTCTGATTCACCTTTGGCATCTTTGGCGCCTAAAGCGTTTTTTGACAGGATAACGGTTTCAGGGACATCGGTTTCAATCTGCGCGGGACCGACAGGACGACGATTAGCAACATTAATTGATGGAGAAAGGACCACTGCCTTACACAAATCATCGTCTCTTGGGGTGCCCGCTGCAACAGGACCGGGGGAAAGAATAACCGTCTCACCAAGATCTGTATCATCACGCGGCACATGGTCCAAGGCCCCGGTCGTGGCCCCTGTTGGCGGAGTAAGTATTACCGTCTTATCCAATGTTTCTTCTCGCTTGAAGGTCAACGGCCCGTCTTGTATCAGATCAGCAGAATTAAGGATAACCGTCTCAAGGACATCCCCATCATCGCTCATGGTCGCATTGCCGTGCTGTATTACACTTGCTTCTTGCTCTGAAACTGACGGCTGGGCCGGTTCAGACAGCCCTTCGGAAATATCACTCTGCCGCCTTTTAGCGATCCTGGCAAGGATATCACTTATGGCCCTGTCTTCCGCGGCAGTCCCGGTTTGCATAACCGTTTCGTCCCGCCGGAACATGTCAGCCCTGATTTTTTCTCTGATGTCATCAAGGTCCTGCATCAATTCGGCCTTGAAGCGCCTCTGGTCCTGATCGAACATGAAAGGTGTAATTATGGGGCCTTTTTGTCTTATCTCTTTAAGGCAATTCGCACTGCCCTGTTTATGTCGTAATGCAATGGCTGTCTCCATTTCTTCAGGTGTGGCGCCTGATATAAGCGCCAGAAAATCAATGGCATTAACGGACAGCTCATTAAAAATTAACATATAAAAGGGATAAAAGGAAAAAGGCTCGATCCTTGAAAGTGCAAGGCCTGTCTCCCCGTAGCACTTCTGCCTGCTGCGGCACACTGCGCACGGAAACGCTCCTGTCAGGTTCCTGTCTTCTGTGATGAAATTAAAAGCCCTGATCAGGTCCGTCAGGTCCCTTATCATTTGCGGATCAGTTCCATCTACTGAAACCCTGTAAAAATCGGACTGACCTATTGATTCAAGACAAGATTGGCAAAACAGATAGCGCTTAAGCGAGGTAGAGTATGGATCAAGGCCGGTTGCGGCAAGCAGGTCGTCATCATAGCACTGCTCAAGATAAGATCCGCAATGGGGGCAGGGGGGGTGAAAAAAGTCACGAGTTGCCTTGCAGAAAAAAAGGGGTCTGAAAGGCAAAAGCCCCCCTTCATTTCCAATCTGGTCGGATAAGACGGAAACTCTATCATCCCGGACATCGCCGACATACCGGGAAAAGGCCTTTTGCCAGCAGCGATCAACATCCGGGTTATTGACCGGCCACAATTGATTTCTGTCTAATCGGTATTTGTCCTTTTGCACGAGGAGAAACACCCTTTTTACCCTGCTCCCGGCATTGGTAGTAAACTGCGCCTCGATAATGCGGGTAATAGGCCCTGAATCGGTTATTACTGTAAATGGGCCACGGGTCTTTTCAAGCACAGCCTGATCTTCGGAACGAAGGCAAATCTTCAGATAAATTCCACTGCCGTCAGGGTAAAGATATGGAATCAATGACTGTGAGATATGTCTTGTGGCCACACTGACACCTCTATCGCACTTTAAACTACCTTATAACTAATTAATATATCAGGCCTATTTTGATTCCGTCCTGACGCCTTTCCCATGGGTGAATGAAAAGGTAAAGCCGGGATACTGATAAGATACGTCAAATTTGTTGAAAAATATCACTCTTTAAGATATGAGTCAATGATTAACAGGTCAGCCTTTGTCAAGGGCATAGGCCCTTTTGTAAGTCCATAGGTCAGTCACCAATGTCGGGACCAATTGATCCATTCAGGCAATATTACACCTTAATCCAGGGGGCGGTTATGATGATAAGAAAAACAGTAATTGCGCTATCTTGTTTTATGTTTTCTGGTGTCCTGCTCGCACCTTTATCAATGGCCGGACAGGTTATCACCGATGAAATGAGATCATGGGCAAAAGGGGCATTGGAGCAGGAAAAGCTCCTTAAGCCAGGCGGCGAGCCAAATACCGTGGCGATCACCTATTTTAATAATAAGACGGAACAAGCGGATCTGGATGTCCTGCAAAAGGGGCTATCCGTCATGCTCATAACAGACCTGTCAAAGGTAAAGGACCTCCAGGTCGTTGAAAGGGCCAGGATGCAGGCGATTGCAGAAGAATTGGGTCTTGGCGTGTCAGGCCTGGTTGAACCCGGCACATCCGCCCGCGTGGGCAGGCTGCTCAAGGCCGAATATGTAATTGGAGGAGATATCTTTAAACATGAGCCTGAGAAGTTCAAACTGAATTCCGGTCTCTTGAAGGTGCCTGACGGCCAATTGGTCTCAGAGCCTACTGCC
>DIKH01000438.1:0-148 GCA_002424495.1 Desulfobacteraceae bacterium UBA5623
TCACCCATGAATTGGTCCATATTGTCAGATTTTGCAACTTCCTCGAGAGATTTGAAGCCGGAAACAAAGAAAGAGAAGAAATGATCGTTCATTCGCATGCCTATAAAATTTTAAGGGAACTTTCTGTGCCCAAGCTGGATTATGTCCT
>DIKH01000438.1:318-1369 GCA_002424495.1 Desulfobacteraceae bacterium UBA5623
GCACCTTTCATCTGAAGGGAAGCGGTTGGTATGTAACCGACTATGCATCAAAATCAGGATCTTCAGGCGCAAGGTCTCGTGCGGGCGAAACAAATGATGGCCCCTCGGACACGGCAAAGGCTCCCAAAGTAGAGGCAAAGGGCAGCGCTGACAGTTCGCCCAAGACTGGTTCCAAAAAGGTCGGCGATTAAACCATTAATAATTGAGCGCGAAGAAGGCTTATGCAACCCAGGTACAGCGGTAGAGTACAGGACAAGCTGATTAATCAGCTTGAAAGGCAGGAAAAGCGGCAGGCCTTTCAGAAGGATAGATTTTTCAAGTTTAAGATGAACGAAATCCACAACAAACTGTCTCAGACTTTGCTGATGGAAAAGGTCATTGAGACAGAAAATCCTGCCGCTATTTCAGATGCCCTCTTAAGGTGTCTGAAAAAACTTCTGAACATTTCACAGTTTGATTTCGATTATTTTATAGCACCCATCCGTGACCTGGTGCCTCGTCCAAATCGCCACTCCCTGTACATCACCCAATTCATAATGGAAGCCCTTATTGATGATCCCAACGTGATAGAGATATACGGTACTGATCAGGAGATCTACCGGGTTGTAAATGACATTGTAAGCCAGGTCAATATCAAGTTTGAAAGGGCGGAAGAGGAGATCCTTGCACAACTGGGCCGCAACAAATCGCTAAAGCCCGGAACCAGCGAGTATGAACTTGAGTTGGACCTGCTTATGCGGAAAAAGGTCGGGGACCCACAGAAAAATCAATAGGAGGCTGCAAATATTGAACAGCCTCCCGGTCCGGCCTAATGCTGCAACCGGCAAAAATCCATTTTTGTGACCGCTGGTTTTATTTTATCGGCTACTAATCCTTCTTTTATCTACCAGATATACTGATGTTTTTTAAACTCTTCATTGTGTTATCCCTTTAATTGTAAAGGTGCTTATTATGGCAAGAAAAATTGCTTTTATATTTCCGGGACAAGGCTCGCAATTTGTGGGCATGGGCAAAGACCTGAGAGATCAGTTTTCTGCAGCAAGACAGATAT
>DIKH01000438.1:1469-5819 GCA_002424495.1 Desulfobacteraceae bacterium UBA5623
CCGCTTTAAAGGAATCAGGCGTAACAGCCTTAATATCGGCCGGGCATAGCCTGGGCGAATACGCGGCTTTAGTTTCTTGCGGTGCACTCAGTAATTACGACAGCCTGAGGCTTGTCCAAAAAAGGGGCGCCCTGATGCACAGAGAGGCCACGGCCAATCCCGGAGACATGGTCGCCCTGATTGGGTTGGATATTTCTGCTGTCAATGAAATTATTGACGAGATAAGTGGAAATGGCGTACTTGCCGTGGCAAACCACAATACCGCCGAACAGACTGTAATAACAGGCGAGAAAGAACCTGTCCTTCGTGCGGCGGAACTGGCGAAACAAAGGACGGGAAGGGCTGTCGCGCTTAAGGTAAGCGGCGCATGGCACTGTGATCTCATGAAGGGTGCGGTGGATGAATTCCGGCAATTTATGGAGGATATCCCCTTTTCAGAGCCCAATTCGTCAATGCTGTTCAATGCCACTGCCAAAAAAGAATCATCGCCTGAAGAGATGAAAAATATTATGGCAAGACAGCTTATAAGCCCTGTCAGGTGGTATGATATCATGATAGCTATGTTGGAAGACGGCATTGACACCTTTGTGGAAGTAGGCCCAAAAAACGTATTGGCAGGATTGCTCAAGAAGACCGTACCGGCTGATAAGGAAGTAAAGATCTACAACGTTCAGGACACTCAGAGTCTCAATAAATTTTTGGAAGACTGTTAGGCAGGAAATCCTTTTAGCATTCTTTGCTCGCAGTTTCTATTCTAAAGGGCTTGTCCAAAAAATAATCCTACATTTTTATGAGATTTCCTGTCTTTTTTTAACCCATTAAACTTACTCCTATTCTCATATTCCTAGCTGTATGGGTTTTATTCATATTTCCAATGAGCTGAGGTCTTATGATGGCAACAAAACCAACCTGTAACGAATTGTCCGCCAAGGTAAAAGAATTAGAGAATAGGCTTTTGAATTATATGAAGGCCGAGAAGGAATTGCAGGGTAGCGAAAAAAAGCTGCGTTCCCTAATAGAAACAACCAATGACCTGGTATGGGAAATTGATCTGAACGGCGTCTATACCTATGCAGGCCCAAGCGTAAAAGACTTGTTGGGATATGATGTTAATGAAATAATTGGAACCACGATATTTGACACAGTAACTGATGGAGAAGTAGAACGTACTAAGACCTTTTTCAGGGATGGATGTAAGAAACTGAAGTCCTTTTCCGGGTGGGTAGTCTCTTTGCTCCGAAAGGATGGGCAACAAGTGATTGTAGAAATCAGCGGAACCCCTCTTCTTGATGATAATGGAAAATTAGTGGGATGGTGCGGGTTTGACAAGGACATTACAGCCCGGAAAAATGCGGAGGCGGAACTTCAAAAGGCCCATGCAGATTTAGTCAAATCCAATGAATTGCTTCAGAGAGAAATAGAAGAGCGCAAGCTGACCGAGAAGGCCCTGATTGAAAGAGAAGAAGATTTGAAGACCAAGGCCTATGACCTCCAGGAGGCCAATACTGCGCTGAAAGTGCTTTTAAAACATAGAGAAGAAGACAAGCTTAAGATTGAAGAACAAGTCTCATTAAATGTCAAAAAACTGGTTGAACCCTATTTGGAAAGCCTAAGTAAAAGCGGCCTGAACAGCGCCCAACAAACCTATTTTGATATACTTCAGTCCAACCTGCTGGAGATAATCTCACCGTTTACCCGCAAGCTGTCATCCGAATTTGTGGGCCTTACCCTTACGGAGATGAAGGTGGCCAATCTTGTAAAGCTGGGAAAGACTACCAAAGAGATAGCGGACCTGACCATGGTGTCGGAAAAGACCGTTGAACATCATAGAGAATCCATTAGACGAAAACTGGGCATAAAAAATTGTAGTCGAAGACGGCCGGGCAAAAGGTGTGCAATTGAGCGGCGGACCCTTTCTTGAGGCCAAGGTGGGGGTAATAAGCACCATTGACCCCCAGCAGACCTTTTTGAAACTTGTGGGGGAGGAACACCTGGATGGAGATTTTGTAGAGTCTACAAACGGCTGGCTGTGGGAGCACTGGGGCCTTGTGGGTGTTCATTTGTGTTTACTGGAGCCCCCCCAATTTATCTCAGCAAAGAATAACCCTGATGTGGCAAAGGCTCTGATTCACGTGATCGGATATGAAAGCGCCGAAGATTTCATCAGGCATCAGGAGATGATTGCGGCAGGTGATTTTGATGATAGGGCCGGGTTTAATTGTTGTTTTCCCACCATCCATGATCCTTCCCAGGCGCCATCCAACAAACATACGGGAATTATTATTTCCTGCATGGCGCCCTTCAACCTGAATGGGGGAAATGAGCAGTGGGTCAGATATAAATTCAAAGAGGAAACTGCCTGGAAGCTGATAAATAAGC
Source organism: Desulfobacteraceae bacterium UBA5623 (assembly GCA_002424495.1). Classification (GTDB taxonomy): domain Bacteria; phylum Desulfobacterota; class DSM-4660; order Desulfatiglandales; family Desulfatiglandaceae; genus UBA5623. The sequence goes on from DIKH01000438.1 coordinate 3,849, forward strand.
TGGCAAGATATGCGCCCAACATCACGGAAAATGTCGTGAGGGATTTATATGTCTCTACCCCGAAGGATATAGCCAACAAATTTCTGGATATGGGGGGAGGCTCCATCAAGCAGGGACAGTACCATCCCCTGCAGATGGGCTATTTGAGACCAAATGAATATTGTTCAACTCACAGATCCCCAATTAAAAACCTGTACATGGGCGGTGAGACCCTGGCCGTAGAGACAGACGTCTCAAAGGAAGAAGACACCATGGCCATGGCCCAAAAGACAGTGGAAAAATTCGGAAAGATTGACATTCTTATCAATAATGCCTCCATATATTATGGGCTGGAAAGCAAGCCGCTTGAATACTTAACGGTTGATGAATGGGATCGGAGTTATGATGTTAATGTAAAAGGCTCATGGTTGAGCATAAAGGCGGTTCCGCCTCACATGAAAAACGCCGGAAAGGGTTGCATCATTAATATCTCTTCGGGAACTTGGCTGGTGGGGATTCCCATGCTCCTTCATTATGCCACTTCAAAGGCGGCGATATTGGGGATGGTTAGGTGTGTTTCAAGGGAATTCGGTGGATTTGGAATAAGGATCAATGCGATTACGCCAGGCTTTGTTATGACCGAGGCAAGCAAGAGCATTAAAGGGACGCCTCCGGAAACCTTTGATGTGATAAAAGCACAGACTGCCTTAGGGAGAAATGAATCGGAAGATGACGTGGTTGGCACCGCTGTTTTTCTTGCTTCTGAAGATGCAGCCTTTATAACCGGCCAGAATATTGCAGTAGATGGAGGTTGGCATTTGTATTAGCAGTTTCTGGAGGTGATAAATGAAAATTGACGCATACAGCCATGTTATTCCGGAAAGGTATAAGGATGCACTTTATAAGGCCATTCCACCCGGGATTCCTGTCCGGAAGATCATTGATTCATTGCCGACATTGTATGATATGGATCACAGATTCAGGATCATGGACAAGTTTGAGGATTTAAGGCAGGTGATCACTTTGGGTATCCCGGCAGTTGAAGACATTCCAGACGCAAATAAGGCTGTAGATCTGGCAAGGATTGCAAATGATGGAATGGCTGACCTGGTGATTAGATACCCCGACAGATTTGTGGCCGCTGCCGCATGTCTTCCAATGAACAATATGGATGCTGCCTTAAAAGAAGCTGACAGGGCCATTAATGAGTTGTGCTTTAAAGGCGTGCAGATAGGCACACCGATCAATAACAAGCCTCTGGATTCACCGGAATTCATGCCGTTATATGAAAAGATGGCCAAATATGACCTTCCAATTTGGATACATCCGGGAAGGCCTGCAACCTATGTGGACTACAAAACCGAGGATGTATCAAAGTATATGATATTTCTTTTGTTTGGCTGGCCTTACGAAACAACTGTTGCAATGACAAGACTGGTATTCAGCGGCGTCCTGGAAAAATACCCGAATCTAAAAATTATCACCCATCACTGCGGAGCCATGGTGCCTTATCTGCATCAGAGGATAGAATGCGTCTATGATAATGCCAAACTCAGACAGAGGGAAAATTTTGAGGAAGGCCTTTCCAAACCACCGATTGAATATTTCAAGATGTTTTACTATGACACCGCAATAAACGGGAATACGCCGGGCCTTATGTGCGCCCATGCCTTTTGTGGCGCGGAACATATGCTGTTCGCAACTGATATGCCTTATGACAATGAGCTTGGAGAAAGATACACACGTCAGACAATAAAAGCAATAAAAGACATGGATATTGGAAAATTAGAGAGAGAAAAAATATTCAAAGATAATGTAAAAGGTCTGCTTCGTTTGTGAAGACACGAGACGCAGTATCATGAAAGCACCTCTTTATTTCGGATGGTTCATTTCTAAAGATCTCTACAATACGATGAAATCAGTCACAGTCGATGAAGGTGTCATAAATGATTTTTGTCAAAAAAAACTGGGGCATCGCACATTTGTGTGGGT
>DIKH01000053.1:0-4079 GCA_002424495.1 Desulfobacteraceae bacterium UBA5623
GCAACTGCCGTTTTTAGGATTATATCTCTTATAGGCATAAGACGATTATCCCAAAAAAAGCACTGTTGGCCTTTAGCCTAAGAATTTCAAAATATTGCACCAAGTTATGCCTTCACCCGTTCACCTGGTGCAAGGTGTGGTGTACTCTATTTCGATATAGGCCGACAACCTACGTTCCTGTCACACTTGGGGGTAACGGGGTCAGGTATAAGCGTCACTGCAACGCTTCTAATACCACAAATCGTTTTCGGCGAATAAATCGGCGAATTTGTGGAAAGGCAGAACGTCTATACCGTCCTCGGTCTTCATTGCAGGGCCGCGAGGATAAACGATGATACGACGGTTTAAACCTTTGAGTTTGGTTACAACGCGTAAACCTTTACACCAAGCCTCCATAAACGTATTGCCGGATTTCACTTCCAATGCAATCAGATCCTGCCCGCGAACCAGGATAAAATCGACTTCAGTTCTGGTCTGATCACCCGAAGCCCAGTAGTACATGTCATCATAAATACCACGGTAATCTTTATATGCTCGCAATAACTGTGCAATGATTCCCTCAAACAATGCCCCCTTTTCCTCCGGTGCCGGATTACCGGTGGTCTGCTTGGTGGCGCGAACAATTCCCGGGTCACACCAGTACCACTTGGGCAGTTTTCGCTCTCTGACCCGCAGCTTTGCTTCATAGGCAGGAACCCGGAAACACAAGAGTGTTTCTTCGAGTATATCCAGATAGCCCATGACGGTCGTTCTGGCTACGCCTGCCTCCCGGGCGATATTGGTTACATTGATGGTTTGCCCGTGAAAAAGAGCGGCAATGGGCATAAACCGTGCAAATCCGGACAGATTCCTGACAAGGGCCTCCGCCTGGATCTCCTCCTTTAAATAAAACTGAACATACGCGGCCAGTGTCTCTTGCCTTGCACTGGAATTCCAGACAATGGGTAGCGCCCCATAACGCATAACCTCCTCCAAATCATATTGTTCGCCAAGCTCTTCCGGCACAAATGGGTGCATGGCGCGATGCAAGGCCCTCCCTGCCAGAAGGTTGACCCCTGCGCGCTTGAGTTTGCGAGCACTGGAACCGCACAGCACAAACCTTAATTGCTTTTCTTCGATATGCCGGTGAACTTCATTCAGAAGCCCCGGCAGTCGCTGTATTTCATCCACAATCACCCAGCGGCCGCTTGGAACAGCCCGCAATTCGTTCGCGAATTGGCCGGGATGGGCCAAGAGTCTTTGATAAATCTCTTCGGACAGTAAATCAATGACATGGGCGTTAATGAATGTTTTTCTGAGCCATGTGCTCTTTCCTGTCCCACGGGGTCCCAAGAGAAAAAAACTCTGTTCAGGGGCAGTAAATATTCGTTCAAATGCCATTTGAATACCTAACCGTCATTTAACGCCGTAATATGACGACAATACATCCATTTTCAATATCACGTCAAGATCCACGGAAAATAAATGGGGGTGTTTGGGGACGTGTGCCCGTAGTTCCGTCCACAACCTGGGCATCTGTTTTCACCTATTCTGTCCACATGTTTCAAGAAATTTAGCAAGTTAAGGGATGTCCCACACTCCATACACACTCCATACACACTCCATACACACTCCATACGCATGCAATCGCGTGACACCGGCGTGGCGCGCAGTTTTGCCACGTCCGGTGCAGTTACTCGTTAAGCCATCTTTTTCTCTCGATAAGATATCCGGATACATACTTATGAATGATACTGGATACCAGCGTCTGATAAGGGATGCCTTCTTGCGCCGCGATGACCTGCACCTGGTCTAAGTCCTTCGACGACATTCGAATGTTGATCCTCTTGTCTTTTTGTAGCGTATTCCTTGCGTACCTCCGAAGCTTCGCTATTTCCTTTTTCGGATTCTCGACCGGCACCCATTCTCCACTCTCATATGATTCAAGGATATCCTTTTCCTCGGCATCTAAAACTATCTTTTTCATTTCTTTGTCCTCACATACTTGTTTGTAGCCTTTCTACTTGGGATAATGGTTTTGAGAAACAACTCCTCACTTTTTTCAACATAAGGAACAAGGTATGCATAGTCATCAATCTGGACTATGGCGATCTTTTGCCCAGGGTATCTATCCTGTTTTGGATGTTCTATTGTATCGAGAACATCTCCTCTTTCCATCAATATGACAACCTGTTCAAAACAAACACCTCTGTTCTTTATGAGCACCTCGTTTTTTTCATTATCCCATCGAATGATATTCATATAATATAATTATGTCAATGTGTGCCTTTTGTCAACATTATCTTCTGGGCTTAACGTCGAGCATGTGTATTGATTGATATCCCATGAACTGGACAATTCCAAAACTGGCTAAACAGGCTCAAGTAATTAAAATGCAGTTGAACTATGAAGTTAACAGTCAGAAGTTACTTTAACTGTTTTAAATTGCTATGACTAAAAATAAACTGCGTCATTCCGGCGAGAGCATGAATCCAATGCTTTTTCAATAGATTCCACGATCCGGATGCCGGATCAAGAGGCTGAGTTATAATGCCCTATTTTGCCCAATCTTAGCGTTGAACTCAAATTTTGACAAACCCGTAAAAAGTCCTCCAACCGTCATGCCGGACTTGATCCGGCATCCAGAACTTATTGAAATGACTGGATTCCGGCCTTCGCCGGAATGACGAAAGATGGTGTTTTTTGACTTTTTACAATACCATCAATCTTGACCAAAATATGACATTCTGATACAGCCTCCGAGCTCGACATGACGGGAGACCTTTGGACTTTCAAGCGATGAAATAATATTGCTGGAAATATAGACCCTTACATATGGGTAATCAAGGAAAAATATGGGATTAAGGGCAGTGGCCAAAATGTAAGGAGACTGGGTTCAGGGTAGGGTCTGTGGGGCAGTGGGGGGACCATTTAAACATTTAGCAAACGGTTGGGGCGGATTTGTCATTTCGATAAGGGCTTGTGATCAGTCGAAAGGTCGCAGTAAAGAAGCCACTTACGGCCTACTGGAATCCGGTGAATTCCGGCTCCTGGCTTCTGAGCCATTACCTTTTCTTTTCCTTTTCATACTGATCCGTATACCAGTTCATCTGCCTGCATATCCCCCTGATCAGCCGGACCTCTCCCGCCCTCAAGGGGAGTCTTGAAAGGAATCGCCGGACACTGAGCATCCAGTGTTCCGGGTTCTGTGGACTTATGAATCCGATCTTTTTCAGGACATCTCCAAGGTGTTCATACATGCCTTCCAGCTCAAAGCTATTTGCAAGCCTGGGAATGGACTTAAGCTCTGTATCCAGGCAGGCCATAAAGAGCTCATAGCTGAAGATCATTACGGCCTGTGCCAAATTAAGAGAGGCAAACCTTGCGGTTGGAATGGTTGCAATGCTCTGGCAGTACCGCAGGTGTTCATTTGTAAGCCCGCTGTCTTCCGGACCGAAAATAATGGCGACATGGTTCTCCTGCGAGATGGGGATGATGTCTGCCGCCAGCCTCCTTGGCTGGGTCATGGCCGGCCTGTGCAGACCGGTACGCGCGGTCGTTCCAACCACATATTGAAAAGGACCCAGGGCCTCTTTGAAATCCCTGTAGACCTCCATCTCCTCAATAATTTCAATAGAAGGACCTGTAGCCGGTCTTAAAATGCGGGTGAGGTCGCAGTTCTTCGGCTCAACAAGGACAAGACGCCTTAATCCCATGTTGTCCATTGCCCGGGCCACAGACCCGATGTTTTCAGGGATCTGGGTCTCAACAAGGACAATTGCGATATTTTCCAGTTTAACCCCTGCGCCCATTCTTTAATATCGTCAATATCTCTGCGGTCAACTCATCACTGTCAAAAGAGAATGTGACGGTGCCATGATTAATTTCAAAGGTGACAAGAAAACAGTCATATTCCTCCGCCACCTCCAGCAACAGCCTTTTAAAACCCTGGACCTCAGGATGATCCAGGCTGTTGACCTCTTCTGAAAACATTTCCACTTCAATAAAACCGGCTGGTTCCATTGTCCCTCCGTTACTTTTCAAAGTCCTGGTGCGAGCTGGCAGGGGCGGGGGTCTGTTTTGAAATGGCGCATAATTTT
>DIKH01000053.1:4173-8501 GCA_002424495.1 Desulfobacteraceae bacterium UBA5623
GAAAATTTCGGGCTTATGCTGCCATTGCATGGAATGACTTAAAGATATGTGCAATTCAAAACAGACCCCACCCCTGCCCGCTCGCACCCGGACTTTTTGTGAGTTACCCGTCAATATTTAAACATCCCGTTTTCATAAACCACCACACTCTTCCCGCCTTTCAAATGCGCAGTAACCGTCTTGTTCTCTGTGTTCACCAAATCCCAGTGGAGTGCGGAATCGTTGAATCCGAGCTGATCCTTCAGCTTACCAGTGAGTTTTGATGGATCGCCGCTGTATGTGCTTGAATATGATGAGCCCACAGCCAGGTGGCAATTGCCGAACCGACCGCCGAAGTTTTCATCATAAAGGGTATTGGCCATGAATTTGTCAATCTTGGAGAATCTCTTGTCGGTCAGAGAGAACTCCCCTACCCTGCCTGCGCCCTTGTCCATTGAAAGCTGCTTTTTTACAAATGCCTCTCCCTTTTGCGCCTCTATCTTCACTGCCGATCCCTTCTTAAAAACAAGCCGCACGCCTTCCACATAGTTGCCGCTCCTGAAAGATGGCTGATCAGCGTAATATGACCCCTCTGTCCCGCGCCAGTCAGGTGAGAGAAAGATCTCAAAACTGGGTATGTTGTGACCCGAGATCCCCACCCATTTTCGATGTCTCCCAGGGACGACCTTCAGATTGATATTTTCTGATTCGATATGAAAATAATCTACATCCATACTGTTCAGCCACCCTTTTATGACAGAGGCATCCTTGTAAATGTCCTTCCACAGTCTGACCGGATCAGCCCCGTCAAGATAACAGGCCTTAATAATCTGCCTGCAATATTGTCCTATAGAAAGCCCGGCCTGTCTTGCCAATTCCTGGGTGGGAAGGGTGCAAAGGGTCCAGCCATACGCACCTGTCTCCTCCCTTTTATCCAGAATTTTGCGAAGAGGTTTATGTGCGACAAGGGCCTTGCCGATCCTCTTTGGGTCAACATCGCTTAAGTGCGTCAAAGACTCAGGGGCGCGAAGATGTATGCTGCCGTTGAGGTTTTCATAAAGCTCCTTTTGCCCAGGCGCTACAAAAACAATCTGCTTGTTATTGCCTTTCTTATAAAAGTTGTGCTCCATCACAGATGTCATGGCAAGGCGCATTACAGCATTTAGCCCCATATCCATGAGCCTTGAATGGATAATTTCAGCAAGTTTTACAGCCTGCAAGTCAAATTGTATCAAAACGATTTCATTCTTTTTGTAACGGCCCCGTGATGTCTTAAGCCCCCACAACATAACATCTGCATATTTTTCAAGTTGGTCTTGTGTAAACATTTAACAGTCTCCTTAGACAAATTGGAAAATGAGAGTTACAAAAGGGGGATAATGGCTGAGAAGTCCCAGAACATCATCGCGCTTCATCTCTTTCTTTCAAAAGTGCATCAAGCGCCAAGCCGCTATTGTCTTTAGGTCTTGGCAAATCCCATATTGCCGCCGGGAGTTTGCCGCTGTCTATATTTGATATTGCAGCAGTTTCCATAGCCAATCCTTTTTGATCTTAATAAGATGACCATTCTAGTCCATTTAGGTTCAATGCGTCAAAGACAAAAAGGCGCTCACCAAATATCCACCCAGTTCAACCTGCTGATATTATGGCATTCTCTTTTCGTGTATTTCGTGTGCTTGTTGGTTAGACAAGATTGATGGATTTTTGGCTTGACATACTATATATTGTAGGCGACTATGTGAGCATTCAACATATTGGTTTAAATAATGTTTTTTGGAATAAACCTTTTCGGTCACTCACTGGAAGCCTCTAATGCCCGTACCCTTTCAATTAGCCTTAGATTTCCACGAAAGCCAGCCTGCAACAGACCTCCCTGACGGCATAGCAATAGACGAATCTTTTCCTGAAGATTTGGCAAATGAACTGGCGGTCCTTGAATCCTATAACAAGCATCTGTACCGGCCAAATACTTATTTGCACAAGTGGTGGGCCCGTCGCTCAGGCACCACCTTTAGGCACATCCTTAAACAACTGGTCAATAACCCGGGAAAGCGGGATTTTTACGAAGGCAGGGGGTTAGAGGGTAAGATAATTTTTGATCCTATGATTGGAGGCGGAACCACGCTCCATGAGGCCATTCGCATGGGTGCAAATGTCATTGGCGTGGATATTGACCCCATACCTGTCCTACAAACCAAGGCCAGTTTAAATCAATCCTCTCTTAAGCATAAGGGAGACGTTTTCAATCTGTTCATGGAGACATTGAAAGACAAATTGGCCCGTTTTTATAAAACCGCCTGTCCAATTTGCAACGGGGAAAGTGAAACTCAATTTTTGTTGTACGGACTTCGCAAGGCATGCGCATGCAGGGAAGCCATCTTTATTGACAGTTTATTATTAAGAAAAAGCAATGATCATGAGATTTTTATTTGTCCTGAATGTCATGATGTTTATACGAACAAAAGGCATACTTGCCGAAGGAATCGGACAACTCCGTTAATGATACGGGGCAGCAGGCGTTGCGAAAAGTGCAACAGCTTATTTGCCGATATATTGTCGGAACCGTTTACAGAGCGCTACATTCCCATTGTAAATGTTGGCCTCTGCCAGGAACATGGGACTTTTTTTAAATCAATCGCCTCGGATGACATTGCGTTGAACAATCAAGCCCTTCTGAATGCCAAAGAAATTGGATTTGGAGATCTCCACACGTTCGCTGTGCCGGATGGGCCGAAATCAAAAGACCTTTTGCGGCGTGGGATCAATAACTTTCTGGAATTATTCACCCCCAGACAGTTGATTTATCTTGATACGGCATCTGAATTTCTATCAGAACTCCATAATGAAGATCGCATATGGCTGGCATTGCTGATTTCAACTTCTCTGGAGTTTAATTCCCTTCTCTGTGGCTACAAGGGAGGAGATATCCGAAGACCTGGTGCTATAAGGCATGTCTTCTCTTACCATGCCTATTCTTTCCCTTACACCGCACTGGAAAACAATCCCATATTTTCGGGTAACACCTCCGGTACATTAAATCGTCTTTTCAATGATCGGATCATTAGGGCGGGTCAATGGGCAATTTCGCCTTTTGAAACCAAGATATACGACGGGAACAAAGTCAAAATACGCATCAAAAGTGAGATTGATGCAGGTGAACCAACCAGTGATTGGAAGGCTTTTAAGGAAGGAGAGAGGAAATTCGCAATCTTTCAAGGGGATGCAGCGTCCATTGACATCCCGAAGGATATTGCCGATTTCGTAGTCACGGACCCACCTTATTATGATAGCGTGCAATATAGCGACCTGTCCAATTTTTTCAGGGTATGGCTTAGTAGATTTTTGCCTGATGATGCACAATGGCATTACAACCCTGTTGAATCGGCAGTTTCACAAGGCAATGGCTTAGATGGCCACAAATACTGCACGGCTTTAAGTGGAATCTGGAAAAACTGTTTTAGAACCCTAAATAAAAAACATGGTCGGCTTATCTTTACTTTTCATCACTGGCGACCTGATGCGTGGGCTGAATTGACCCTATCGCTAAGAAACACCAGCTTTTTTTTGGTTAACCGTTATGTAGTATTTTCAGAAAATCCAATCTCGGTCCACATCAAGGGTCTTAATGCACTTAAACATGATACGATCCTGGTTTTAAAACCCCGGGACGCCAAAGCAAGTTTGCGGGAATGGCCCAGGCCATCAAACATTGATACGCAGGACAGTTACACTTTTTGCCGTGACTGTGGCAGTGCTCTAGGTTGGTTTCTTAATTCAACTGTCTCAGAGGACAACGTGTATATTGGGTGGAAACAACTGATTGCGGGAAATAGCAATGGCAAAACATCCGGCTGAAGTTTTTGGGTATTCTGTTCATTCAGGATCTACAGGAATCAAGAAAGGCCACAGAAAATATTGGTGCCCATTTGCATATGATAAGTGCAATAAACAGAGTCGTCTGATCAAATATCCAATGGGCGTTTGCTCAGTTCAATACGGGAAAGATATAATAGCACTGTGCCCGAGAAGATTTTTGCAGGACAACACCGTCTTTAAGGATATCGCAGAGCATCACTTCAAGACGAGAAACGATCTGGTTGTATTCAGCGAGATCGGCCTTTCTCAAACCGGTACTTTTGACTTTGTAATGGTCAGACACAAGCCTTTAAGCAGTGAAATTGAAGATTTTGTTGTGATCGAATTTCAAACAGGACAGACCACGGGCACCGGCGAATGAATACCACCAGTGAACTGGTGGTATCAAAAAGCCCCCCAAAATGGGGGGTCTAAAACCAACCACTCTCATCTCAAATTCTTATTTAGATTTAGCCCAACTTCGCCAGTTTGAA
>DIKH01000412.1:0-3853 GCA_002424495.1 Desulfobacteraceae bacterium UBA5623
CGACAAAAATTATGCGCCATTTCAAAACAGGCACCCGCCACTGCCCGCTCGCAACCGGACTTCGAGAAGTTAACACCCGGCCTATTCAAGGAAAAAAGCCAATATCGCAGCAGCCCCATGCGTCTTGTTCTCCGCCTGCCGCCATACAATGGATTGCGGGCCTTCTATCACAGCATCTGTTATTTCCTGCCCCCTGTATGCAGGCAGACAATGCATTACCAAGGCCCCTTTTGCAGCGACTTTTAGTAGATCGGCATTAATTTGATAACCTTTAAGTGCCTTCATCTTTTCTTCTTTTTCACCCTCTTCCCCCATGCTCACCCAGACATCTGCATATAAGATGTCCGCTCCTTTGGCTGCCTCTTTTGGGTCATGAACAATACTGATCCGGCTGCCGGTTTTCTCTGCTATGTTAAAAACGTTATTGAGAATATCCGGTTTGGGGTGATATCCCTCCGGGCAGGCTGCAACCATGTGTACTCCTGCCATGGCGCAACACTCAAGGAGAGACTGGCACACGTTGTTTCCATCTCCAATATAGGCAAGAGTCAAACCATCGAGGGTCCCTTTGACCTCCAGGATAGTAAAAAGATCACATATTGCCTGGGTGGGATGCGCAAGGTCACTCAAGGCATTTATCACCGTAATGCCGGAATATTGAGCAAGTTCTTCCACTGTCCCGTGGTCATAGACCCTTGCAACCAACACATCAAGATATCCGCCCAAGACCCTGGCGGTATCTTTAACCGGTTCTCCACGCCTTAGTTGGAGATCATTTGAAGAAAGATATATTGCATGTCCGCCAAGCCTTAGAGAGGCAGACTCAAAACTCACCCTTGTCCTGGTTGAGGGCTTTTCAAAAAGGATTCCGACAATCTTGTTTTTCAGGACACCTATTGCCTTTCGGCCTTTGATGCCGGCCTTTAATTCCAGGGCCTTTTGAAAAATTTTAAACAATTCCTCCCGGGTCAAATCGCCAAGCGTCAATAATGACCTAACCATCTGATGCCTCCTATAAAAACTTCAAGGGCAAAAAATCAATAGGACCTGTCTAGCCAACAAATGAAGCTCAATAACATATTCATACAGATATACAAATGCAAGGAAATTCGAATTATTAAGGCTGACTCAAAAATGACGTTACATTTTGGCTCTCAGATTCAATCTTTCCCTTACTTACTCCAATTCCATATTGTATCCAACAGCCTTGAGTTCCCTTTCAATTTCTTTGACATGTTTAGCGCCTCGGGTCTCCAGTTCCAGCTTTACGTGCGAAACATAGAGAGGCCCGTCTTTGATAAAGCGATCATGATGTATATCGAGCACGTTTGCTTTCAAGCCTGCAATGAGCTGCAACAATCCAGCAAGGGCGCCGGGGGTATCGTTGAGCCTCACCAAAAAACGCATAATGCGTCCGTTTCTTGCCAGGCCCTGGCTGATAATCCGACCCAAAAGAGGGCTGTCCACATTACCGCCGCTTATGATCAGGACGACCTTTTCATTTTCCGATACCTTAATTGATCCGTTCATTAGGGCCGCTAGAGGTGCCGCCCCGGCCCCCTCGGCCAGGATCTTTTTCCGTTCAAGCAATGTAAGGATCGCCAAAGAGATGTGTTTTTCATTGACTAGGGCTACATCGTCAACAAGTCCGCGGATAATATCGAAATTGAGCCTTCCCACTTGCTTTACAGCCATTCCGTCGGCAATGGATGGTTTTGCAGATACCTGAACGATCTTTCCTTTTTTAAGTGATTGGTAAGCAGAGGGACATGCTGCGGATTGAACTCCGATGATCTTCATTGCAGGCCTTATCGCTTTTGCCGCGGAGGCTATGCCTGAAACAAGCCCCCCGCCGCCAATAGGGACGACGATCATGTCTATATCGCTTTGATCCTCCAGGATCTCAAGGGCAATGGTCCCCTGACCTGTGATTATTTCAATATCATCAAACGGATGAATAAAGCTCCCGTCCTTGCCCGCCAGGTCCATTGCAATTTCAATGCTCTTTTGGATGCTGTCGCCCTCAATGAGCACACTGCCTCCGTAACCGCGGGTCGCCTCCTGTTTGGAAATAGAAACCCATTCCGGCATCACTATGGTGGAATGGATTCCAGCCTCTCTTGCTGCCAAGGCCACACCCTGGCCATGATTTCCGGCTGAGGCGGCGACAACACCCTTGGGGCCGATCTCCTTTTTTCTGGTCAAAATTTTATGTGTTGCGCCACGTATTTTGAATGAACCTGTTTTTTGAAGGTTTTCAAGTTTGAGAAATATCCTCCCGCCGAACCTCCGGCTCAGTGTGGACGAATAGACAAGTGGAGTCCTTATGACCCTGTCTTTTATGGTTACTGCGGCCTTCTTGATCTCTTTCAGGCAAATTGTTGACATCGTCTCAAGACATCCTACGGCAAACCGTCTTTTTACCCTTTTCCACAGCCAAGGCACAATACCTCAAGACCAGGAATATTCTGGCAAAAAAAATAATTTTTGCCAAATTTTCATTGAAATGTCAACAAGCTATCCAGATATGCAAAACAAGACCAAACTTGAGGTAACAGTTTAGCTGTTTTCCAAAATGGCATTCAGGGCCGTGGGGCCTATTTTTAATGGCCCATCAAAAATTCTTGACAACTACTTCTCTGTAATCTGGTTCAAAAATTGATCCAATTTTTGTTCTCAAGCGTTCTTAAATCCCCTGATTTTCATGATGCGCACCACTATGGTGGGCCACTCGGACGACACTTCCCTGGGATAGGATAAGAGGAAGACGTACCGTAAAAGATGAAGCGTGCGGGTGCTTTACCCACCGGGATGCATAGTGCTTGGTGATATTTTTAATAGGTTTTTCCTCCTGATCAAACACGGCAATATCTACATGTCCTCCTGCTGCAATTCCAGAGGAAAAACGCCTCCTCACCTTCCCTTTGATTACGAGTGTTTCCCCCTCCTGATAAACGGATACCTTGGATATGAGCATTTTTTTAGAGTTGACACGCTCAATAGTAACTGTGCCATTATCTACAAGATTGATTCTGTTCGATGCGCAGCCTCCAAAGGACGCGATTGTCAAGCTAAAGATTGTGAGTATAATAATTTTGATGTTTCTCATGATAAAACCTCTCCTTGTAAAGTTTTGTCTCTGCACCTCCATGATTAACAAAAAAACGGATTTTCCATTGCTGGTCGTAATTGGCCGGTCAAAGGACATCTTCCCCCTTCCCGCCTGTGCGGATATCAATGGCTTGAATGATATCCGAGATAAAAATCTTTCCGTCCCCATGCCTGCCGGTGCAGGCGCTTTTCCGGATTGTTTCCACGATTCCCGCCACGGCGTCATCCGGGCAGATAATCTCAATCTTTTTTTTCCCCACAAATCCGAACAGGTTGGTTGGATCGAGATAATGAGGGGTTGTGTCCTCCGACAAAGGGCCGAATCCATGACATCCAATGGTGGTTATCCCGTGGATATGTTTTTGCCGCAAGGCATCGGCGACTCTCTCCAGCATATAAGGCTGAATGTATGCAATGACCATCTTCATAGGCTTTATCCTTCCTGTTCATGTGTGTTTGTATTCTTTTTAAATTGTTCGCTTCGGGACTCTACCAGGCAGTAAAGGGCTGGGAGCACAATGAGGGTGAGAAATTGAGACGTCACAAGGCCGCCAAGCACCACGGCGGCGAGCGGCCTCTGGATTTCGGAACCGCTCCCGGTGGCGTAGAGCATCGGGAGCACGCCCAGGAGCGCGCAGAGGGTTGTCATGGATAGCGGACGGAGGCGCAGGTCGCAGCCTGTTTTGACGGCGTCAAGCACGGGAAGGCCTTTTCTTCTGAGCTGGTTAATGAATGTGACCAG
>DIKH01000412.1:3885-14326 GCA_002424495.1 Desulfobacteraceae bacterium UBA5623
GCGGACACGCTCAGATTGATTCCCAAAAGAAAGATGGCCAGGATGCCGCCCACCAAAGCAAAGGGGAGATTGGCGAATACCAGCAGGGCGCTCCTAATTGAGCCAAAGGCGGAAAAGAGCATCAAAAATATGAGTGTTATGGAACCAGGCACCACGATGGCCAAACGCTTCATGGCCCGTTGCTGGTTTTCGAATTGACCCCCGAATTTCATGATGTAGCCGGCCGGCAGAGAGCCGGCAACAGGTTTGAGCCTTTCCTTCGCCTCAGAAACAAAACTCCCCATGTCCCGGTCGCGGATGTTGCATTCCACCACCACCCGGCGCATGCTGTTTTCCCGGCTGATCTGTGTGGGACCCTCCACTTCCCGGATTGCGGCAAGGTTGCCAAGGGGGACATATTGCCCCTCAGGCGCGGGCACCAGGATTCTTTTTAAGGCCTCCACATCGTTGCGATAGGCCTCGGGGAACCGCACGAGGGCGGCAAAGCGCATCTGGCCTTCAACGATCGTACTTGCGACCTTGCCGCCGACGGCGGTTTCGATCATGTCATTGACATCAGCCACATTGATCTTGTAGCGGGCAATGGCCTTGCGGTTCGCAACGATTTCGATCTGAGAAAAACCGGATATCTGCTCCACCTTGACATCTTCCGCGCCTTCTATGCCGCCAAGAACGGCCGCGGCCCGGTCGGCATTGGATTTTAACAGTTCCAGGTCCGGGCCGGATAGTTTGATGGCCAGGTCGCTCTTTACCCCTGAAATCAGCTCATTTACACGCAGGGCGATAGGCTGGGAGAATGAAAACCGCAGCCCAGGGATCTGACCCAGGTCTTTCTGGATATCCTTAATAAGTCCCTCCTTGGTGCGGCCGGGCTTCCATTGGCCTTCCGGATGGAGCATGATAAAAATATCATTTTGTTCCGGACCCATGGGGTCTTCGGAGATCTCCGCCCTTCCGGTCTTGGTGACGACCGCGCTGATCTCAGGAAATTTTGAAAGACGCTGTTCCATAAACGTTCCCGTCGCCACCGACCCCTGTAAAGACGCCGTGGGCAGTCGCACCACGTTGATTGCGATGGCCCCCTCATCCAGTTGCGGGAGGAATTCCGTGCCGATCCACGGCAGCGCCATCATCGAGGCAATAAAGACGGCGACCGCTCCAATCACCGTCGCCCATCTGTGGCGAAGCGCAGCGGAAAGCATGGGCAGATATATTTTTTTTATCGCCCGGATAATAAAATTGGCCCCCGATTCCTTCCTGGCCGGCAGAAACAGGGAGCACAGGACCGGCACAGTGGTGAGCGCCACCAGCAAAGATCCCAGCATGGCAAAGCACATGGTGGTCGCCAGGGGCTTAAACATCTTTCCTTCCATTTGCTCCAGGGTGAACAGGGGAAAAAACACGATAACAATAATAAGGATGGCAAAGACAACAGGCCGGGCCACTTCGAGGACCGCCTCGTAGACAATCACGGATTTGGGAATACCCCCTCCTGATTTTTCACCCAGGTGGCGTTCAATATTTTCCGCCACAACAATGGAGGCGTCCACCACCATGCCGACAGCAATGGCCAGACCGCCAAGGCTCATGAGATTGGCCGTCACCCCCTGCCATCCCATGAGGATAAAAGTAAAAAACGCCGTAAGGGGAAGGGAGAGGGTAACGATAAGGGCGGCCCGGACGTTCCCCAAAAAAAGGAATAGAATGATAACTACAAATATTCCGCCCTCCTTAAGGGCCTTGGCCACGGTTTGAATACAGGCCTGAATCAACGCGGTGCGGTCATAGAAGGTTGAGATCCTTACGTCCTGCGGCAGACTTGCCTGGATCTCAGGAATCGCCTTCTTGACGCGGTCAACAACCACCTTGGAATTGGCCCCCCTCAACATGATGACCATGCCGGCCACTGCCTCGCCCTTTCCATCCCGGGAGACCGCGCCCTGCCGGGTCTGGTGGCCGATGGCGACCTCGGCGACGTCCTTGAGCAAAACCGGCGTTCCATCTCTGGCCTTAAGAACGACGTTTTCCAGATCAGATAAGGATTGAATCAATCCGACACTGCGCACATAGGCCTGCTCCCACCCCTTGGTAATAAAGTTGCCGCCCGCATTGGCGTTATTTTTCTCCACCGCATCGGTCACATCGGCAAGCGTTATACCGTATTTCAGCAGGGCGCCGGGATTGACCAATACCTGATACTGTTTCACATAGCCGCCAAAGCTGTTTACCTCGGTGACCCCTGCAATCGGCCGTAATTGGGGCGCTATCACCCAGTCCTGCAACGTCCTGAGTTCCATGGGGGAATGGGAATCGCTTTCGATTGTGTACTGATAGATTTCCCCCAAACCGGTGCTGACCGGCCCCAGCTCAGGCTCAGCCCACTTGGGAAGATTCCCCTTTGCCGATTCCAGGCGCTCAAATACTATTTGCCGGGCAAAATAGATGTCCACCTCATCCTCAAAGACCACAATGACCTGAGATAGGGCAGCCTTTGAAAGGGAGCGGACCTCCCTGACTTTTGGCAGCCCCTGCATGGCCACTTCAACGGGAAACGTGATCTGCTGCTCCACATCAACCGGCGCAAGACCCGGGGCGTCGGTGAGAATCATTACCTGAACGTTTGTCACATCAGGAAAGGCGTCAATGGGAAGATATTTCCATGCCACTGCGCCACCCGCTGCGAGCACGAAAGTGGCGATCACCACCAGCAGACGCTGGGACAATATAAATTTGATCAAGGTGTTCAAGATGGTTTCCTCCATTCTTTGTCCTTATCATCCCCCTTTTTAAAGGGGGAATGAGGGGGATTTGATCAGGATTTGCGCAATAAATCCCCCCGGCCCCCTTTAAAAAGGGGGAGCTATTTACTGATAAATTTCAGGTTTTGCCTTAGCGGTCAGTCAGCGCACCCGGCCCCCATTTTTGAACGTAATGTGTCGGACTTTAAGAGAAACGCGCCATCCGACACGATCAACTCGCCCGGTAGAATGCCTTCGAGGATCTCTGCGCTGTCGGCAAACTCGCGCCCCTTTTTTACCAGCCTGCGGACATAGTAGTCGTCCTTCAGATGCTTATAGATAAAATATACGCCTTCATCAGAGAGGAGCGCCCCGTTGGGGACCGCCAGCACCTCTTCATCGGTGCTCATGAGAATGGCTACATCGCAAAAGACGCCGGGCCGCAGCAGTCTTTTTTCGTTGGGTATCGTTACCCTTACCTTTATGGTGCGGGTTTGCTCATCCATGGTGGCTCCAACGTAATCAAGCTTCCCACGAAACACCTCATCCGGAAAGGCGACCTGGCGGATTTCAACGGCGGCAGGGCCGTCATTCAACTTTCTTAACAACCGGGAAAGATCACTTTCATAGATATCCGCCCATACCCAGACCGTATCCAGATTGGCAAGGAGCATGACATCCGTGTCAGGTTCAACCCGTTCTCCAATAGCCGCCTGTTTTTTTATAATCGTCCCGTCAAGGGGGGCGCGGATAGTCAGTATCCCCTGAAGACCTGCCTGGCCTTCAGGATTGACGGGGCCAATATCCTTGTCGCTCAATCCCAAGGCATGCAGCCGTTGTTTTGCCGCCCTCAGGTCGGCCCGCGCCCCTTGCAATGCAGATTTTGCCTTTAGCATGTCTTGCTCCGGAGAGATCTTTTTACCGAAAAGCGCCTTTTCCCGCGTAAATGCCTTGCTATGCAGTTCAACCAGAGAACAGGCCTTCAGATATTCGCCCAGCGCCTCCCCGACCTCGGCGCTTTCGATGGTAAAGAGAGGGTCGCTCTTTTTCACCTGAGCGCCGATATCAACGTTGACTGAGCGGATAATCCCTTCAATCCGCGGCCTGATAGAGGCGGCCATATTTTCATTCGCCTTGATTTCGCCGGTGGCATGAAGGGCGACAGAGACCTTTTTCTTCTCCACCTGTACGACCCGCACCAGGCCTTTGCCGGGATTCCGTCCGCTGGAGGTCAGATCCTCCCCGACCTTGACTGCCCCCACCTCATGGCGGCACTCCTCACACTGATAGGTGGGGAGTTTATGTTCACAGACCGCGTCCAGGATCTCCCGGACGGACATGGACAGATCATTCGGCTTCTTCTCTTCAGCAGGCAGGCCCGCGGCTTCGGCCTGACTGATCGTGTTGTCTTCATGACCGCCTTGCCCTGCCGCGCCTTTTTTCAGGAATCCGGCGCCTATAATCAAGGCCGGGACGGACAATAAAACCACCGCTACAGGGATAATAAAATTTTTTTTCATCGTATGTTTCCTTTCCAAATTTATTTGACTTTTTCAGATTTTTGCAAAGCCGCCTGGTCCAGGTTGTCCAGCCCTTGACCAATCAGACGCTCCACATCCGTTTTTGCCTTGTGAAAGCTCTCCAATGCCTCAAGATACTGGCCTCGGGTCTCAATAAGGGTGCGCTGGGCGTCCAAAACATCCAGAAAACCGAATTTCCCTTGACGGTATCCCTCCTGGGCGGCCTCAAAGGCGTCTTGCGCCCTGGGAACCACATCGTCCCTCAGGGTTATGGCTTCTGAAAATGCGGTGGCAAGGGCCTGATACGCCTCGGCCAGGGCGGCCCGGGCAGACGCTTCAGCAGCTTCCCGCCCTTTTTCCGCCTGCGCCAGCCTGGAGCCGGCCTCAAGGATTCCTCCCTGATTGCGGTCGAAAAGAGGAATCGGAACGGAAACCCCCATAACAAAGGCATTGTCGTCGGTTTCATTAAAACGTCGAACCCCGCCGCTTAAGGTCAGGTCGGGGATCCGCCCGGCCTTTTCCAATTCCAGGGCGGCCCGGCGTTGCTCGTTTTCCACAAGCCAGCGGGCGACATCGGGGTTTTGAGAAATCAGGCTGGATAGAGTCTCCTCCGATGGGATGGTAAATATAACGTCGAGTTCACCACCCGCCCTCTCAAAGGCGGGAGAGCTGCTCCCCCAGATCAGGGCAAGCCTTTTCCTCGCAGCTTCGAGTGCCCGCCTCGCCCGTTCTCTCTCAATTTTGCTGGAGGAAAGGGCGACGCCGGCCTTTGTCTCCTCCACTGGGGCGACCTTTCCGGCCTGGACCCGGCCCGAGACGGCATTAAATAAATCCTCAGTGAGACGAACCAGTTCGTCGGTCAAAATCAATTTCTCCTGAGCGGCAAGGACTTCCACAAAGGTCTTGGTCGCTTCGGTGAGAACATCCAGCCGTTTGGCCTCGTAGTCCCACCCGGCCAGATCTGTCTCCAGGACGGCGACCGCGGTCCGCTTGGACCTTTTCCCTCCCAGCTCCAGCAATTGGCTGAGTGCGATGGTGGTTTGCGCCCCCTTAAATCCGCTCAGATCCCGGGTTCCTCCGAATTCCTCCACTTCAACCCCAAGTTCAGGATTCGGCAAAAGGCCTTTTTGAATGGCACTTGCCTCTTTCACGCGCACTTCCCAGGCAAAACCCGCTAATTCCGGATTCTTAAGGAGCGCCAGTGACCAAACTTGGGAAAGGGTAAGGGTATCTTCCGGATCCCTGGTTTCGGGCGCGGATAAACTAACCGGGGAGAGTTCTGAAGGGGGCTGGAATGTCACAAGCTCTTTGCCCGATGGCCGCGGCACCGGCAATCTCCTATGGGGGTTAGAACAGCCACTGGATACTGTCAGCAGAATAGACCCAATCAAAAACAGAAGAATATATTTCCGGTCCATAAAATACTCCGAGATCATTACATATTGAAAAAACCAGATTGTTTTGAAAAACGGTTGTCTTGTGTTACTGAACCATGTTCAAGACGTGCTAATGCACTGGTTCAGGACCTTATCACCATCCCGCCAGGAATCGTTAAGGAGAGATTTTGAGGATTCTAAATAAGAAGAACGATAGAACGGCCTGCTCTAATGGTAGAGTTGGTCATAAAGGGCAGAAAAGGAGGGATAACTCCCTTTAGGTTATTTCCAAACATGGACCATTGCTTCAATACACTGGGATATATCTGCAACTGGTATTGGAGTAATGGCTTTTGGGCAGAGGAATGAGGGACAATACTTAAGATTGAGAGGGGAATATCTACACAGACACCACAATAATCTTTGGTCAGAGGGATCGCCTCTTTTGATGAAGGGTGGAAGGATGTTTGAGATATTGCATTCGCACTTTGGTCAGTGTAACCATTGCAGACCTTTTCAATGGCAACGTGGCCGTTTGACCTCAAACACAAAACCAGACCGTTTTCACCACCAAGCACTGACAGACAGTAGGTGAGGAAAACAAACCATTTTGTAAATGCAACTATCCGTGACTGTTTCAACTAACGACTTCCCTCCATATCCGGAAGATTGTTTCAAATTTTTTTTTGATATTAGGCATTCATTTCAAACCTGTCAAGAAACAATTCCGTTTATTTGCTGCCTGATTTTTTCTCAATTATTACAACCTGAGCGCATACAGGTTATGGTTGTCTCTCTCGGAGAATGGGAGAAAAGCCCTTTAAGCTAAGACGTTAGTTCAATCTTTTGGGCTATCGTGGTCTTGCTAACACCCGGTATGAGTATCCGGCCTCGGCTCATCAGGCAGATCCGTTCTGCGAGAATGCCGGTTATAATCGAGCACCAGCGATTAATCCTGATATCAGGAAGGGTGTAACCGCCAACAAGTGTCTTTATCGCCTCAAAATGGGCGCCTTCAAGCAGCATGGTCATTGTCAGGGGCGAAAAATCATAAAGATGATAAGGGCTGTGGTAGAGGTCGAATCTCTTTGAAAGCGGGCCTGTCAACCGGACTATCGGCGTTGAATGGGGCCATCGCACAAGCGCAAGCCCTCCGGGTTTTAGTATGCGGTTTACCTCTTTCATCGTTGATAAAGGGTCTGACAAATGTTCTATGACATAAAAAAGTGTTACAGCATCAAAAGAGTCCCGGGGCAGGGATAAAGATTCAAGCTGGCCTGCGTGGATATTCACGCCGATCTTGGCCTTTGCGTACTGCCTGCCGGTCTCTGATATCTCAATGCCTTCCACCTCCCACCCGCGCTGTTTCATCTCTTTAAGGAAAAATCCGTATCCGGAGCCTATGTCCAGGAGTCTGCCCGGGGGCGATTCTGCTTCTATTATCCGGGCGGACTTTACCACTACCGGACGCATCATGGCCTCCCACTTCTCCACCTCATTTTCACTATCCGGCAGATAGGTGTGATAACTTTGCCGAAGCTCCTCCGGCGAAGGCATCGGATCAAGGCGCACCAGGCCGCAGCGCCGGCACCTGAGGTAAGTCCATTGGCCCCTCTTATGAATGAGACGAAACCTTGAAGATCCGCAAAGCAAACAATGATTGTTATGGTGCATCGCTGTTGTTTTCAATAAGGCCTTGAAAGGTCCCTGGGTTTGAGCCTGATCAGCCTGGACGCCACTGCGCAGAACATCCGGCCCTGCCAGGGCCTTCCCGCCTTTCTGGGGTTTGGGTGGATAAAACAGAATTTACTGCACTTGAGCCTCTGCATCCTTTGGGCAAAATCATGAAACGGATTTTTTGGGTCAAGGGGTTTTTCAAAATAGCCGGGGATATAATAGCCGAAGCTGGTGTAGGCCCCCTGGTCCTGATCTGAATGAGCATGATAAAAGTCCGCAAAATTTTTGCGGTCAGTGACTATCCCGAAGCGATCCGGGTCAAGGTGCCAGGGGGACCCTGGCTCCATTTCAACAGCAAGGGTCCTGATGGCCCGCATATGGCGGTATTTTTTTGCCAGTTGTCTCTGGAGCGCTATTGTATCTTCGAGTATGGCCCGGTTTTCACCCGGAAGCCCATAGGTGAAAAACAGCTCGGAGGTAATGCCAAGTCCGTCAATCAAGTCCATTTTTTCAAAAAGCGCTCGGTTTGTAAACCCAGGCCCCTTGTGTCTCAGGCGCAGGGTTTCACTGCCGGTTTCAGGTGAAAGCACGATTACGGAATCTCTTCCGGGAAATGTCTTTTTAAACTCCCCGACAAACCTGTCAGAGGCAAGCCCGTTGCATTCAAAGACCCAGTCGGTCTTGATCTTTTCCTTGCGCATCATCTGCCAGAGGTCAATGAAAAAGTCCTGTGTCCTGGGCTCAGGGTCCATACATGAATGCATCAGCCTGTAACCCATGTCAGATGCTGCTACGACAGATTCAATAATGCTTTGATGGCTGCGGTATATAAAACCCTTGAGCCTGTTTATATACTGTTGCTGTGGGATGTGGGAGCCCGCGCACCATGTGCAGTTAAAAGGGCATCCCCTGCCTATGGGGACAGGAAACATGGGAGATCCCAGCGTGAACATCTTGAAATTACGCTCCAGGCCAAAGCCCTTGGCAAAGAAAAATGGGATGCCAAGATAACGGACATAGGTGTCTGCATGGCGGAGCAGGGAAAAATTGGTATAATTCAAGCTGGTTAAAATTTTTTCATCCGCCACGTATTCAAAGCGGTTTTCCCTGACCAGGCCGTTTTCCCGCCATGTCAGGTTCGGGACACTGGAAAGTCCCTCATTGCCCTCGAGTGCCCCTATAAGCGAAATCAACGGCCTTTCGCCATGGCCCCTTATGACCCCATCTATTTCCGGGTAACCTGCGATAATTTCATCGTGGAAAAAAGAGGAGGTATCACCGCCCAGGAAGACAAAGATATCGTCCCTTATCTCTTTGATTCGTCTGGCCGCCTCAATTGTGTCGTATGACTGGTGATGCCAGTGGAGCGTAAGCCCCACGGCGCGTACTTCCGGGTTATTGCGGATAAGGTCCGCGACATCGAACTTACGGTCCAATGCCCATTCAACGCCCAGATGGATTACCTCGACATCGGCCCGGTTTTTCGCCGCATAATCCGCAATGGCAAGGAGCCCCACAGGCATGTAGGTCAGCCAGATAAAATCCCCGATGGGTTTATAATAATTGTTGAATTTTGGGACATGCAATAAGAGGGTCTTCATTTTATCCATCATTCACATTCAACAGCCAATCGTATCTATTCCTGCAAACTCCGGCTCATGAAGGGGCAATATAATATCCGCCATGTTTTTGACCTTCAGTACGATATCATAGGCTTCGTACACATTCACGTGAGTTCCGGGCGGAATAACCTCCATTTCCATTGCCCGGATCTCAGGGGGAGGGTTGAAGTTCTGGCTGATGGTGCAGAAACCTGTAATTGCTGCCTTGCCTAACGGGGTATCAACTAAAACAGTCATGCCGCCATCGGTGTGGGCCGGGGTGTGTACGGCCAGAATCCCCGGCAGGATTTCCGTGTCGCCGGTCAGGATTCGGATCTGTCCATTTTCTTCCACGTCTTCTATGTAATCTTCCAGATACCGATAATCAAGGGGATGGGGATTATGGATATGTTCCAGTTCTTTTTCGTGAACGTAAATATCGGCATTGAGGCATTTGTAATCGTTTTCGCAATGGTCGTTGTGGAGATGGGTGTGGATGATGATATCAATCTCTTCAGCCTTTAATTTCCATTTTGCCAGCCCCTGCTCAAAAGTATAAATCTTACCTCCGACGGCTTTTTCCCGTTTTTCGGACTGGATGGGACTCATTTCACCAGTATCCACGAGAATCTTCTTATCACCGCCTTCGATATACCAGCAATAAATAGGGATGGTGAATTCTTTTCCGTTGTTGAATTGATAGGTCATCATGCTCTTGTCAAAGACCTTGGTTCCCATGACGATAGGATGTATTTTGTATTTCATAACCATTGTGTTACCCGGTTTTTATTTTGCGGATGATTGCTGCCGCAGTTGATTTTGCTACCACTTTACCGTTTTGCCGTAGCTCCCCGCTGAGATAGCAAACCTCTTTACCCTTCTTATCAATTCTGCCAAACGCTTCTATTTTGCCTACAGAGGCCGGATTAATAAATTGAATATTCAGATCTATCGCGGGTGCGAACTCGCCTTCTGATAATGTCGCTGCCAATGCAGGCCCCATGGTCTCATCCAGCATTGCGGCAAGAAACCCGCCTTGGACATTTCCTACTGGGTTGGTGAATTCATTTTTACCCATGAATTCAAGTTGCACGGTTCCCGCATCAGGGTCAATTTTTATAAAATTAGATCCAAGTGTTTTTGCTGCGCTACAAGCAGGAACACCTTCTCTTTGCGCTTTCCAAAAAAATGAATTTTTTTCCATTTGTGTTTCCTTCGTAACCTGTCACTTCAACTGACTATCTTTGCTGCCGGCTCGATTGAAGAGGGTGAAGGCCTTTTGTCCTTTTTCGAACTCTGATTGACAACTGACACAAAAACGAACTCCTGGGATAGCCTTACGGCGAGCATCTGGAATAACAATCCCACATTCTTCGCAATGAGTTAAGCTTTCACCCTTAGACAACCGACCCCTAGCTAATTGTACTCCGGATTTTACGGTGGCCTCTATTTGCCCCTGTACATCCCCATCTCGGGACCAACCTACCGCCATAATTTGCTCCTATTTTAATGTCCCTTTCAGGGATGGT
>DIKH01000190.1 GCA_002424495.1 Desulfobacteraceae bacterium UBA5623
CACACAAATGTGCGATGCGGCTAAATTTTTTGCCTAGAAACCGCTGGCGTAGCAACTTGATAAGCCGCCAGTGCCTCATTCAGTTCCTTGATAATGCCGTCCGAATTACTGACAAAAAAAGACAACATCCCGTCCATATATTTCAATGTCAGCCCAATATATACATCTGTCATTCCCGCGCAGGCGGGAATCCAGTCCTTATAAATAATCATGGCAATCTTCACCAAATATCATCATTCAATTTCCGTTTTTCTTCTTGTTTGACAGCCTCTGGTTATAGCATTCCGCAATTCTGGATTCCCGCCTACGCGGGAATGACAGCCTCGAAATCGTTTCCGTCGTCCGGAATCCAGTACATGCAATCCCTGATAACCCTTACAAAATATCATGATACAAGTCCCGCCATTGGGGATTCTTTTCTTCTATGATCCTGATTTTCCAGCTCCTGTTCCACTTCTTTATTTGTTTTTCCCGCTTAATCGCCTCGTTCACATCATTATGAACCTCATAATAAACAAGGCTATCTACTTGGTACCTTTTTGTAAATCCTTCCACCATACCCTGTTTGTGTTCATAACAGCGCTTCACCAAATCGCCGGTAACGCCGATATACAAGGTCCCGTTTCTTTTGCTTGCCAATATATACACGTAGTATTGGTTCATTATTCTGGATTCCCGCCTTCGCGGGAATGACAAGTCTCTGCTCAACTGTTAGGGAAGGACAAGACCTCCCCCAGCGATCAGAGGATGCCAACTGGTTATGCTGCTAACGCCTCATTCAATTCGCTGATAATACTCTCCGATTCATTCCCAAAGAGCTGCCACATCTTACCCCTGCCGCCGTTTTCTGCAAAGGGCGTATAGTCCAGATCTTCAACAGCTACGGAGACCGATGCCGCGACATGGTCTTTGATCATCCTTAGCCACTGCATCTGTGGTTCCGTGAACTTCAATGTTCCCGCCTGCTTCTTAAATACCCAGTTCTGGAAATTTCTGTCCACGGTTTTGTCATAGGAGGTAAGCACTGCATCAATACCGGCCACCTTGCGGATAAGGGACACGAGGGCCATGAGTTCGTTCTTTGGCTGGCCGTTGACTTTTTCCAGCAATCCATAGGCCCGCCATACGCCTAGAGGTGCAAGGGTGGGCTTGTCGGCTACAATTGCATCCGCCAGTTCCCTAATCATCTTAAAGGTCAGATCCCGCCTCCGGTAAGGCTGGTCATAAAAGATCTGCAGGGCCGTTATCTCATCCTTGTGGCTGGCAATCCAGTCGGCGAATGATTTCACCAGCTCCCGGGCCTTGTCTTTGTTATCTTTTTCCCACCCCGTACTGATAACCTGATCGAGATTCACCGTATCAATGATCTGCTCATGGATTTTGCGCACATTTTCGATGTATGTGTTGAGCTCGCCGTTAAAGGTGCTTGCGGCATGGTCTTGCAGTGCAGAGGTAAGGGTATTAAGCTTTTCCGTCTTTACGTCGGGCGCGGCGTCGGGATTTTCCTGCTCCACCCTCAAACGAAGGTTTTCAAGTATGTCCGGATTATATGCATTGAGCAATTCCTTTGCGACCTGGGAGATGGTCTTGCCCTGGGCCTTTTTTGCAAAGGCCTCTTTTTCCTTGTCAGTAAGCTGCCTTTCCAGACGAATCAACCGATTGGCCAGGGAGGTGAAAAGGTCTTCGTCTCGCGCCCCAACGGTAATGGCCGCGAGCAGATCCTTGAGCGGCACGCCCGGCTTTCTCTCCAGTGGGCAGGAATCGGTCTTTAGGCTCTTGGTTACGCCTACTGCGTCTACTATTACATAATGGTCTTTGGTATGCCCGGCTGAAGGGGTCACCTTCTTGAGGTCATCCAGGGTGATAGTCCTTGTGCCCCGGCCTTTCATCTGCTCAAAGTAATTGCGGCTTTTGACGTCCCGCATGAAAAGCAGGCATTCCAGGGGCCTGACATCCGTGCCGGTGGCGATCATATCCACGGTAACGGCGATACGCGGGTAGTAGTCGTTTCGGAACAGGGCCAGAGTCCCTTTGGGGTCTTCGGCGCTGTAGGTGACCTTTTTGCAGAAGCGGTTTCCCTCTCCGAACTCTTCCCGGACGATCTGGATGATGTCGTCGGCGTGGCTGTCGGTCTTGGCGAATATCAGGGTCTTTGGCGCCTCAAACTCGCCCTTATCATTTTTGCGGTCAGGGAACATCTCCGGCAGGTGCTCTTTGAAGGTCCGAATGACTGTGCGTATCTGGCTGGGATTGACCACCTCATCGTCCAGTTGCTTATTGGAATAGACAACATCTTCATCCAACTGTTCCCAGCGTTTTTTGCGGGTGAGCTTTTCCCTGCGGTCCACATACTGGCCTTTCCAGATCTTGTCTCCTTTTTTGCTTATCTTTGTTTCTATGAGATAGACGTCGCTACCCACATTGACGCCGTCAATAACGGCCTGCTCGTGGGTGTACTCACTGACCACGTTTTGATTAAAAAACCCGAAGGTCCGGTTGTCCGGCGTGGCGGTGAGGCCGATCAGGCTGGCGTCGAAGTAGTCGAGCACCTGTTGCCACACGTTGTAGATGGAGCGGTGGCATTCGNNCCGATCAGGGAGGCGTCAAAGTAGTCCAACACCTGTTTCCATAGGTTGTAGATGCTTCTGTGGCATTCGTCTATGACGATGAAGTCGAAAAACTCTACAGGCAATTTTGGGTTATATCCCACCGGCACTGGCTGACGCCTTTCCCATCTGGTTTCGCCTGGGTTTGTCTCTTCGGATTTTTCATCCAGTTCTTCACCTTTTAGTATGGCATAGAGCCTCTGAATGGTGCTGATGTAGACCTGATTGTCGGTGGGCACAGCGTTTGATTTTAGACGGTGGACCCCGTAAAGCTCGGAAAACTTGCGGTTGTCGTCATNNATAGGCCATGAATTCCTGTTCGGCCTGTTCACCGAGGTTTTTAGTGTCCACCAGGAACAACACCCGTCTGGCCTTGGCATATGTGAGGAGGCGATAAATGGCTGTAATGGCCGTAAAGGTCTTTCCTGAACCGGTGGCCATCTGGACAAGGGCCTTGGGTTGGTTTCCGCGGAAGGAATCTTCGAGGTTGTTGATGGCGGTGATTTGGCAATCCCTAAGCCCTTTGGGGTCCAGGGATGGAATATCAAAAACCCTCCGCCTTAGAGATGCACCCCTCTTCAGCCATTCCCGAAAGGTTTCAGGCCGATGGAAGGTGAAAACAGTCCTGGAGCGCGGCTTAGGGTCTCGATAATCGGTAAAACGTGTCAAGGCTCCAGTGCTTTCAAAAACAAAAGGTAGAGGCTCATTGTTGAGGTGTTTCAATTTGCTGTCCGCATAGTCTGTTGACTGGGTTTCCGCCTGAATGAGCTGATAGCCTTTGTCTTCGGCCTTTGCCTCAATTATGCCAACCGGCTTGCCGTCTACAAACAGCACATAGTCGGCTGGACCGATATCGGTCTGGTATTCCGTCACGGCCACACCCGGTCCGGCACTCAGATTTATGTGCCGTTTGTCCTGTATGATCCAGCCGCATTCAGACAATTGCCTGTCAATATTGTCTCGCGCGATCTGTTCCGGGTTTTGATTGACCATATCTACCCCAGCATACCGTCATTAGCAAAACTGAAAAAAGTATCCCCCCCGATAATGATATGATCGAGGACCTTGATCCCCATGATTTTTCCTGCGGCGGTCAGTTCCGAGGTGAATGTTTTGTCCTCCGGGCTCGGGGTTGTATTCCCGCTTGGATGATTATGGATGCAGATTATTGCCGCCGCAAATTTTTGCAGGGCTGTATGCAAGATCTCTCGGATAATAGGCCTGGCCTGATTTACTGTGCCCTGGGCGGCATCATTGATGTCTATTATCCTGTTATCACTATTTAAATATACCACCTTGGAAACCTCGGTTTTAAGGTCTCCCATCTGCGGCATCAGAATCTCGATGATGTCCTGGGCAGAGGCGATCTTCTGTTTGAGGGTTAGCGCCTCATCCTCCCGGAACCGGCGACCGATCTCAAGGGCGGCCAAAATCTGCGAGAGCTTTGCCGGACCCAACCCTTTTATTTTCTTCCACTCACGCATGTCCGTATGGCTCATATTCCGAAAGTTTCCGAACTTCTCTACAATCTGGCGAGCCAGATCAATGGCGCTTGCACCCGTAACCCCGGTGCGCAAAAGGATAGCCAAAAGTTCTGAATTGGTCAGCGCGCCAGGGCCTTTTCTAAGAAGTTTCTCTCTAGGCCGGTCATCTCTGGGCCAGCTTTTGATTCCTGTCACCTTGGTCTTGTCAGGCACGTCTCTGTACCATTATTTGTAAGCAAAGTTTCCCCCCTAGTTTTCTCCCTGGTTTTTTCGGCAGAATCATTGGTCATTACATATGTTGGCCGAGGGAATTCAAGGATAAACATGGCATCATAACGAATATTGACCTCGGGACAGTGCTCCAACACAATGGCCTCCTATTTTTATCGCAGATTAGACCCTATCAAAAAAGACAGATTCTCTTTGAGCCTTATGGATGAAAATATTTCCGACTGAAATTGTATTGAATGGGCAAACTGGGTGAATATAACGGAAAGAAGGGTATTGATCAAGGGACTTTCAGGGGGCTGACACTATCAGAAGGTCAGACGGCGGCAGGCAATAATTCTCCCCCAAGATGTCGCATATGATTGAATCTTGACTCTACAGCCTAATCTTTCTATAATTTTTTCTCGAAAAAGCAAATCAGAATCTTCAATCTCCCCAGTGTTGTGATCATAGAAAGAAATTTTGTATCCTCAGTGCATTGAACAGCACATCCTTCCGTCACACCATGCGCTCGATCTCCTTGAGTTTTAGTTTCAGGCGTTTTTCAGAGACCGGGTAGGGGGTCTTGAGTTCCTGGGCGAACAAAGAGACCTTAAACTCCTCAATCATCCAGCGAAGCTCCTCCAGCGCCTCTTTTTTCTCATGGGTGGCATTGGGTGGCAGGTTTTTGACCATTTGGTTGAAGGCCTCACGGAACACTGACGCCTGGGTCTGTTTTTGCAGGTCCTTTTGCGGGTCATTGACAAAACGTTCCGCCCTTATCCGGATCGCTTTCAAATAGCGCGGCAGATGAGCCATGCGATCCCCTGTATAGATTCCAATGAAGTTCTTCGGGACCAGGACATCCAGGTCTTTTCTCATACGGCTGCAGAATAACAAGGCTTCCCGGTTGCCTTTGTGGATGTTTTCCAGTTGAAAGAGTTGTGCCCTCGTATCATGAAAGGCCTCGAAAATCTCCATTGCAGAGCGTCTAAGTTCCATTCCCTGCCCGGAAATGGGGACCAGGGATGCGGCATGGGCATCAAAGTCTTCACGGCTGCGAATGTTATGGTGGAAAAGCCGTTTGAGCACCCCTTCATATAATGCCTGTTCAACCACCTTTATGCCGCCGAAATATTCCGCGCCCTTGACCCCTTTGCCTGTAAGGGCGAGGTTCTTTTTTAAAAACGTCAATTCCTTTTTAAAGTGGATGACAAAAAGGGCGTTAACCCCCTGCCTGTGCGATTTGAGGGCCTCTTCCTGAGTGGCGAACAGCCGGAGGTTTACAGCATCTTCTGCTGCCTCAAGCCCCGGAAAACCCATTACATTGGGCGCGATCTCAATGGCTTCCGGCAAGGGGCCGAAGTCCCAGGTCTTAAGACCGGTTTTCTCCCATGTCTCTTTTGCCTTTTTCCAGGCTGCTGAATCATTTTTCACCAAAGACAAGGCCGGAGAGCTTTGCAGCAGGGCAAGATCCCGGCCTGCAGTAAGCTGGCGGCCTTGGTGATCGGTGATTGCCACCCGCACCTGAAGGTGCTCCGGGATATCCACCCGGGACCAGACCGAAGCCGGGATATCCACGCCGAATTCCTGATACACAAATCCGGCCAGGGTTGTGACCAGGGGTTTATCCGTCTGTTTCATCTTCTCCATGATCCGGTCCACGGTGTTGGGGACAGGCACCAGTTGTTTGCGGTAAAGCTTGGGAAGCCCCTTGATCAGGGCGGTCACCTTTTCCCGCAAAAGCCCTGGGACCCCCCATTCCAGGGGTCCCGAGGGGAGCCCCGGCGCCAGGGACGCGGGGATATTGACGGTCACCCCGTCATCCTGTTTTCCGGGCGCAAATTTGTAGGAGCAGTCCAGGACCGCTTGTCCCACAGCCAATTGGTCCGGGTATTGGGCCAGTTCATCCTCATCCGGATATGTCATGATGAAGTCCTGCTCCCGCATCCTGAGAAAATCATCTCCCCCTTGATCCCTGATCATTCTTTTGAGGGTACGGATATCACAGACCCCTTCAAGCTTCTGTGCATAAAAATCGGCCAGCACCGCTTCGCTTGCCAGAATGTCCCTGCGTCTAAGTTTGTCTTCCAGGGCCGCAATTTTTTCCACCAGACCCTGATTGTGAAACAAAAAGGCCATCTGCTCTTTGATGTCTCCTTCCACCAGGGCCTGCACAAATATCTGGTTCGCCTCCTTGGGGTTGATCCGCCCGTAAGAGACGGGTCGCGCCCTGACAATGGGAAGACCAAACAGGCTCACCTGTTCAAGGGCCATGACCTCACCCCGGTTTTTCTCCCAATGGGCATTGGCGTAACTGCGCCGGCACAGGTCTCCTGCCAGGGGCTCCAGCCACTCGGGATCAATCCTGGCCGTGGTGCGGGCAAAAAGGCGGGAAGTCTTAACCATCTCCGCCGTCACGATCCACTGACAGTCCTTATTGAAGAGCACTGAGCCCGGAAAGACCATTGGCTCTCTGCCCTTGGCCGCCTGATAGATGTTCTTTTCCTTTTTCACGGCAATATTGGACAAAAACCCGCTCAGGATGCTTCGGTGAATGCCGGCGTAGAGGGTGTCCGGTGTCTTTTCCGTGTCCTTACCGGCCTTGGTAATCCGCTGTTCCCTCAAGATCATCCGGATCTGATCCTTGATGTAGATCCATTCCCTCATACGCGCAAAGGAAAGGAAATGGGCTTTACAGAATTTTCGCATATTGTTCTGGGTCTTCAATTGTTCCAGGTTCCGGTGATAGCGGTTCCAGATATTTAAAAACGTGATAAAATCAGAGGCCGCGTCCCTGAAAGGGGCATGGACCTGGTCGGCCTGGGCCGCCTTTTCAATGGGCCTTTCCCGTGGGTCCTGGATGCTCAATGCCGCGGCTATCACCGAGACTTCCGCTGCACAGCCCTCCTTTTGGGCCTCAAGGATCATGCGGGAGATCCTGGGGTCCAGGGGCATCCGGGCCATGATGCGCCCTTTTTCCGAGAGCGTAATGGATTTTCCGCTCTTTTCAATGGCGCCCAGTTCCTTCAAAAGATCAAATCCGTCCTTGATATTTTTGGGATGGGGTTCATCCACAAACGGAAACGCGGCAACATCGCCCAGGTTCAGAAAGATCATGCGCAGGATGACCTCGGCCAGGTTTGCACGCAGGATCTCCGGGGGTGTGAATTCGGGACGCGCCTCATAGTTCTCCTGGGCGTACAGTCGGATGCAAACCCCATTCTGCACCCTGCCGCACCGGCCTTTTCTCTGATCTGCGCTGCTCTTGGATATGGGGCTCACCGGCAGGCTTGTGGTTCGTGTGGTGGGCAGATATTGGGAGATGCGCGCAAGGCCCGTATCAATCACGTATTTGATACCGGGGATGGTGAGCGATGTCTCGGCCACGTTGGTGGCCACCACGATCTTTGGCCCTGGGACCGTATATACCCGTCCCTGTTCGGATGCGGAAAGCCGGGCAAAGAGGGGCAGCACGCTTGTCCCCGGATATTGACGGCCGGAAAGCCGTTCGCAGGTCTCCAGGATATCCTGTTCAGTGGGCATGAAGATCAGGATATCTCCCCGCCGGTCCTGACTCCGAAGCCTATCCACAGCCTCAACCGCCATGTCCACATAGGTGATGTCGCCGGAGTCCTCCTTATCCGGCGGCAGCGGCATGTATTTTAACTCCACCGGATACATGCGGCCCCCCACTTGGACGACAGGGGCATTATCAAAGGCCTTTGAAAACTTTTCCGTGTCCAGTGTGGCCGAAGTGATGATCAGTTTCAGATCGGGCCTTTCCGGAAGCAGGGTCTTCAAAATTCCCAAGAGGAAATCAATATTGAGGCTCCGTTCATGGGCCTCATCAATAATCAGGGTGTCGTAGGCCAGAAGCCGGGAGTCCTGCTGCGTCTCCATCAACAGGATTCCGTCTGTCATGATCTTGATGTATCCCTGGGGACGGACATGTTCCTGAAACCGGATCTTGTAACCGATGGATTGACCCACCTCTTCCCCCAGTTCCTGGGCAATGCGCTGGGCAATAGTGATGGCCGCGATGCGGCGGGGCTGAGTGCAGCCGACAAGACCGTTGATGCCCCGGCCCGCGGAAATACACATCTTTGGGATCTGGGTGCTTTTCCCGGAGCCGGTATCGCCTGAAATGATAACAACCTGGTGCTGTTGAATGGCCCGGATAATATCATCCTTCCTTGAGGTAATGGGAAGGGCCTCGGGAAAAGTGATCTCCGGTTTTAGCTCAATCCGGTCCTGCTTTGTCCGAATGGCGGTCTCAACCCTTTTTTCCAGATAGCTCAGTTGCCGGAAAAAGACCTTGTCAGGAGGCCTGTTTCCGGCCCGTTTCCGAATCTGAAGGATCTGATCGGCAAAGCCGGCCTGATCCCGGGTCATGACATGGGCAATACGGCTCTGGATTTGTTTTATTCGATCTGAAAGGGACATGAAAAAGTAAGATAAGGTGTTGAGCCTGGTTATGCAATATTAAAAAATGGGCAGTGGTGATTCCCAAAGATGAGATAAAATGATAAAAGACTTGGGAGGCTGTCCGAAAATAAGATATTTTTGCCGAGATCAAGAATGACGATCCCGCCATGGCGGGCTTACACAACATAACATACTAAAAAGGCACAAGATATGAGCGGCAATAAAACTGAATTTAATTCTATAGCAATAAATGAGGTGCAACTTGTTCTGGCGGAAAAGCGCACATCTTTAGCCGTGATGCGGACAGGGATAGCTGTATTAGCGTTGCCTCTATCAGTTATGAGTGTTCTGATAGCCACTTCAAGATATTATGATGTCCTTCATGTATTACATTTCCTTATTCCATTAGGCATAATCAGTTTTTTCTTGATTGTTTTTGGTGCGTACCTGATTATTCGTTCGATAATCAAGATGCGACATCATGATCGTCTTATTCATGAAATGAAGTTACAGCATAGTATCATTGGAAAATTCATTGATTGAGTTCATGGGACTATCCTAACCGGCTCTCTGCATTATAATTATCAGGTGAGATAAAACTGATACCGAAACAAGGGCTAAAACCATATCGTGCCAGGAGGACACTATGAAAGATCCTATTCAGCAGTATTGGCAGATTCGCCTTGCTGATGTAAAAAAAGCACTGGAGGAAAATAACTTTGACGTGTACATTGCCGATAATTCTGCCGCCGCAAAAGAGATAGTCTTAACTGAAATCATTGCCAAAATGGATGTAAATACGGTTTCCTGGGGCGGATCCGTGACGCTTGTCTCCACTGGCATTTATGCGGCCGTCAGGGACTCTTCAAACCTGGAGGTCCTGGATGTATTCAGCAAAAAGCTTCCTCCGGATGAAATCAGTCAGATGCGGCGAGATGCCATGCTTGTTGATCTGTTTATCACAGGAACAAACGCTGTTACAGAATACGGACAACTCGTCAACCTTGATATGTATGGAAACCGTGTCGCTGCCATCACTTTCGGACCCAAAAATGTGGTTATCCTGGTAGGACGCAACAAAATCGTCTCTGATCTGAATGCGGCCATGTCCCGGATCAAAGACTATGCAGCGCCAGTAAACGCCATGCGGCTTGAGAAGAAGACACCTTGTGCCAAAAGCTCCTATTGCGAGGAGTGCAAGAGCCCTGAGCGTATTTGCAATTCATGGACTATAACTGAAAAATCATTTCCAAAAGGCAGGATAAAGGTGGTTTTGATTAACGAGGATCTTGGTTTCTAAGGTCGTGCTCAGAACTGCTTAATCCAGCCTCAAATTTTTTTTGGAATATGTGATATTTTTCACTTGACAAAAAATATGAATTAAGGCAAATATGGATGGACTCAAAAATTTGATGCTAAGGTTTTTTTTGTTTTGTAAAGTCAAATATCGCGTTCGGTCTTAACGGTGTTTTCCACCATGACCTTCCACTGTTCCGAGAAGTACGGCTCGTCCCATTCTGGTTCATGTCTTTGTCTTTAGAAACAAAAACCGTTTAGCGCTTATCATACTCCTTTTGGATTTGAAATAGGCCTCTTACTTTCCTCCAGTGAAAATAAGGGCCGGGATTATAATCCCGGGAGGCAATTTAAAACGTTAAATTTTACCCAAGATCAAAAAAATAGTACTGCTGGACCATCCCGGAAAGAGTAATTCGTGTTTTAGGCGTTCAATACAGCTTGGGCCGGATCCAGCATGAACATGAAATTGGATAAAAACGGGCGTTTTTGAATTGCCTCCCCGGTGTGGACATAAAACGGCTGTGCCTCGCAAAAAGGCTAAAGCTCTTTCATGTGCCGAGCGGAGGAATGAGTTAAACTCTAAATTTCCTGGGGCTGGATTCTCAGGGCGGATTATCTAATACTTTAGTGAACAAGGAAAACAACAAAGTAATGAATGCTGTGAAAATTAGCAAATTGGATGCCAAACTTCGGGAGATGTTTGAATTGAGCAAACAGAACGAGGCAAAACGAAATCAGCGTAAAAGTCAATCAGGGACCGGCAATATAATCCGCAGAAGAAAAGGAGAACAGGACAAGCGGATTTCTTTTTAATAGAAAGAGATGGACAACTGAGATCAGACTTGAAGGGGTGAAAAGCCCTTCCTCAAGCCAGCGGCCCTGATTTCCTTAATTCTTGCATTGGGGGCATATATAATTTTGTCAATCTTCTGTTTCGATCCCCCTTTCTCAACGAAAGTCTTCTATTGACAACTATGATAGCTATTAGTTCTGGCAATGAAAAAAACACCAAAAAATGCGGCCCTTGTTTTTGTCTTTCTAATCCTGCCGCTTATTCTGTCCTGTGCAGAAACAAAACCTCCTGAAAAAATAAAAGAGGCCAGAACAATCAGTGTATTCACTTGGAATGATGCCCCTAGCTGTTACAGTCCTGCTGTTGATTCCGTAGATTTTGGAAACGATCTGACCTATTTCAGAAATCCAGGGATCAAATATAAGGTTGTCACATCAAGCTGGGAAGAACTCACAGAGGCGTTGAATTCTGAATATGCTGATATTATCGGGGAACACCTGTTCCCTCTCTCTTCAATAATAGATCCTGCGTACTCTTTTGACTTAGATGTCTTTGATCATGCCGACGTTAGAAATTTTCACAGCAGGGTCAAGTCCAGGCTCCCAAAGTATACGGAAATAATTCAAGAAACCGCGGAAGAATATGAAATTGACTGGCGGTTCATTGCCGCACTGATATACCAGGAATCACACTTTGATCCAATGGCAAAGGGTGACGCCGGGGTTGAAGGGCTAATGCAGCTGACACTTGACACCGCCCTCCAGATGGGCATTGAAAACCGGCGGGACCCGGTGCAGAATATCACTGCCGGCATCAAATACTTTGACATGCTCTACAAGATATTTGATCAAGCAGAAAATCCTGACAGGTTGCTGATCACCCTTGCAAGTTACAACGCAGGTCCCGGCCATATCTTTGATGCCCGGAAGATCGCAAGAGAGAAAAACCTCGATCCGAATTGCTGGTCGGACCTGGAAAAGATCCTCCCCCTGTTGCGTTATCCTGAATACTATAATAAGGCCACCCATGGCTACTGTCGGGGCACGGAGCCGGTTCGTTATGTAAAAAGGATATGGAGCTATTACGATTTGCTAAAGAATGAAGGACGGTACAGGGATATTGACGAACTGTAGAGTTAAGATTCCTGAGATTGAGATGTTTTTCCAGAGCCCATAAATTTTTTGCGTGACATAAAGTCCTCCTCTAAGGCCATAAGGCACCAAAGCATGAAAAGGCAGACCCTTTTGAGCAAGGAAAGGCCAGGGTGATTCTCAATGGTCGTCCGCTCACAATCAACAAACATAGCGAATTGACCAAGTAAATTGTTATCTCATTCTCGGACAGCCTCCTAGCTTATTCGATCCGGCAGGACCAAGGCTGATGAACTTGTACGCGAGGTTCCCCTTAAGTCAATCCTGCCGCCGCCATTATATCAGGCACCACTTCCTCCTTCCCTATAGCCATGATATGCACGCCGTCACACATCCTTTCTTCCTTAACCCTCTTTATCATGCGGCCTGCAATCTCTATCCCCTTTTCAAGCGCTCGGCCCTTGGGCGCTGCGGCCATTTCATCAATCAGATCCTGGGGCACATTAACCCCAGCCACATTCTTGTTCATGAACCTGGCCATGGGTGCTGAGGTAAGCAGTATTATCCCTGCCAGGATTTTTACGGGAAATTGCCTTGCGTATTCCATGAATTTTTTGAAATTATCCAGGTCATATACGGCCTGTGTCTGTATGAACTCGGCGCCAGCCTCTATCTTTTTCTCAAACTTGATAAGCTGGGGCTCAATGGGGTTGGCCTCGGGGGTAACGATTGCCCCTGCGCAAAAAGATACCCCTCCTTCCAGATCGTTTCCGCCCAGATCCTTTCCTTTTTCAAGCCTCCTGATGGCCGACAGCAACTGACTTGAATCCAGGTCAAAGACGCCTTTTGCCTCCTTATGATCACCCAGGATGACCGAATCACCGGTGAGACACAGGACATTGTTTATCCCCCTGCTTGAGGCGAAGAGCAGATCCGCCTGTAAGGCCAGCCTGTTTCTGTCCCTACAGGTCATCTGTAGAATCGGCTCTCCTCCCATCTCCTTTACGAGAATCGCCCCCCCAAGGGAAGGGTACCTCATGACCGAGCTCTGATGGTCGGTGACATTCATGGCATCCACCTTGTCCTTCAGCAGTTCAATGTGGTGTACCATCTTTTCTAGATTGGTCCCTTTGGGGGGAGCAACCTCAGATGTAACAACAAATTTGCCTGATTCCAGGGCCTTTTTAAATGAGGATGGCATGTGTCGAGGCTCCTTTCATTATTAAGCTAACAGCCTATTTAAGGTTTTGACGCTACGAAGCAGCAATCCTTAGCTTACCTGGCCGCGGCTCTCCGCCATGGTGGTTCCTTGGCTTTTGCAGCGTTCTCATGGCATCGAGACGATTAAGATCCTTCAACCGGTTGTATATTAGTGTCCAGGCGCAGTCTTTTTGCTTGTCTATCTCGCACATCCCGTCATTGGTTCCGCCGCAGGGCCCATTTACAAGCCCCTTGTGGCAGGATGTGACCGGACATATACCGCCGGTCTCGCCTATGATACAGGCCCCGCACTGGGAGCAGATCTCGTCAAACAAGCCCACGCCGGTCTCTTTTCCTATAAACAGGGTGTCAAGGGCGGGCACGACCACCTTTTTTATCTGCCTGGCTATGGTCTGAACGCCAAATGCGCAGGACATGATCAGCAAGACGTCAGCCAGCCCGATCTGCTGGCCGAACTCGGCCAGGGCCACCGTGCTGATGTTATCGCAGGCAACCGGCAAAATGACACTTCCTGTGATCAGCTTACCCTTTTTTGTCTGGGTCTCCTTCATCGCCTCCACCTGAGGTCCGCCCCCGGTGTTGGTCAGCGTTGTACATGTGCCGCACCCTACGATAAAAACCCTTCCAAGGCCCTCAAGAAGACGGTCAAGCTCTTCTTCAGGTTTTTGCTGCGTAATAGATCGAATCATGTCTCTCTCCTGTTTTTTTCGATATCACATCTCAGGCACCTCATCGCTTCCTGATGCGCCTGCTCCTCGCTAAAACCCATTTCAACCTCCCGGAAATCCTTAACCCTTTCCTCTGGTTCTTCGACCTTCACCTTTATCCTGGGCTTTTCATCGGTCGTCTCTTCGTCCAGCGCCAGGCCGATATTTTCCTCCATGGATGTCTTCTCATCAAGGATCTCCACCCTGCCTTTTTCACCATGCAGATATCTGTCAATGGCGAGAGCTGCCCTTCTGCCGGATGCGATGGCCTGAATTACAGTGCTGGGTCCGGTTGTAAAATCACCTCCTGCAAAAATTCCCTGGATATTGGTCGAAAGACTGTTTTCATCCACCTTGAGGCTCCCCCACAAGGCCCTTTCAAGCTGGCTGTCCTTTGACAGGAATGTGACATCAGGCGCCTGACCAATGGAAACTATTACCGTGTCTGCATCTACAATAAGCGTTGTCTCCTCATCAACACTCAGGCGGGAGCCGCCTGCCGGATCAAATACGGTTTTACTGCGTACAAACTCCATTCCCGTCACCTTGCCGCCGGAATGAATAATCCTCTTTGGCGCCCACAATGGGTTGATGACAACACCCTCTTCCATTGCCTCCTCGATGTCTTTGTCCCATGCAGGCATCTCGGTGATAGTCCTTCGATAAAAGATCTGGACGTCCTGGGCGCCTACGCGCAAGGCGGTTCTGGCCACATCAATAGCTACATTTCCTCCGCCAATGACTATGACCCTGCCCGTAAACCGGATATCTTTGCCTGTCCTGATATCCGTCAAAAATTGCAGTCCGTGATAGAGACCTTCGACCCCCTCGTCTTCACCCTGAATCCCCATCCGGAGGCTGGACTGGGCGCCTGCTGCAATAAACACCGCCTTGTAGCCCTCTTCCAGAAGATCATTTACAGTGTGTCTTACATCAATGGGGGAGTTGTAGCGGATATCCACCCCGCAGCTTTTTATGTAATCAATCTCCTGCTCTATGACAGACCGAGGAAGCCGGAACTCCGGGATAGTGATGCCCAGCATGCCGCCACCCATTGGCTGGGACTCATATGCTGTCACCTTGTAGCCCATCTTCGCCAGGTAATATCCGCAGGTAAGTCCGGCCGGGCCTGCGCCTATAATGGCAATCGCGCCTTTTTGGGTGACAGGAAATGGTTTTTGGCGAACTCCTATGTGATCAAAATACCAGTCCGACGCAAAGCGCTTTAAGGCCCTGATCGCCACAGGGTCATCCAGCTCCCCTCGCCTGCATTTATATTCGCAGGGGTGAATGCAGATCCTGCCGCACACGGCGGGAAAGGGATTTCTCTCCCTGATTATCTCCACCGCCTTTTCATATTTTCCGCCGGCGATTGCCGCAACATAGTTGGGCACGTCAATCCCGGCGGGACATGCATGTTGGCAGGCAGATATCACCATGGAATCACATGTTGCGCCTGCGCAACGTTTCTCCAGGATATGATCCCTGAATTCCTTTTCAAAAAACTTAAGGGTTGAAAGGGCGGGCTTGGCGCATGTCTGGCCGAGGCCGCACAAGGATGTCTCTGTTATTGTCTCTCCTATTTCCTTAATGGTCTCTATGTCGGAGAGCCTGCCCTGGCCCCTTGTAATTCTCGTCAACACCTCCAGCAACTGGGTTGTGCCCAGACGACAGGGTGCGCATTTGCCGCAGGACTCTGACTGGGTGAAGCTCAGGAAAAACCGGGCGATTTCCACCATGCAGTTGTTTTCATCCATGACCACCATTCCGCCGGAGCCCATGATGGCCCCTATCTGTTGCAGGGTATCGTAGTCAATCGGGAGATTCAGAAACTGTTTGGGGACGCACCCGCCCGATGGCCCGCCCATTTGCACCGCCCTGAACTCTCTGCCTTTGGGTATTCCTCCGCCGATATCAAAGACAACCTCCTTGATGGTAGCGCCTATAGGCACTTCGACGAGACCGGTATTATTCACCTTTCCCACAAGGGAGAAGATCTTGGTCCCTTTGCTGTTTTCAGTGCCCATCTGCCTGTACCAGTCAACACCGTTGTTGATTATCAGCGGCACATTGGCCCATGTCTCCACATTGTTTATGTTAGTTGGTTTTCCATCA
>DIKH01000333.1:0-3614 GCA_002424495.1 Desulfobacteraceae bacterium UBA5623
ATATTACTCGATTCTCTTCATTCAATTGTTGAACCTTGAACCCCTGAACTGTGAACCTGAGTAGTTACTTGCAAGTTATTTCATCATACTCGGCAGCCACAGGCTGATCTGTGGAAACGCGATGAGTATTAAAAGCCCTACAAATTCCACAATTACATATGGCAGTGTCCCTTTTAATATAGTCTCCATATCCACATCTTTGGTAATACTGGCCAGCGTGTACAGGTTGAGACCCACAGGGGGAGTTATGACTGCAATGTTCATATTCGTTACCATCAGTACTCCGAACCAGATGGGATCCCAGTGCATCGCCAGTACGGTGCCCAAAAGTATGGGAGTTGTTATCAAAACCAAGGACGCTCCATCCACAAACATACCCAGAACAACAAGCATAAGTTGTATCAAAATCATCGTTACCAGTGGCGATACGTTCAGGGAAACTATAAACTGAGCAAACATGTCCGGCACACGAAGCAGATTTAAAAACTGGGTAAACACCACGGCCCCGACAAAGACAACGAGAATGATGCATGTGATCCGCGTTGAACGTATCAATGTTTCCCTGAAGGCGGTCCACTTCATGCGGTAAATTACAAAGGCGATAAAATAAGCTCCCACGCAGCCTATGGCGGCCGATTCGGTGGGCGTGGCAATGCCGAGATATATGGATCCTAAAACCACTATTATGAGCAACATCGGAGCCCATAACCTCTTTAAAAAGCCCGCCAGTTCTTTCAGTGTCACAGGCTCTCCGATGTCTTTCCGGAACTCAGAACTCCTGTTTGATTTTATTTCCATTATAAAAACATAACCGCACATCAACAGGGCCAGCATGATCCCGGGCAGAAGGCCCGCTGCAAAAAGCTTTGCAACCGATACATGCGCCACTTCACCATAAAGAATAAAAAGCAGACTGGGCGGTATCAACATTGCCAGAGCGCCCGGGGCGCATACCGCGCCGGCCGCGAGTTTGGGATCATACCCGCGTTTAAGCATCTCAGGCAGCGCAATAACACCGATACTGGCCACGGCGGCTATGCTCACTCCGCACATGGCGCCAAAGACAGCGCAGGCAATGATCGTAGCCATCGCCAGTCCTCCCGGCAGGCGACGCAATAAACGGCTGAGAACATGAAAAAGATCCCCTCCAATGCCGCTGCGAAATATTATCTCACCCATTAACATAAACAATGGCACGGCCGCCAATGGAAAACTCGAGACCGCGCCAAATACCGTGGTCTGTAATACAGAAAGCCCGGCAACCCCGGTGTTGAGAAAAATTCCGGCTATTCCCGCTATACCGAGACAGATAAAAATAGGACTGCCTAAAAACAAAAGACCGACCACAATGACAATACAAATAAAGATTATTAGTGTAGAACCCATTTCAATTTCCCTCCTTCAGATGGCCGGGATTTGTTATCTGTCTTGCTGATTCCACAATATCAACGATACTCTGCAGCAAGAGAAAAAACATGCCAATGACAACTATCGAATAAGGAATAAACAGTGGGGTTTCTAAAAGTGAATTCGACGCGGAACCATATTTATACGCCGTGAGCGTCATCTTCAGCGAAGCCCGTAAAAGTAAAAAACCGAATATTGACATGAGGAAAGAATTGAAAACATCAACATACCGACGCATGTCTGGATGAAACTTGAGATAAAGAAAATCCATTTTGATGTTCGCCTTCTGCCTCTGCACCTCAGCGGCTCCGATAAAGGCCATAAACACCAGCATATATTCACTCATTTCCAGTGCCCAGGTCGTAGGACTGTTAAATATATAGCGCATGACCACATCATAAAAAACAATCACTGTCATGGCCAGTAATACCCATTCAGACAGCATTGCCATGTTCCCGGTTACCCGGCGCAATGCGGATTTTGTTGAAGAATATACCTGTCCCATTTTTCGTCCTCTCATAAATTTCCGTCACGTTTGGTGACTATTGTGTAAAAACAGGGGTTAGGGGTTGGTAGGGGCGGGGTTATCCCGCCCTGTTAAGGGGTCAGAAGTCCCTGATCCCCGACCCCCGACCCCTGATCCCTTATTTAAGA
The DNA here is from genome assembly GCA_002424495.1 of Desulfobacteraceae bacterium UBA5623. Lineage (GTDB taxonomy): Bacteria > Desulfobacterota > DSM-4660 > Desulfatiglandales > Desulfatiglandaceae > UBA5623. The sequence continues at coordinate 2,062 of DIKH01000333.1, forward strand.
TCCGTGTATTTTAACGCCTTCCTGCCCACATCTTCTCCAACCTGCTCGACCCACCAGTCAACTACAGGTCTGATCGCCTGTTGAAATGCTTTGGCTTCTTCTTTCGTGGGATATACTGCCGTCACACCTTTCTTTTTATAGAAAGGGAGTAACTCTGCTTCCAACTGTTCATAGTTTATTGCGCCTCCTGGAGAGGCGAGTTTGTTTTCTTTTGCCGCACCTGTGAGCACCTTCCGCACATCCTCAGGCCAGCTGTTCCACTTGTCCCACAATACATAACAAGCTCCACCTTGATTTGATAGTGGCAACACCAGCATATCTCCTCAACGCCGCGTCCTGAGGCAGTCCAGGGGTTCATCAAGACTCCATCAACGACTCCACGCTGTAATGCCTGAGGAACCTCGGCAGAAGGCATGGTCACCGGAGCTCCTCTGCTGCCTGACGATTTCATATGCGGCCGCCATGGGCCGCCGGCATTCAATGAGGGACCCGAGGAACAGCACGTCCCCGTCGCGGATGATACCGATGGCCTCTGTCAATGAGACCAATTTTTTCCTTGCCATGACTTCTATCCTTTTTTCTTTTTCTGGAATTTCTCCACTTCCCTCAAGAAATCGGAAGAGGTCGCACAGACGCTCTGATTAAGGTCTTCCACGCAGATGGCAGCCTCCAGGGACGGTGCCATTTGATTCCGGTTCAGTGCCTCTTTTGTCAGTCGCAACCCTAATCGACTTTTGCCAAGCATCGCCCGGGCCTTTTCCATGGCGGCGTCCATTAACTTTTCCTCTTCCTCGACCAGAAGGCTGACCAGACCGATCCGATCCGCCTCTTGGGCTTGAACGGTGCGGCCCGTCAGGAGGATCTCGGATGCCCGCGCAATACCTACCAGCCTCGGCAACAGATAGGACGTCCCGAGTTCTCCTCCCGAGAGGCCGATATTAGCAAAGGAAGCGGTAAAAGCGGCGCGGGGACCCGCTATCGTGACGTCTGACGCAATGGCAATGCACAGGCCGCCCCCCGCCGCAGGGCCATTGACGATAGAGATAATGGGCTGGGGCAACCGCCGCATCTCAATAATCAGGGCAGAGAATTTCCTCTGAACCACTTCCAGATGACCCGCGGTATCGCGTGACATAGCAGGCCCCAGGATTTTCTCATCCCTGAGATCGGCGCCGGCGCAAAACCCCCGGCCCCGCCCTGCAATCAACAGGACTCTCACCTGTTCACGGTAATGAAGCTCGCGAAACAAGGCATGGAGCTCTTCCACCATCTCAATGGAGAGCGCATTCAAGCAATCCGGCCGGTTCAATGTTAAGAATCCAATCCCGGCTTCGGGTTCCTCGAATTGTATGTTCCGAAAGACCACGGCATCCTCCTTCATACCCCTAATCCTGATGCATCACCTGTTACAACTGCAATACAGTTTTTTAGCATTTCACTCGAATCCTCGAATCCTTGACCTCTTGAACCCTCTGGTATTAATTGTAGATAACACACTTATTTTGCCTTAAGATCCGTGTATTTTAACGCCTTTCTGCCCACATCTTCTCCAA
>DIKH01000333.1:3635-4157 GCA_002424495.1 Desulfobacteraceae bacterium UBA5623
ATGCTTTGGCTTCTTCTTTCGTGGGGAATATCATCTTCATGCCTTTCTTTTTATAATAAGGAAGTACCTCTGCTTCCAACTGTGCATCATTTAGAGCTGCTCCTTTCAGCGCGATATATTTCCCTTCCCATTCTTTCGCCGCGTCCGTGAGCACCTTCCGCACATCCTCGGGCCAGCTGTTCCACTTGTCCCAGAGCACATAATAAGGTGTGGTCTGACATGTTAACGGCAACACCAGCATGTACTTGCAAAACTCTTCAACACCCCGTCCTGAGGCAGTCCAGGGGTTCATCAGTGCCCCATCAACAACTCCACGCTGTAATGCCTGAGGCACCTCGGCAGAGGGCATGGTCACCGGAGCTCCTCCCAGGGCCTGGATAACTTTAGCCTCCACTTTGCCTGCAACTCTGATCTTCAGTCCTTTCACATCCTCCGGAGTCCGGACGAGCTTATTCCTTGTCCAGAGAAACTCGGGAACCATTCCGGCAGTGGCAAATTGGTACATATTCTTTTTCTTGAGAG
>DIKH01000392.1:0-3728 GCA_002424495.1 Desulfobacteraceae bacterium UBA5623
CGTTCACCTATAACTGTCTCCCCGCCCAATATTGTGGCCCCTGCATATATAATAACATCATCTTTGATGGTCGGATGACGCTTTTTATTTCTCAGGCCCTCAACAGAATCTTTGGAAAGGGACAAGGCCCCCAGGGTGACACCCTGATAAATCCTCACCCTGTCGCCTATTTCCGAGCTCTGTCCTATAACAACCCCTGTACCGTGGTCTATAAAAAAGCTCTCCCCGATGTGCGCCCCCGGGTGGATGTCAATTCCGGTCTGGCTGTGGGCGTATTCCGTCATTATCCGCGGTATCAGGGGGACCCCTTGCTCATACAGATGGTGGGCAATGCGATACACGGAGATGGCAAAGAGCCCGGGATAGCTGAATATGATCTCATCATAGCTATGGGCTGCAGGATCTCCATCCCGTGCAGCAATGACATCTTTGCCCAGCAGAGCCCTTAACGATGACAAGTCTTTTAAAAATGTGATGGCGGCCTCGTGCCCCCGGTCCTGACAATGGGTGCAGGGTTGGTTAAACCTGAGACATTCATGCCGGATGGAAAGGGTGATCTGTTCGGCCAGGGACTCGAAAAAATCAACAACCACTTGCCCGAAGTAGTATCCTATGTTGACTCTGTCTACCCTTGTTCTTATAAAATAGCCCGGAAAAAGTATCTGGCGGGCCTTGACGATCAGCTCAATGATGGCGTTCCTGGAGGGAAGGGGTTCCGGGCTTACGTGATCGAAACATTCCTCGCGCTCACAGGAAAGTATAAGCTGGTCCACAATGGCCGGAATCTCTTCCCGGTATTTTTCCGTGATTCCGACATCAATCTTACATTGATCTTCGTTATGGCTATCGCCCATGACAACATGCCCCCCTAAAGGAGTAATTTTGAATTCTTAATTTTGAATTTTGAATTCAGTGTATAATCATATATTGGTTTGGAAGCCCTGTAAACCCTTAAGGAAAAATGGGTTCAGAGGATCTGCCTTTTTATTGATGTTTTGACAATCTTATTTGATTAATATAAACTGGCTCCTGTTTCACGTTATTATATCCAACTGGTTGCCGGTATTTCTCCCATTCATTCTTACACCCCTCCGTCCGTGAGGGAATATGGTCAAAAAACTTCAGATTCGGGTCTTGTAGAAAGTCCTGTTCAGCTCATGTGGACAGGCGATCTCGTGTGGAAGTTAAACCTCAGTGTTAATATATAACCTTTTCCTCTCAATGGTAGAAGACGGGGTGATGAGGACCAAGAGATGAAAATTTTTTCTATACTATTTGTGGATGATGACCCTTTTATTCTGGCAAGCACCTCTCATGAGCTTGGAGAGAAAGGCTATCGTGTCATAACAGCAGAAAGTGGTGAAAAGGCTATTTCCATGATGGCTGACGAACGCTTTGACCTGGTGATAACAGATCTGATCATGGAGCCGCTCGACGGCATTGCTGTCTTGAAAAGAGCGAAGCAGCTCAGACCTGAGACTATAGTGATAATCCTTACCGGATATGCCGATGTTACATCTGCAGTTGAGGCATTCAGGTTCGGCGTAGACGATTATCTGATCAAGCCGTGTGACATTGAAGAGCTTAATTACCGTGTTAATAGGTGCCTTGAGCACCTTGAGGACAAAAAGAGAAGAAGGAATGCAGAGAAGGCGGCCAAAGACAGGGAAGAGCAATATAGAGAGCTGCTAAATTTGATACCTGATGCGGTTGTTGTCATTGGAGACGATTACACCCATAAGTTCGCCAACAAAAAATACTCGGAACTGTTTGGGTATACCTGGGATGAGGTAATCAACCAGAGCATCTTTGCCCTCATACAGGAAAAAGACAAAGATAGCGTGAAAAGACGACTTGAAGATCGCTTTATGGAGAGGGGACCTGTCTGCCGATATGAATTCATTGATCTTGTCTCAAAAGACGGCAGCTCTATTGCCTGTGAAGTCTCAGGGACACTGATTCAACATGACGGCAGGCCGGCTGATCTGGTGATAATGCGTGATATTACAGAGCGAAAGAAGGCCGAAAACGCACTCAAGGAGAGCGAGGAAAGATACAGGCAACTGGCCGATCTCCTTCCCCAGGTCGTTTTTGAGGCAGACGCTGCCGGCAACATTACCTTTTTAAACAGCATTGCATTTGAGATTTTTGGATTCACAGAAGGGGAATTAGATAAAGGCATAAGCGCATTTGAGTTGATAATACCGGAAGGCAGGGATATGGCCAGGAGTAATATGCAAAGGATTCTTAGGGGCGAAAAACTGCCGGGCATAGAATATGCGATTCTGACAAGAGACGGGAGGACATATCCGGCTATGATCTACACAAGTCCCATCATCAAAGACACAAGTCCCATGGGGCTAAGGGGAATTATAGCAGACCTGTCCGAGGTCAAGCGGGCTCAGGAGGCCCTGCGTAAAACAGAGGAAAGGCTAGCAAGGCTGTCCAAGATGGAGTCTTTGGGTCTTATGGCCGGGGGTATTGCCCATGACTTAAACAACATACTCTCCGGTATTGTAAGCTATCCGGAGTTGCTCTTAATGGACCTGCCTGAAGACAGCCCCCTTGTAAAGCCCGTAATGACCATCCAGGAATCCGGACTCAGGGCGGCAGAGGTTGTCTCAGACCTGCTTACTATTGCTAGAGGGGCTGTTGTTGGTAAGGAGGTAAAAAACCTGAACAACTTAGTAAACGAATACCTTGGCTCAGTGGAGCACAGGAAAATTGCGACAGTACACCCTTCAATTGAATTCAAGTCCCAGCTTGATCCGGATGTCTTGAACATTAATTGTTCTCCGATTCACATAAAAAAAGACCTGATGAATTTGGTCAACAATGCATCAGAGGCGATTAATGGAAACGGCACGGTCACAATCTCCACGATGAACAGATATCTTGATGAGCCTAAAAAGGGCTATGAAGACATGCCCTCCGGTGAGTATTCAGTTCTGAGCGTGTCCGACAATGGATCCGGTATTTTCCAGGAGGATCTTGGAAGGATCTTTGAGCCGTTTTATACCAGAAAGGTAATGGGAAGGAGCGGCACCGGCCTTGGGCTTACAGTGGTGTGGAATTCGGTTCAAAATCATGGAGGTTTTATTAATGTTAAAAGCGGAAATGGTGGCACCCTGTTTGAGCTATACTTCCCCGCGGTCAGGGCAGAGGTCAATGCCGAGGAAAGGCATGTTTCTCAGGATAGTTATTTTGGTCACGGTGAAAGAATTCTGGTAGTGGACGATGAGGAAAGACAACGGGAGATTGCTTGCGGTCTTCTTTCCAGGCTGGGATACATGGTTGAGGCAGTACCAAGCGGAGAGCAGGCCGTTGAATATCTGTCAAATAATCCCGTGGATCTGATCGTCCTGGATATGATCATGCCCAAAGGCATGAACGGTCGCGAAACTTATGAGAAGATAATAAGGGTTCACCCTCACCAAAAGGCTATCATAACAAGCGGCTTTTCCGAGACAGAAGACGTCAATGCCATTCAGAAACTGGGCGCGGGAAGATACATTAAAAAGCCTTACACCGTAGAGAAAATAGGCATTGCGGTCAAAGAGGAGCTGGCGAGACGGTAACGGTTTTGAACCGCCGGCTGGAAAAATGCGATTATCCAAGAAAATCATTAGGATAATTGAACTTGACACGCTGTCTTCTTTTTTCTAATATCCCCCTCTACTTGTTATAGGCCGGTTGTTTGTCAGTCCGGCAATTGATCAACTTAATGA
>DIKH01000392.1:3909-4695 GCA_002424495.1 Desulfobacteraceae bacterium UBA5623
AGGCTCAAACCCACATTGGACCTGAAAGAGGTGGTGGCGGGCGCCCAGTTGGTCATCGAGGCCGCAACAGAGGATATCGAGATCAAGAAGTCCATATTCAAAGAGATTGACGGCGTCTGCCCGCCAGAGACCGTCTTTGCCTCAAACACAACTGCAAAGAGCATCGCAGAAATGGGCGCAGTAACAAAAAGGCCCGACAAATTCATCGGCATGCACTTTTTTAATCCCCCTCCCTTGATGAAACTGGTCGAGATAATCAGGAGCCTTGCAACCTCTGACGAGACCTGTAAGATTATTACCGATACTTGTGCAAAGCTGGGGAAAAAGGCCGTTGTCATCAAGGAGGCCCCGGGCTTTATCGTCACAAGGATCTTTGCAGTATTGATAAACGAGGCATTTTTCACATTGATGGAAGGCGTTGCAAGCCCCGAGGAGATTGACGAGGCCATGCAACTGGGTGTAAACCTGCCAGCAGGACCATTAAGAACAGCTGATTTCATGGGAATTGACCTGGTATTGGCGACCATGAACACCCTGTACAGTGAATTTGGCGATCCAAAATATCGTCCCTGTCCTCTGATCAGAAACTATGTAAGGGCAGGCTGGCTGGGCGTCAAGACCGGCAGAGGGATCTACGATTACAGAAAATAACAGGATTAAGGTCTTGTTAGTACAGTATTATTAACTGATAAAGCCCCCACAATCTGATATGGTTTATGGGGGCTTTTCATGTAACTTCTCAAAAAGTCAGGGCGCTAGCGGGCAGGGGTGGGTGTCTGTTTTGAA
>DIKH01000277.1:0-1364 GCA_002424495.1 Desulfobacteraceae bacterium UBA5623
GAACAACTGGCCAAGATGTTAAATCAGAACAAGGTGAAGATCCTTAACCTATTAAAAAGCAAGAGTCCATTTGTATGGATTGCGAGAAAGATCCCCCCTGATCGGGCGAACCAGATCAGGGCGGCGAATTTGAAGGGGGTGGGAATAACCAGCGAGATCAAACGTTATTACCCGGAAAAAGAAAGCGGCGCACATCTGATAGGTTTTGTCGGCCAGGACAATAAGGGTCTTGAAGGCATCGAGAAAAAATATGACCATTTTCTGAGCGGGCCCCAGTGCAGCCTCGTGCAGCTAAGGGATGCCCTGGGACGGCCGTTTTCAATGACAGAGACAATGCCCTCTGACCGCGAGATGTACGACATCATCCTTACTGTAGATAAAGACATCCAGTTTATCGCCCAGCAGGCGCTTAGAAATGCTGTAGAAAAGTTCAATGCCATGGCGGGTAACTGCCTGGTCATCAATCCCAAGACCGGAGAGATCCTGGCAATGGCTGTTGTCCCGGAATTCAATCCCAATATTTACGGCAAGTACAACCCCTCTTTCTGGAAAAACAGGGCGGTTACAGATTGTTTCGAACCAGGCTCCACCCTGAAGGCTTTTCTTATGGCCTCTTGTCTGGAAGAGAAGGTTGTTACACCTGAGACCAAATTTGACTGTGAGATGGGAAAATATACAATAGGCAGACGTGTCGTCCACGACACCAAAAAACACGGCGTCATGGATGTCAGAGAGATCATCATGGTTTCGAGCAACATTGGCGGCGTGAAGATGGGACTGAGGCTCGGCTATAAAACTTATTATGACTACCTGAGAAAATTCGGATTCGGCAGCAAGATCGGCTCTGATTTTTTGGGTGAAGTGGATGGTTTTGTAAGACCGATAGCCAACACCAAGCTGATTGATCAGGCCAATCTGTTCTTCGGCCAAGGCATGGCCTGCACCTCTTTGCAGCTTGCCATGGCCATGGCGGCGATTGCCAATGACGGAAAATTGATGCGGCCTTATGTTGTCAAGGCTATTGTCGACAACTCCGGCAGTACGATCCAAGAAGCAGAGCCAAAGGTTATAAGACAGGTTCTGTCACCTAAGACAGCCAGAAAGGCCACTCAAATACTTGAAGGCGTTGTAAGCGATCATGGCACTGCTTCAAGGGCCTCTATCGAAGGGTTCAGTGCAGCGGGAAAAACAGGGACGTCACAAAAGGTTGATCCCAATACCAAGTCTTATTCCAGATCAAAATATTATGCCAGTTTTGTGGGCTTTGTGCCTTCTGATAACCCAAGGCTTGTTATACTTGTGACGGTGGATGAACCAAGAGGCGTCCACTATGGCGGACTGATTGCAGGGCCTGTATTTAGAGA
>DIKH01000277.1:1407-4674 GCA_002424495.1 Desulfobacteraceae bacterium UBA5623
AGAGCTCAAGAAAAATGTGAAGGATCAAAATCGTATTGTAGAGGTTAAAGCTGACCACAAAACAGATGATGGGGCCTTACCGGATTTTAGCGGCCTTGGGATAAGACAGGTGCTGTTGAATGGAAGGTCTTTAGGGTTGAATATGCTCGTGGACGGAACAGGGCTTGCCTTCACCCAGAAACCAAAGCCCGGCACTTGCCTTAAAGAGGTAAATACTGTGACTGTCAATTTCAAACCTCCTATATGAGCTGAGGGCTTGATGCAACTTAGGCAGCTTCTCAAATCCATAATAACAGATGATCCTGAAAGTATTCCTGACCTCTGGATTGAGGGATTGGCCTATGATTCCCGCAAAGTTAAGCCAGGGTTTTTGTTCATAGCAGTCAGGGGACATCTGCAGGATGGTCATAAATTTATCAATGCAGCTATTGCAAACGGAGCGGTGGCTGTTGTTGGAGAGTCTTTGAAGGACGTAGGGCCGGTCAGGAATCAGGCTGTTTTTATAGAGGTTCCCGACTCCAGGGCCGCGCTGTCAGCGCTTTCGGTAAATTATTTTGTCATCCCTTTTTCCGGTATTAATCTGATAGGGATAACCGGTACGAACGGAAAGACAACAACAAGCTATCTTCTGGAGTCTATTCTTTTTGAAGCGGGAGCAAATCCGGGGGTTATAGGAACCATCAATTATCGCTCATTGAAACAGACGTGGCAGGCGCCTGTTACCACTCCAGAGTCTCTGGAACTTATGGAGACATTGCGCAAGATGGCTGATGCGGGTGTAACCGATGTGGTTATGGAGGTATCTTCTCATGCACTGGACCAGGGAAGGGTCAAGGATTGCCCTTTCAGTGTTGCAGTTTTTACCAATATATCACGGGACCATCTGGATTATCACCACTCCATGGAGGAATATTTTGAGACAAAGAGCAGCCTGTTTCGCGGGCTCAATGATAAAGGGGCAGGCGAGAAGACAAGGGCGGTTATCAATGTAGACGACCCAAGGGGAAAAGACCTTATAAAGCTTACAAAGGTCCCGGTTATCACCTATGGCCTTGGGCGAGACTGCGATGTCAGGGCGGAGTCGGTCAGGTCCACAAGAACAGGACTTACTGCAAAGTTGAGCACCCCTGTCGGCGAAATGGATATCCGCTCGGCTTTAATAGGGGACTATAACATATACAACATTATGGCCGCAGCAGCTGCTGCGCTGTGCATGGAAACTGCCCCTGATGCCATTATATCAGGTATCGCAAGGCTGAAAGGGGTGCCGGGACGTCTGGAACCGGTGAAAAACAGTCGTTTGCTGACTATTGTTGTAGATTACTCTCATACGCCGGACGCCCTGATAAAGGCCTTAACAGCGCTCAGGCCCCTTGTTGAAGGAGGCCGGTTGATAACTGTCTTTGGATGCGGCGGTGACAGGGACCAGGGCAAAAGGAGTCTGATGGGTCATGCTGCCTGCGAACGCAGTGACGTTGTCTTTATCACCTCTGACAATCCGCGCACTGAAGAGCCGATGGCGATAATATCTCAGATTGAGGAAGGGGCTCGCCAGTCAGGCGTAAATAGATATGACGGCCTTTCTGATTACAGACCGTGGCAAGCCGGTTATTTTGTAGATCCTGATCGAGCGAGCGCCATAAAGAGGGCAGTTCAAATGGCGGACAAGAAAGATCTGATCCTTATAGCCGGAAAAGGTCATGAAGATTACCAGATTATAGGAAAAGAAAAGCGACACTTTGACGACCGGGAGGTGGCTGCGGAGGCTGCTTCATGAAAACCTTGACATACACTTTAATGAAATAATTTTCTTAAGGTCTACTGGAGCCTGAAAATGCCGGCCCAATGGGGAAAGATAACCGCAGAAGATATGCTTGGCCCGACAAAGGCGACGCTGGTCTCTGGAAGGCCGGATACTGTGTTTTCCGGGCTGAGCACAGATTCAAGAAGCATGAAGCGAGGGGATCTTTTCTGGGCGCTCAAGGGTGAACGCTTTGACGGACATGAATTTATCCAAAAGGCTATTGATCAGGGAGCCGCAGGGGCGGTCATACAGAGGGATTATCCAGGCCGGATAGTTGATCCAAACGATCCTGCCATCATGGCTGTTGATGACAGCCTTGAGGCCCTTGGTGATCTGGCAGGCTGGTGGAGGCGTCAATATAACGTTCGGGTTGCAGCCATAACCGGCAGCGCAGGAAAGACAACCACCAAAGATATGACGGCAGGCATTCTGAAAATAAGAAATAATACGCTTGTAACACAGGGAAACTTGAATAACCTTATCGGATTGCCTTTAACCCTTTTTAAACTGGATGGCGCCCACCAAAAGGCGGTATTGGAAATGGGCATGAATCGTTTCGGAGAGATCGCTCGCCTGACCGGGATTGCAGAGCCGGATGTCGGCGCTATCACCAATGTCGGCATGGCACACATCGAAGGCTTGGGCAGCATTGAAGGGGTCGCCAGGGCCAAGGTGGAATTGGTCGAAAAGATTTCATCAAAAGCAAAGATGGTGATAAACGGAGATGACATTCTTCTTATGAAAACAGCCGCCCCGTTTAAAAAAGACACCATCACATTTGGGCTTGGAATAGACAATGACGTGTATGCTACAGAGGTCATAAATAATGACCACAGGGGCTCTTACTTTCACCTCCATTATCATGGTGAATCCACCTATATTACGCTAAATGTCCCTGGCCTTCAAAACATATATAATGCATTGGCGGCAGCGGCGATTTGCTTCTGTCTCGGTGAACATCCGAAAGACATTGCCCAGGGGCTTCACAGTTTTACCGGAGTAAAAGGACGGTTCAGTTTTATTCATCTTGAGGGCGGAATTACACTTGTGGACGATACCTACAATGCCAATCCCTCGTCACTGAAGGCGGCGCTTACTTCTGTTGCTGCCATGGTCAATAACAGGGATAGCATAATCGTGGGCCTTGGCGAAATGATGGAGCTTGGGAATGTTGCTGTGATGGCCCATCTCGAAGCAGGCCGCATGGTGGCGCAACTCGGGGCCAGGCGCTTTGTGGCCATGGGTGAACACGCCTCTCAAATGGTAAAAGGCGCAGTGGAATCTGGCATGGGCCGAGACAGTGCTGTTGCAGTGGAAACCCATGATCAGATGGTGAGAATAATAAGGGATGAAATGCGAGAGGGGGACGTGATATTTCTCAAGGGCTCTCGAAAAATGGATCTTGGCAAGGTAGTTGATGGCCTTAAGGAACAAATATAATTTTGCCGCATCGCACATTTGTG
>DIKH01000137.1 GCA_002424495.1 Desulfobacteraceae bacterium UBA5623
CACCCACACAAATGTGCGATGCCCCCTTTTTATTAAAGTCTAAAGCGAGTAATAAATGGAAACTGTTGCTTCTAATGACCACGAATCTGCTTCTCAGGCCTGCATACTTCAGCAACGGCCTGATCCCTGCACCATAGTGATTCTAGGTGCATCCGGGGATTTGACCGCTAGAAAGATCGTTCCATCCCTTTTTCACCTTTATCTTAACGAAGACTTGCCCGAACCTTGCATTATCCTGGGGTGCGGCCGCACAGGGATGACCAATATTGAATTTAGAAACAGGATGAAAAATGCCTGTTTGGGAACTGACAGGGCGAATGATTCTGAATGGCTGCGGTTTTCCGCATTGCTGTTTTATCGTTCAATTGAATATGATAATCCGGACTCATGCAAAGGGCTTAAGGCGGAGATTCTGGGGCATGACGGTGGCTCCAAGATGCGGGGAAACAGGATATTTTATCTTGCCGTCCCCCCTGGGCTTTACGAGCCCATAGTCCATATGCTTGGCAGAACCGGGCTTGCGGCCGAAGGCCAAAACGGAAATGGCTGGTCAAGGATAGTGGTGGAAAAACCCTTTGGCCGTGATTTGACCTCCGCCATGCAGCTTGACCGGAGCCTTCATCATTATTTTCATGAGCATCAGATCTTCAGGATTGACCATTATCTGGCGAAAGAGACCGTCCAGAATATCCTGACATTTCGTTTTGCAAACGCCATCTTTGAACCAGTTTGGAACAGGAATTACGTTGATCACGTCCATATCATAGCGGCTGAGGCCTTGGGTGTGGAACATAGGGCCGGTTACTACGAAAAGGCCGGCGTACTCAGAGATATGTTTCAGAATCATATGATGCAACTGCTGGCCTTGACGGCAATGGAGCCGCCTTCAAGGTTTGAAACAGACCGTGTGATGGATGAGAAGGCCAAAGTTTACAGGTCGTTAAGGCCCTTTAACACAAAAAACATAGGGGATTATCTTGTCCTTGGCCAATATGGCCCAGGCCTTGTTGACGGGAAGATGGTTCCGGGGTATAGGGATGAAGCAGGGGTTGATCATGATTCATTGACCCCTACATTTGCAATGATTAAGGTAATGCTTGATAACTGGCGCTGGAATGGTGTCCCATTTTATCTGACGTCTGGAAAAAGGCTGGCCAAAAAGTTGACTGAGATCCATATCCAGTTCAAGGAGGTTCCCCACTCCATGTTTCGCCATACGTTGATTCAGGATATCATTGCAAACAGGTTGATCCTGGGGATCTATCCGGACGAAAAAATATCTCTGACGTTCCAGACAAAAGATCCGGGGCCAAGGATGTGCTTAAGATCCGTTACAATGGATTTCAGTTATTACCGGGATCATTCAGGCCCTATTATGGATGCCTATGAAAAGGTCCTGCTGGACTGCATGCTGGGGGATCATATGCTTTTTTGCAGACAGGATGCCGTGGAACTGTGCTGGTCTTTTCTGACTCCGGTGCTCGAAGGATGTGAAACATTCAGCAATCGGGCCCAGGCCCTCTTGGCTTATCCTGCCGGGAGCTGGGGGCCTGAAGCTTTTGAGACACTGGATGATATAGTCAGGGTAGTTTAAAAAAATGTAAATGCGGAGGCCTTGAGGTTTCCTCCGTCAGGGGCGATGTCGGGCTTGTCCGTGTAATCCATATGGAAAATATCGCCTAAAAGTTTTTCATGTAAAAGGCAGTATCATGACTGTTTCCGCATCAGAAAGGTTGCGAAGGTTTTTTGCAAGGTTTGATCATAATGACCATGTCCTGGTCGTCATTAATGCCGATCCTGACTCCATTGCAAGCGCCATGGCTGTAAAGAGGCTTTTGTGGCGCAGGGTTGCAGGGGTTTCAATAGCACACTTTAATGTTATTGAGCGGCCTGATAACCTTGCCATGATACATCTCTTGGGAATTGAATTAAGTTATATGGAAAAAATGTGTGATGATACCCACAATCGTTTTGTCATTGTTGACTCTCAACCGGATCACCATGAATGCTTCTCCATGTTTAAACCGGACGTAATAATTGACCATCACCCGTCTACGTGTGAGGTTGCACATTACAATGACATCAGGCCGGAATATGGCGCAACAGCCACTATAATGACCGAATACCTGCGGGCGGCAAAGATAAAGCCGTCTGTCAAACTTGCGACCGCCTTATTTCACGCTATTAAAACGGACACTGGGAATTTTGAGAGAAAGACCATAATGGAGGACATCCGGGCCTTTCAATTCCTCTATCGCTATGCGAGTATCCATCTTGCACAGCAGATTGAGCAAGGCGAGATCAGATTTGATTATCTCAAGTATTTTGCGAAGGCATTGCAGGACATATCTCTTTTAAGGGGCAAGATTATTATACATCTGGGCACTGTCATCAATCCGGATGTATGCGTCCTTGTCGCTGATTTTTGTATGAGGGTGGACACTGCCAGATGGAGTATTGTTTCCGGTATATACGAAAGGACCCTGGTTGTCATTTTCAGGAACAACGATTTTCAGCAAAATGCGGGAAAAATAGCAAAGATGGCCTTTTCCAATTTCGGGTCTGCCGGCGGGCACAAGAGCGCTGCGCGTGCTGAGATCAAACTTTCAGAAATTGCGGATCTTGTTGACGTAAAAGACAGCCAGTCAATGGCGAAATGGGTGGTCAGCAAGGTTGAAAAAGCCATACGTAAGAAAAGGTCCTGAATCAGGGCGCTATTGTTTTCCGATCCAGAGCCTTTAACCAGGGCTAGAGGATGTGCTGTGAATAGCAACAGGCAGATAATCATCAGGCAAGGTCCTGAAGACCTTGCCCTGACCGCAGCGCAGCTGTTTACAGCTACGGCTGTTAGTTGTGGGTCGGATTATGGAAGATTTACAGCAGTGCTGTCAGGGGGGTCTACTCCAAGATTATTTCATAACCTGATTTCAAAAGCGCCTTTTGTCTCGGAGATACCGTGGGGAAAGACGCATCTTTTCTGGTCTGACGAGCGTTGCGTGTCGTACGATCACCCTTACAGTAATTTCGGCTCTGCAAAAAAAGATCTAATTGATTTGGTCCCGATCCCTGAGCCTCATGTCCACCCCATGCAGGCATGCCTTTTTCCGGAAAGAGGCGCTATTGACTACGAGGAAAAACTGGTCGGATTTTTCGACCTTAAAAAAGGCGAGCTTCCAAGGTTTGACCTTATATTCCTTGGCATCGGGACAGACGGCCATACTGCATCACTGTTTCCGGGAAGGCCTGAGCTGGAAGAAAGACAAAGGCTTGTGGTTTTAGTAAAAGGAGGAGATCCGGATGTCTTTAGACTTACCATGACATTGCCGGTGATTAACAGCGCAGCCAAGATTGTGATTATGGTTTCAGGAAAACAGAAGGCTGAAATACTACGGGTTATTCTCGAAAACAGCAAAAGCATTGCCCCGTTTTTACCGGTGCAGAGAGTGAGCCCTGCGAATGGTTCGCTGATGTGGCTTGCAGATCAGGATGCAGCGGCACTTTTGAAGGGAGAATCTAAATTTTAAGCCTTGAAGGATTTTTTGTACGGGATACATTCAAACATTTTATCTTTTCGGAGGCATTATGGACTTTAAAGATGTTGCAAATGGAAGACGTGCAGTAAACTTTTTCGACACCAAAAAACCTGTTTCAGATCAGCTTCTGAGGGAAATGGTGGATACGGCCTCCCGGGCGCCATCCAGTTTCAATCTTCAGCCCTGGAGTTTAATGATATTAAGGGATTATGAGGAAAAAATGCGCCTGAGAAAACTTGCCTGGGATCAGCCCAAGGTCACTGATGCCCCTGTTGTTATGATTGTCCTGGCGGACCGCGATGGCTGGAAAAAGGGTCATACCTCTGTAGAGAAGGATTTTGGGGAAATGGTAAAGGCAGGCAGCATGGCTGAAGAGCAATATGACTGGTTTATCGGCGCATGCCGGAGTCTCTACGGAGAAACCCAGGATAAACAACAGGCCTTTGCATGCAAAAACGCCGGTTTTTTTGCAATGGCCTTAATGTATGCGGCCAAGAACCTTGGATTGGACACCCATCCTATGGACGGCTTTGACCACGAGGGCGTGCGTGAGGCATTCAATATCCCCAAAAACTACTGGATACCCCTTTTATTGGCCGTCGGTTATTTTGATGAAACTAAGACGCTGCACCCGCCAAAGTGGAGAAAAGGTTTTAAAGAGATTGTGGTTTCATTCGGTAGCAAGGTGTAGATCATGGTCAGGTTTACCGGTGTCAACCACCTGGCGATGGTTACTTCCGATATGGAGATGACTATCCGATTCTGGCGGGACCTTGTCGGGATGCGTCTTGTTGCGGGATTAGGCCGTCCCGGATACAGGCACTATTTTTTCGAGATATCTGATCATGACATGATCGCCTTTTTTGAATGGACCGGTGTGGAAAAGATCCTGGAAAAAGACCACGGGGTCCCGGTAAAAGGGCCGTTTGCCTTTGACCATGTATCATTTGAGGTGGCGGCCGATGATGAGCTGTGGGAACTCAAAGACAGGCTGGAGGCCGCTGATATATGGGTGTCAGAGTTGATTAACCATGGTTTTATCCACTCCATATATACATTTGACCCAAATAATATCCCGATCGAGTTTAGCGCGCCTGTCAGAACTGTAGATGTCAGGATGAATCCAAGGATGAAAGACAAAAATCCCCCTGCGGTTGCGTTGGAAGGTCCATCACCTCAGCCGGGAAAATGGCCGGGGCCTGTGACACCCACCCCTGAAGTCGAACGGAGGATTTATCCAGGGGAGGGGATGATCCTGACAGATAACCATGATCTTGAGTAAGACTACATCTTGGGGAAAAAGCTAAACAGTGAATGTAATTATATTTTGAAAGCCGAAAGGTTATGAGCACCGACCACATCCTCTGTCAGGACAGGCTTATCATATTCAGCCGTTACCCTGTGCCTGGAAAGACAAAGACGCGCCTCATCCCAGAACTAGGCAGGGCAGGCGCCGCGGACATTCAGAGGAGGTTTACCGAAAAGATATTAGACACTGCCAAAGGGGTTGTATCGGTCAGAGGCATTGACCTGGAGGTGCGTTTTGAGGGTGGTAATGTGCAAAAGATGCGCAGATGGCTGGGGCCTGATGTCGTCTTTTCAAGTCAGCCGCGGGGGGATCTGGGCTCAAGGATGCGCAACTCTTTTGAAGATGCCTTTCGGAGTGGATTCCAGAGGGTCGTGCTGATTGGCTCAGACATACCTGAGATGACTGCGGCACATATTGAGAAGGCCTTTGATGCCCTGATTGGGCATGATATTGTGCTCGGTCCCAGTACGGACGGCGGATACTGGCTGATTGGAATGAAGGCGCCGATTGATATTTTTCAGGGAATTGACTGGGGTACGAGGTCTGTCTTTGATCAGACACTCAGGCATGTGGATGAGTTTGGATTGAACTCAGTCTCGATTGAGCCGTTGACCGATATTGATACATTCGATGAACTTAAAAAATGGGATTTTCATGAGGCCAATGAAAACCCCTATATTTCTGTGATCATCCCTGCCCTTGATGAGGAGGAAAGTATTGCGGCCGCCATATCCAGTGCGAGAGACAGAGATGCTGAAATAATTGTAGTTGATGGCGGCAGCTCAGACAAGACGGTCAATATAGCAATCGCAGCAGGGGCGCGGGTGGAAACCGGGCCTCGCGGTCGAGCAAGGCAGCAGAATTTAGGGGCGGAATCCGCACGGGGAAAGGTACTGCTGTTCCTTCATGCGGATACTGTCCTGCCCGATGGCTATGTAGATTATATCTTTGAAGCGCTTATGGACCCAAGAATTGTTGGCGGCGCTTTCCGGTTCAGGACAGACTGGGATCATCCGGTAATGAAAGCAGTCGGGTTTATCACAAACCTCCGCGCACAATACCTGAACCAACCCTATGGAGATCAGGGTTTGTTTGTCAGAAAATCCGTATTTGCTGATGTCGGCGGTTTCCCTGATGTCCCTGTTGCGGAAGATCTTTTCTTTGTTCGGCTGCTCGTCCGAAAAGGTGGAATCAGAATAGTTCCTGCTTCAGCAGTAACGTCAGCCCGCAGATGGAAAAGGATGGGGATTTTACGGACCACCTTGATTAATCAGCTGATTGCGGTCAATTGTCTTATTGGCGCTACGCCGCGGTTGCCAGACTTTCTGTATCGGGGGCGCAACAAAAAGTGAAAGAGGTTTTCAAAATATAAAGCCCTTTTCAACAGGTAAAAGTTTACCCAAGGTCAAGAAAGACGATGTCCCTCATGTGGATTGAATGAAAATGCGAACCTATACTAAATGCCCTGTCCAGGTGGGAAACCAAAAAGACTTATCACTGCCTGAACAATCCTGCAATTTGAGCAGTCAGAGAATCCAACGCTTGCTAATCCCATTAGAATGCTTTATAAAATTAGGTTGTTGGCCAGGATATGGCCTAATGATCGAAGAAAAAGCTAGAAGGAGGGCTGAAAAATGCAACGACCGATTGATCAATGCGGCATGAAACGACTTGGCGAGAATTATGTTAAAGTCCTTTGGATGAGTAAAAGAGCCGGGAGTGTAGCCTTACTGCTTACACTGCTTCTTGCAATTTGCATTGCGCCTGTATTGGCGCAGGAGGAGCCTGCTAGTAAGGATTTAAAGGCGTTTTATCAGAAGAACTGCACTGTTTGTCATGGGCCGGACGGTTCAGCCGTTAGCGTGGAGGGCAAGAAACTTCGAGGCCGGAACTTTACTGATCCAAAATGGCAGCGCGACACGGGGGACGAAGAGATGGTGAAGGTCATCCTGAATGGAATATTCTTCGGATGGGTCATGCCGGGTTTTAAAGATATCCTCACTGCGGACGAGGCCCAGCGGATGGTTGCAGACCTTATTCGTACGAGCAAAAAGGGACAGATGATTGCTCCGGATGTTGGAATGCCCGGCGGAAAGTAGTATTGGTGGACCAGATGGGGGACCTTAAATATTCAAATATCTACACCTGAAACGTAGAGGTGATATTATTTCTCAAACGAATCGTTCAACAATGCAGTTTCACCAGACAAGATGGTGATCTGGACCCACCCACTTATGGACACATACGTTTCTAACGCAATCATTATGCGGGTAAAGGAATTCGGGGAATCAGATCTTCTGGTCACTTTTTTTACTGCCGATAAGGGAAGGCTTGCGGGTGTTGCAAAGGGGGGCCGGAAGAGCAGAAAGCGCTTCGCCAACTGTCTTGACCTTTTCTGCCTGGCCAGTCTGGAATATGGTCAAAGGAGAAAAGGGGACCTCTATCTGTTGGAGTCAGGCAGGCTGATCAATGGCTTTGCCGGTCTCAGATCTGATTTTGCGTCCCTTTCCATTGCAAGTTATATGTCGGAGCTTACCGAGACCCTGTTTCCCCAGAATGTAGCAGAAATGGCCATGTTTGAGTTGCTCAGGGATTCATTTGTTGCTATTGATGAGGGAAAGGGCATTGATCTTGTACGCATCTGTTTTGAGGCAAGGGCCATGACCCTGGGAGGTTACAGGATCAGCCTGGACAGGTGTGCAAAGTGCGGCAGGCCCTATGCCGGCGTTGGAAGGGCGGTCTTTATGCGCAATAAAGGCGGAATTGCCTGTCTTAACTGTGAGAAGCCATCGAGGAACAATCCTGGACTGGGCCCTGATGCGGCAAAAATCCTTGGGAACATGCAATCAGAGGCCTGGGAAAAAATAGACTTGACGGCCCTTACAGCCGATGTCGTCAACGAAATCAGGCCAGTATTGAAGCAGCATATAGAATTCAGGGCCGGAAGGCCGTTAAAGAGCGCCAGGTATCTGAAATAGAATTTTGGCGCCCTCGCCGGACCCTGACCGGTGCCGGACAAAACCGGTGATTCATTATATCCTAATCATTATTATCGAGGTTACTGGCATGGAAAAGTATAGGATTAAGACATTCAATAAGATAGCGGCAGAAGGCCTTTCTATGTTTGATGAGCGTTTTACTGTGGGACCGGACGTGGAAGATCCCCACGGCATTATTGTCAGAAGCGCAAAGATTGATACGGAAAAGTTTCCATCTCTATATGCTGTTGCAAGGGCCGGCGCCGGGGTGGATAACATCACACTTGAGAAGGCCAACGCGAAGGGGATCTGCGTCTTTAACGCGCCCGGGGCGAATGCCAATGCAGTAGCGGAACTGGTATTCGTCATGGCCGGAATAGGCGCCCGCAATATTCACCTTGCCATTGATTTCTGCAAGACGCTGGCTTCCCTTTCAGACAAAGATTTAGCCGGACAGGTTGAAGAGAACAAGTCGAGATTCAAAGGGTTTGAACTGGCAGGAAAGACACT
Organism: Desulfobacteraceae bacterium UBA5623; assembly: GCA_002424495.1. Classification (GTDB taxonomy): domain Bacteria; phylum Desulfobacterota; class DSM-4660; order Desulfatiglandales; family Desulfatiglandaceae; genus UBA5623. The sequence goes on from DIKH01000137.1 coordinate 8,331, forward strand.
TGGAGTGATAGGTCTTGGACAGGTTGGAGTCAGGGTCGCCAATGGCGGCGCAAGAAGACAGATGAGGACCATAGGGTTTGACCCTTTTCCAGCGCTCGAAAACATACACATGCTGTCACCGGATGTCACTCTCGCACGTTCGCTCAAGGAAGTGCTCCGCCATGCGGATATACTTTCAGTGCATGTCCCATCGAATGAAAAGACAAAGGGCTTTGTAAACAGCGACCTGCTTGCGCAGCTGCCCAAGGGAGCAATGCTGATCAATTTTTGCAGGAAACAGGTCTTTGATGAAGAGGCAGTGCTGAGCGCCCTTGATTCCGGCAGGTTGAGCAGCTATATTACAGACTTTCCCACCAGTGCAACCATTAAGAATCCCAAGGTGATCGCATCTCCCCACCTGGGCGCAAGCACGGAAGAATCCGAAGAACAGAGCGCTGTGATGGCCGTCAAGGAGATCATCGCCTATATGGAACATGGCACCATCATACACAGCGTAAACTTCCCGCTGGCAGAGTCCATTCCAGGCGACAGCGTTCATACGAGGCTGATAATGATCAACAGGGACACCCCCGGCATGATCGGCTTCGCCTCGCAGACTATCGGCTCACATGGGATCAATATCGTCAGCTACTTAAACGAGAGTAACGGCGCCATAGGCTACAATATCATTGACTGTGAAAACCCGATACCTGCCCATGTTATTGATCATATCGAGGCCCATGAAGGGGTAATAAGGACAAGGACGATCAACTATCAAATTTGACACGCATGCCCCATGGACCCTAGAGAGGAAATGGGGGCATGCTCTTGACTCACCTTGCCAAAACATTTCAGTCATCAAGGCACCCCTTCAAGGCTACATGCAATTATAGCAATATTCGTTCCAGTCGTAAACATGAGTCAAGGGCAGACTTGATAATCATATAAAAGG
>DIKH01000041.1 GCA_002424495.1 Desulfobacteraceae bacterium UBA5623
CCTTGTAATGTCCCTGGGAAAAAGGTCCGTATCCTTGATGAATACGCCGCCGAGGGAAAGATTGATAATCAGGGACGACAAGAGTTTCTTGGACCATTTGGGGTTTAGTCCTATCAGCTCAAGCCAGACCCGGATATTCTGGATGTGGTTTGGATTTACCCTGATCTGCCAGTCATCTCCTACTCCCTTGATATCAGGGAATTGAAACCCGATTGATACAACCGAATCAATGAACATGTCCACCAGGTCGCCTTCATCGGTTTTGTAAACCCCGTGACCCATGTTCATAATACAGCTCAAGGTAGTGCCGGGGAAATTTCCGGTGCTAGATTTCAGCATGACAAAGGTCTTGTCCAGGAAACTCTTAATTACCTGGATGTCTTCATTGCTGATCAGCCAGGCAAGAGTCCTGTTTATATCCCTTAAGGCCTCCTCATGGATAGAAGAAAGGCCTTTGTTATTCATGATATGGAGGAGAAAGATCAGCTTCCACTGGTTTGCCTGCCTATCATTTACAACTGCATGGATTATTTTCTGAGGGATACTTCTGTAGATTGATACGATCTGGCCGTAGCCTGGCATCTCAATCAGCTGCTCCAAGGTCTTCCTTGCCCCCTCATCCGAGCCACGAAACAGCTCTTCAATCTTGTCTCTGTACATTGTCAGTCGTTTGTGCGAGATGGTCTCAAATATCTCTTTTAGAGCACTGTCACTAATCGCCGGGCCGGAGCCGGCTTCAAACCCTGCAAGTGGGTCACTATTCTTTAACCAGTAATTATATGTGTAGCTGTAATATCTGTGCAGGACTCTGTTGATCGGGCCAAATATGGGGCCGTCGGTGACTGCCCGGCAAAAAATCGCCCCAATCTTATTTAACTGATAAAAACTTTTCACAAAAAGGAAAAAAAACTCGTCAGGACAATGGGTAATACGGTCAAAGGCATAATCAAGGACCCAAATGAACCTTTCGAGGTCAGTGTCTGAATCCTTGATGATTTTTTGCATGAAGAAAAGCAGATTATCTGCTGCGTCAATCCTCACATTCTCTGCGCCGGATGACTCAATGGCCTCGAAAAATATTTCCGCATAAAGCTTGGCGGCTTCCGGCCCCTTGGGGTGAGCCTTTATAACATATAGATAATTTAGGGAGAAGTTTCTGGCCTCCTGGACAATAAACTCCCAGTTTTTGTATGGATGGCACATCTCTTCCAAAAAGGTCTGCAACCCCTTCCTGACGCCGTAGAATTTCTCCATGACCTCGTTTAGGATCTCATACCTCTTGTCAATAACTACGCATACCTGGCTTAAGGCAATGTTCACCTCAAGGGCTTTTGATGGCATTGCTTCATTCCCCTGCTGGCAGCGGTCTGTTTAAGTTGGGTTGGTCAGAAAACATATCTGTACCGATATTATGTATCACTGCCTTTTTCTGATCTATTTTGGGTATACACACAGTGAATATCGCATAATCACCTTTTTGCACAAAAGACAAAAGCCCTCCCATATCCTTGAGCAAGCGATAACAAAGAGGGAGCCCTATGCTCTGCCCACCTTCGGCAAAGGGCATGAACAGCGTTTCCGGCTGGTTCACAGGCAGACCGGGAGCCTGATTCTTGAATTCGATGCGGAGTTCCTGATCATTTTCATAGGCGCTGATGATTAGCGATCCGCCCTGCTCCATAGCCTTAGCAGCGTTTCGGATCAGATTTATAAAGATCTGGGTCAGCACCTCAGGATCTGCATAGACAAAGGGCAGTTTTGGTGCAAGGTCCAGTCTGCATTCGATCCGTTTTTTTTCTGTCTCAGGAGATAACAGAGCCAGACAGTTGGTAATAATAGTGCCTATGGCGCATTTTTTGGGGTTAATTTCAACAGGCTCGAGATAGTTCCTGATTCTGGAAAGTATTTTTTCCAGCCGTTCTGATTCGTTTAATATTATCTCACATTCACGCAGATCCGGAAATTTTTGCTTGAGGCGCTGAGCAAAACCACCGATGGAGACCAGCGGGTTGCGGATTTCATGGGCGACCTCAGCGGCAATGGCGCCAAGGGTCTTTAACTTTTCTCTCTGCACCAGGGTCTTTTCAAGGAAGACCCGGTCACTGATATCCAGGACAAAGCCCTCCAGACGCTCATCCCCTGTCCCCGGTCCATGGCTGGGCAAAGGTATGGATTTCATTATTGTATGTATTTCATAGCCGTCTCTGTGCAAAAACCTGCACTCCATTGACATTGGAGAACCAGAGCTGAATGCAAACAGAAACATCTTCCTTGCCTCATCACGATCATCCGGATGAATACGACCCAGGAACCAGTCTGTGGACTCCATGGCCTCGTCAGGACCATAACCCAGCATATCAAAACATGCCTTATTGATGAAGTCCAGTTGAAAATTGGTGCTCAATACAAATATGAGCAGAGGTATGTTCTGTACGAGCTGGAAATGACGCTGTTCCGCAATTCTGATCTGCTCTCTCAAAGACTGCCTTTCCTGAAAACGCTTAAGACAAAGGCTGAATTCGCTGACGCTGATCGGTTTTTTGAGAAAGTCATAGGCCCCGATTTTGATAGCCTGCACCGCATTATCAAGAGACCCATAACCTGTGACAAACACAAATTCACACATTGGGTCGTCTTTTTTCAATATCGAAGCCAGTTCAAGTCCGCTCATTTCCGGCAGATTGATATCTATAAAGGCCATACTGATGGGATGCAGCTTGAATAAGGATAAGGCCTCTCCACCATCGTTGCAGACTATTGGATTGTAGCCTTCCGCCTCAAGAGCTATGGCCAGAAGTCTGCATATAGAGGGCTCATCGTCAACTACAAGGATATTATTACTGCCGGATTTTACTATGTCTGTCATTGACGTCACCTCCTCGGGGATATGAAGCATCTGTGTTGATCAAAGGACGTTTCAACATCTTTTCATAGAGACCGACGTACTGACTGGCGGTGACAGCATGTTTGAAGGACTCTGCACTTTGGGTCATTATCCGTTCTATCTGATGTCTCTTAAAATCAGCTATCTTGTTATGGAAAAGCATTGCCTGGCTGATGGCCCGGAAGAGGCCGCCGGCGTCATGGGTTTCAAAGAGGAAGCCATTGCCCTCGTCTTTTTCTATATCAAGATGCCGGATGGTGTCATGAATACCTCCGGTATTATGCGCCACAGGTAAGGCGCCATAGATAGCCCCTATCATCTGAGCGAGCCCACAGGGCTCAAACAGTGATGGCATAAGGACAAAATCTGCTGCGCCGTATGCCAGTCGGGAGAGCCGCTCTTCAAAGCCGCAGACAGCAACCCTGTCAACAAGGTTGTGGACCCGCACAATCTTTTTAAAATGTTCTTTGAACTCTCCATCTGCAACAAAGACTATTTGCAGCTTCTGCGACCAAAAGGAAGAGACAACATCATGAAGAATTTGGGCCATGAGCCTGCAACCCTTTTGAACCGCATCAAGCCTGGAAGGCCAGAAAAAAAGCGGCGCCCTGACATCTTTGACCAGGCCCAGGGCCTCTTGAAGAAACCGCTTGTTTTTCTGTTTGGCCCTTACATGGTCTCTTGGGCCATACCGACAGATAAGGGTCTTATCCTTTTGTGGGTCATAGGATGGATCAGGGGCGTTTAATATGCCGGCAGCGCATCCTGCCTCAACCTTGTTGGTCAACTCCTTACGAATCTGTTCCTTTATAAATAGATGACGGCCATTAAGGATTTCATCCAGGAATGTAGGGCTTACAGTGTTTACAAAATGGGCGGCAGAGATGCCGCTTGTGAGGAAATCCACCGGGTGATATTTCCTGGCGCTCTCATAGGTTGATGGTGTGTGTTCAAAAAACAGGTGGGGCCAAAACGAGGCTGCATCAATTCCTCCGGCCTCTATATGGGACATAGGGCATTTTACAGTGTGGATGTTATGGATTGTAAACAGGCATGGTATGCCAAGAGTCCTTGCCATGGCTGGGATCAGTCCCGTCATCCAGTCGTTGCAATGAATCAGATCGGGCTGTATCCGCGGTATAATATTGTTAATGACCTCCCGCTGGAAAGCGAGGGCGATCCTGGCGTTTTCCGCCTTATAATCAGAGTAGACGCTCTGGAGATTTAAAAAGGCCCTGTCTTCTGCCAGGTGTATTCTTTCCCCTGGGATCTTGTGCCTGATTGTATTTAACTCCTTAAGCATGAATGGAGCAACCTTGGAAGCAAAAACAGAGCGGTAATCTGGCAGGGCGACATGAACATCAGCCCCTTGCTCGAACAGGGCATTTATCAGCGCGGCTGAAACATCGGCCAGGCCCCCTGCCTTTGCGGAAAAACCGTTTACGATATCGCCCATTCCCATAGGCAGGTAGGTGATTTCAGGTGTGACGACAAGGATGCGCGGATTTGATAGAGCATTGTTCACAGTGATACGCTCCTGAGGCGTTTTAAACAATTCTGGTTATGCCCAAGGCAAGGCCTGAATATGGAATGCCGAAATTCCAGGTCAGTTCTGGGCGGGTCCTTAATTAGATAATTCAGCGCCGGACAATATGGATTGGAGTAGCGCCAGGACTGCATTTGCAACAGATGGTGAGCCTTTTGAAAAAAAATAATCCGCCCCAGATTCCGTTGCAGCCCTTCGGTATTCAGGCATGTCATAACTTGTAAGGATGACAACAACAATATCAGGATAAGCTATTTTGACCTTTCTGGTCAATTCCAAACCGCTCTCCCCGGGCAATTTTATGTCGAAGAAGACAATATCAGGTAAAAAATTACTAATTATCTTCAAGGCCTCAGGGCCATCTTCTGCCTCAGCTACCTCCATGAATGGAAACTGGTAAGACAGGAGGTCGACAAGGATCTGTCGGAAGGTGGAATTATCCTCAACAACAAGCGCGCGATACATCTTGATCATTTTCCTTTCAATATCCATTTAAAAGGATATATTCCTTCTTTACGACGCGGATACATTATGGTAAATAAGATAAAGTCCGTATTTTAAAAAAGAAAAGGCTGTATTTTCACCGGGCGGGCGGGGCCTTGCCGGGCAACCTACATATTCAAACGCCGATAATATGAAAAAGAGATGCCGGATAGTGATTGCCGAAGATCACACCATTCTCAGAGAAGGGTTACGGGCATTACTGTGCACTGAGCCTGATTTTGAAATAGTCGGTGAGGCCCAGGATGGGCGAGAGGCTGTCCGTAGTGTACAAAGCCTTGTGCCGGATCTTGTCCTGATGGATCTGTCCATGCCCAAGATGGATGGTCTTTCTGCAATAAAGGAGATTAAAAAAACAAGACCTGAGACAAAAATAATCGCCCTTACTGTCCACAAGACAGATGAATATGTCTTATGGGCGCTTCAATCCGGGGTTGACGGATATGTCTTGAAGGACGCTTCTCGCACGGAGCTGGCGATGGCCATAAAAAATGTATTGGATGGAAAGCGTTACTTGAGCCCCGACATTTCCGGAAAGGTCATAGAAGGGTATCTGGAAGGAAAAGGTGTCATAAAGACCAAATCAACATGGGATTTTCTCACAGAGCGTGAGAGAGAAATCCTGAAGCTCATTGCCGAGGGATACAAGAACAGAGAGATTGCCGAATATTTGTGCATAAGTCAGAAGACCGCAGAGAAACATCGCTCAAACCTGATGCGGAAACTGGATGTCCACAATACTGCGGCCTTGACGGCCTTTGCCGTGGACAAGGGTTTGGTCAGCAAATAACGCCGGTTGGCCACGATGCCTTAACCGTAGTCCCTGCCCCCTTAACAGACTCTATAAAAAAAGACCCTCCCGACAGCTCTGTCCTCTCCTTCATGCTGGTAAGGCCAAGCCCTTTGTTTGATTGCTCGGAGTTTAGGGCCTGTTCGACATCAAACCCCCCGCCATTGTCATTAATTGTCAGGTGAATCCTGCCATCTGCCTGTTTGAGGGACAGATTCACAAGATTCGCCTCACTGTGTTTTGCAATGTTGTTTAATGATTCCTGCATGATCCTGAAGATGACGATCTTAAGAGGATTAACTACTTCCTTTTCCTCAATATCAATAAATTTATCTATGTTTACCCATGAGCAGGTCTTTTCAAATTCCTGACACAACCATGACACTGTCGGCAGTATGCCGAGGTTATCCAGCATTGCAGGCCTGAGGTTCCTCGATAACCTTCGGATCTCCTCCACGGCTCCTTGTGATATGACAATGATGGACTCCAGTGATTTTTTTACCTCGGAGTTGTCTTTGTTTTCAAGAAGCTGCATATGGGCGATCTCTGCTCTCATCTTTATAGCGCTTACTGTCTGTGCAATCCCGTCATGGAGTTCCGCGCCGATTCTTTTGCTTTCATTTTCATGGATGTTTATCAGCTGGGAAGAAAGCCGCCGAAGCTCCGTTCTGGATTTCTTGAGGGCGTTTTCCGCCCTCTTTCGTATGGTTATGTCACGGTCCATACCCCGATAACCTGCCAACTTTCCATCGGGATCAAAAAAAGGCCTGCCGCTGGTCTCAAGGATTACCATATGGCCGTTCTTGTGGATGCGGACGTTTTCTTTTGCAATAAAAGGCCTTGCTTTGCCGGCAAGTTTTTCGAAAGTGGCGGACATCCTTTCGGATTCTGCCTGTTCCATCATAGAGAAAAAAGGACTGCCGATAAGTTTTTCTGGTTTGTATCCCAGGATAGTATTTATGCTGGGGCTTACATAGGAATAGATACCGTTTGAATCCACTTCCCATATCACGTCGTTTGCTGTTTCAACCATGGATCGGAATTTCTCTTCACTCACCCTCAGTGCTTTTTCCTCCTTTTTCTGTTTTGTTGACTCTTTTTTCAGTTCACTGACTTGCTGGAACAGTTCTTCATAGGTTGGTTTCCTGCCCATTGTAAAACCTCCGCTATATGACGATGATTCGGCTGTATCCTGCAAAAAAAATATCTTGGCGGAACTGTTGCACTCCTGAAAGAAGCCCCGGTACTATCAGGAGAAAGACAGACAAAATTTAAGCGGATAGACTTTAATGAAAAGACGTTGGACTGCGTTATCGGTCGCAATTCCTTGTATCCCGCCTCAGGCGGGATTTGCCTCTTGCAGGATTTCTCCCTCTGGCCTTGCCAAAATCATTTTTTTAAAGTCTGTATAATGTTCTAATCTCCGAATGGAGATTGATTGCAGGAAAACTATCAGCTAATATTGAATAGCCAAAAATGAATACAAGTCAAGAAAAATATAATCTGATTTTGGCAGCCTAACGATCCTATCAGTCTGTAAAACATAGCCTTCTTGCCAGCGGAGGACACTTATGAAGATACGATCAAGCGGCATTCTGCTTCATGTTTCATCTCTGCCTTCCCCTTTTGGAATAGGCGATATGGGGCCGTGGGCTTACAGGTTTGCAGATTTCCTTGCAAGGGCAAGACAACGATACTGGCAGATCCTTCCATTAAATCCGACAGAGGTTGCCTGTCAAAGCTCCCCATATCACAGCACTTCGGCTTTTGCCTTTAACCCGCTGTTTATCAGCCCTGAGCTTATGGTTAAGGATGGTCTCTTGACCAGCAAAGACATCGGAGCCTTTCAAGCGGTCTCAAAAGGACCTGTAAGGTATGGTGCGGCGGCAGCCTACAAAAAAAGGCTTTTTTTAAGGGCCTGTAAAAACTTTAAAAAGGGGAGAGCGGATAGAAATTACAGGGAGTTTTGCATTAAGAATGCCTTCTGGCTGGAAGACTTCTCACTATTTACGGCCATAAGATCACACCTTCGGAAAAGACCATGGAATAAATGGGATCAGGACCTCAGGGAAAGACGGTCAAAAGGACTTGATGCCGCCAAAAAAAGTCTAGGGGAATCAATTGATCTTGCAATGTTTCTTCAATATGTCTTTTTCAGGCAATGGACAGCGCTTAAGGCTTATTGCAATGACAGTGGAATCAGCATCATCGGCGACATGCCCATATATGTACAGTACAACAGCGCTGACCTGTGGGCGCATCGCCGGTATTTTAAACTGGACGCCCATCTGAGACCGTCTGTGGTCTCAGGCGTCCCTCCTGACTATTTCAGCAGTACAGGGCAACTCTGGGGAAATCCCATATACCGGTGGGATGTCATGAAGAAAAACCGGTATGACTGGTGGATAAAACGTGTTGTACACAACCTTAACTTATTTGATTTTTTAAGGATAGACCACTTCCGAGGGATAGTTTCATCTTGGGAGGTCCCGGCCTCTGAAAAAAACGCTGTCAATGGAAAATGGGTAATGGGTCCGGGAGAAGGCCTCTTTCGTGCTATTTTTAAGAAGGTCCCCAATGCCTGTCTTATTGCAGAGGATCTGGGGTTTATCACACCGGATGTGATTGAACTTCGCAATCGACTTGAAATCCCTGGAATGAAGGTACTGCAATTTGCCTTTGATCAGCCAGCAAGTATTCATGCACCGCATAATATAGAAAAAAATTGTCTTGTCTACACAGGCACCCACGACAATAACACAACACGTGGCTGGTTTGAGAAAGAGGCGAATTCGGAGATTAAAAAAAGGCTGTTCCGTTACATAGGCAGAAGAATCCGCGGAAAGGAGGCGGCAGGTGAACTGGTAAGGCTTGCCATGATGTCTTGTGCAAACACGGTCATTATTCCCATGCAGGATGTCCTTGGCCTTGGTGAGAATGCCCGGATGAATCGGCCTGCAACAAAGGCCGGCAACTGGCAATGGCGTCTTATGCCTGAAGGGATTTCACCGCCTGTGGCCGACAG
>DIKH01000357.1:0-1537 GCA_002424495.1 Desulfobacteraceae bacterium UBA5623
GAAAAAGGGTGGGTTGCATGGCGGCGAGTCTAACACAAGAGCCATAAGGCAATCGACAAAAAAGTTTTAATTTTCAGGCCTGGCTGGTAGAGTAGCTCGTTACAAAAAAAGACACTAGCAAGACAACTTTTCACATAATTTCAAGGGAATAGAAATGAACAACGCACAGGATCTTTTTACCCAGGAAACCTTGCAGGCCCTCTTTCCGCCCGAACGGGCCAACGCCTTCTTTGATGCCCTGTTCGGCGACGCCGAAGAAGGGGCCTACGACATCCGCCTCGTCTTCAAGGGTCAGGCGGCAAACACCCTCACCCTCGCCCTCGAACTCCACGAGCGCCCGGGCAGATGCCTGGTCTGCAACCTGACCTACGGCCTGCCCGAGGTCTTCAGCCGCCACCCCGTCATCAATATCAAGGGGTTGACGGCGGAGATCGATGCACTTCTCGGCGACAGGGCCACCTGCACCGACTGGAAACTCGGCACCACCCAGACCGTTTCCAAAAAGCTGCATGTTATTCCGCTGATGATCAGCCTGGCTTGAAGGACGACATCTCTTTGAACCAGTTTGCCGCCTGAGCCATAAATCCGTCAATGCTTCGATCTAAATTATGGCGAATCTGCCACATTTGATGGACTCGTAACAACTTAAAAAACTACATATTCCGTCATTCCGGCGAAGGCCGGAATCCAGTCTTTTCGGATAGTAAGGCTGGCCCCCTGCCTTCGCCGGGGTGACGAGTTGTTACGAGTCCATCACATGTTAAACCCCTCGAATTCGAGGAGTTTGGCGACTTCCAACCCCAAAGGCCGACATATGCGCAAAGCCCCAAAAAGCACCATCAAGGTTCTGGGAGCCTCTGTCGCAGTGCTTTCGCAGAGCCGGCAAGACATCATCTGCTTGACCGACATCGCCAAATTCAAAAACCCCGATCATCCGGACGATGTGATCCGCAACTGGCTACGCAGTCGCAATACGGTGGAGTTCCTCGGAATCTGGGAGCGGCTCAATAACCCGAATTTTAATCCCGTCGAATTCGACGGGATTAGGATGCAGACGGGACTGAACAGCTTCGTCCTCACGCCCAAGCAGTGGATCGAAAAAACCGGAGCGGTGGGCCTCACGTCGAGCGCTGGCCGCTACGGCGGCACTTACGCCCACAAGGNNGGGTTTCTGTTGAGTTCAAGCTCTATCTCATCAAGGAATTTCAGCGCCTCAAGGACGACGAAAACGACCGCCTCCAGCTCAGTTGGAACCTCCAGCGCACCCTTGCCAAGATCAATTACCGCATTCAAACCGATGCCATCAAGGAGACCCTGCTTCCTGCTGCGGTCACCAAGGCCCAGGCGACCTTCGTCTATGCCAATGAGGCGGACATGCTCAATGTTGCCCTGTTCGGGAAAACCGCCAGACAGTGGCGGGAGGTGAATCCCGATGCGGAAGGAAACATTCGCGATCAGGCTACCCTGGAACAACTGGTGGTCCTCAGCAATCTGGAAAGCCTCAATTCCGTACTGATCCGCCAGGAATTGCCTCAGC
>DIKH01000357.1:1671-8565 GCA_002424495.1 Desulfobacteraceae bacterium UBA5623
ATAATCTTATGGGCCCTGTTGGTATCTCTGGCCCCGGGGTTCTCCTGCAAGACCTGACCCTCGGCCTGATGCCAGAACTAGCCAAATGCGATTTAATCCACCCGCCTCTTGCCAATATTCTATAAATGGTATATTATGAAACCGTGGCAAGTGAACCTGACCCAAAAGGCCCAGAAACAAAAAAAGCGGCTTCCAAAAACGATTCAGGAGCAGCTGCTTTTTCTAATTCGCGAGATTGAAAAGCAAGGCCCGATGCGCGGCAATTGGCCGAATTACAGCAAGCTGAAGCCTGGGCAGCACCATTGCCACCTGAAGAAAGGCAAGCCCACCTATGTGGCCGTGTGGGCGGAGCTTGATCGAGAAATCAGACTCATCGAGGTAACATATGTTGGAACCCACGAAAAAGCGCCCTACTGACACCGTGGAACTTTGTTTCCGTGGTCCGGCAGCCCGGCAGGATGAGGCAGCCCGGCTCCTGAAAAACCTGGGCTTTGAAACAGCAACCAATTCCATTCCTTGGCGGGAGGCCTTTTCAGAGTACACGGAAGAAGAATTTCCCGCGGTCTGCCTGCGTGCGGCCCGACGACGGGAAGGGCTGACCCAAAAGGAACTGGCCGACCTTGCCGAAATTCCTCAGGCACATATCTCCCTGATGGAGCGTGGCAAGATGGCTATTGGCGTAACCAGGGCCAAGCGGTTGGGCAAGGCGTTGAACACCGAGTACAAGATGTTTCTATAGCGGCATCACCAAGCCAAGCTCGAAATGCCACCGGAATTCCTGTGGATGTGCTATGCCTTGCCAGGTAGTGTTGTGTCTGAATTTTCCCGGAATTTGACGTCCGGGAGCAGCACCGGAAAGGGCGTGGGGAGTTATGAAGGTGTAGCGGGAGTTACCTGCCAGCGCCGGTTATGATTATACCTTGCAAACCCAGGCTGCCTGAACTACAAAATCAGTGTCAGTTGACGGGCAAAAGTCGAAAGGTAAATTAAATATATGAAATTCACTATATTCTATTCGTGGCAATCAGACTTGCCGAACAATACCAATAGGGGGTTCCTCGAATCAGTCATAGAAAAAGCTATAAATGATATTGGGAAAGATGAACATTTTGAAATCGAACCAAGCCTTGATAGAGACACAAAAGGAGCTCCCGGCGCACCAAATATTTCTCATACAATTCTTGAAAAAATTAAAACTTGTGACGTATTTATAGCTGACATCTCTATTGTCACGGGAGATAAAGAGAAAAAACAAAGATTATCTCCAAATCCAAACGTATTAATCGAACTTGGTTACGCTGTAAGTATATTGGGCTGGGAGAAAATCATACTCCTATGTAATGAAGTTTATGGAAAGGATGAGGACCTTCCTTTTGATATAAGGCAACATCGCAGGATTCCATATCGCTTGCTTCCTGAAGACCCAAAAGCACCAACACGAGAAAGTCTTTCAAAATATTTAAAAGACAGGCTTGTGGAAATTATTCAAAGTTTGAGCAATCCTATCGAAAACATAAAAGAGCCAGATCTTTTGGTAGAATGGAATTTGTTAAATTTCACAGAGCCTGGGCAGCCATTTATGGAACACCAAACGCTAGAGGTTACTGTCCCTCTTTTGAGTCGGTATCCTAATATCGTTGAAACTGTTCAAAATGAAATTGAGGAGATTAGAAGCATAAATGGCAGCATAGATCCTTCGTGGGAATCAAAAGTTAATAATTTTATAAAAGAGTCAGAGAAATTCTTAAAGGAGATAGAATCAGAAAAAGGCAAAAGAAATTACTTTATTGATACATACTCTCATCTTGCAACCATTCTCTCAGTTTCCGTTTCAAATAACGGCACGTTACCAGCCTCAGATATTAGAGTAGAAATTCCCTTGCCAACCTGGCTTTTAGCATTTGAGAAATGGCCAGACAAATATGATCTTCCGAAGAAACCCGAGCTACCAACACCAACGCCACCTAGACGTGGGCTTACCGTTGGCATGGGTAGCATTCGTGATATCAGCTCTTTATATGGTGACTCATTATTGAATAATTTCAACATACCCTTGGTAAACCACCATAGATCCTCAGCGTGTTACATAAAAAAAGGAAATATAATTCATCTATGGGCTGATAAGTTGTTGCATAAACATACATTAACAATGACGGACGATAGTTTTTACTTGTTGGCTAAACCAGAAGCCGTTCCGGGTGAATATGAAGTTGAATGCAACTACTTTTGCGTCGAGTATAAAGATTGGAAGAAATCAAATTTAAAAATTATTATCCAACCAGACGCTTGAGTGGACCCTGAATCCGTGATGCCAAAAGTCGTTTTTCCGGTTTTATTCCCCGCAAGGATATCCGGGGATTCAAGGGAATTCAAGAATTCAATGGGAAGTTGGCAAGTGCGCTTTCTCCTCCAGGCTAGACGCCATAAAAGAATATGGAAATAGTTATGAACACACTTGATGTGGCTAGCGAGACTATTAAGAACAATCCAGACATAAATTTGTTAACTTTTTCAAAATATAAGCAGCAACCTCTTATTCAGGAAAAAATTGAACTCAGCAAAATAGATAATGAGTTTATCTCTGCGGCTCTTGATATTAGAAATCGACTCCGTCTTCCATTTTGGGACTCTTTAATGCTTTCTTTTTTTGATAAAAAGAATGTATCAAAAAATTTATTATCAAATGCATTGACTCACAATAAAAATATCGAGAAAATAACAACTCGCAATATAGAAGATATACGAAATTACATAATCAAAAATCCCCAAGAAAGCCTGTCACTTAACTCAGAAATTCGTTTTAAGAATAATACGGTAAAACATTTTTTCTTACTCGATTTTCATATTTATCCATCTGACAATAATTTGAAGATTACAACTGATATTTTACAAATCCTTGGATTACAAGGACATATACTTGATAGTGGAGAATCCTACCACTTTGTGAGTGATTCATTTTTTGAATTAGAATCATTAATAAATTTGCTTGCAAAAGCATTATTGTTTTCTCCGATAGTTGACAGAGCGTGGATTGCTCATCAAATACTAGAACGTTCTTGTTCTCTAAGAGTAGGAATGAAGCATGGAATTATGCCGACTGTTATAACAAAAATCACATGATGGATATATAAAAACTCATGAAAGAATGGGACAAGAGATTAACTCCGAAAAGATTCAGACAAACATCCATGCCAAGTGATCCTGGATGGAACCCATTTGACAGTGATTTTTCTCGCATAACAATGTCCGCACCTTTTAGGCGCCTACAGGACAAAGCCCAGGTCTTCCCTCTAGAGCCAAATGATTTCGTTAGAACTAGGCTCACACACTCCATTGAAGTTTCAAGTGTTGCCAGAAGTTTGGGGGTGAGAGCAGAGCAATGGCTCATGAGCAAAAAACTTCTCAGCCGTGAAAAGACAGGACACATACCATCAATACTTGCGACAGCCAGCTTGGCGCATGATATTGGCAATCCACCCTTTGGGCATTTTGGTGAAAAATGCATACAGATTTTTTTCGAAACAAACAAAAAATTTCTTAAAGGTTTAAACGCCGAAGAAAAAGCTGATTTAATAAATTTTGACGGTAATGTCCAAGGGTTACGATTATTATTGAGACTTGGACTTTCCTCAGATGAATTCTCATACAACTTAACTTTTCCAACATTGGCAACAATTGCAAAATACCCGAAAGATTCAATCACAGGGAATCAAGGCGACAAAAAGACCATCAGCTTTAAGAAGTATGGATTTTACCAAACAGATAAAGAAAAATATAAAGAAATAAATGACGAACTAGGATTACGCAACGAAAGACATCCATTATGTTTTCTTTTGGAAGCTGCTGACGATATATGCTATATCGTCTCAGATACAGAAGATGGGTTCAAAAAAAACACAATAACATTAAATATTCTTTTGGAAAACATCAACAAACCAGAATACAAAAAAGACACTAAATGTCGTGAATTGCATAAACTAATCAAAGCGTTGGATAAAAAATACAAAAATTATGAAAATAAGGAATCTCTAATAGCCCAAGATTGCAGAATTTTTGCTCAATGGAAAATGATACCTTCTGCGATAAAAACATTTAAAACTAACCACAAATCAATATTAAATGGGGATTTTCACCATGAATTACTAGATAATTCATGCTCAAGACAACTTAAAAGGTTTTTTAAAGATATCTCTGCCAACAACTTCAAGCACGAGAGTGTGCTTACAGGAGAGCTTCTTGGCGAGACTATAATTACATACCTTTTGGAAAAATTTTGCACTGCCGTATTTTCCACAAATTGCGAAAACATAAAAACTGTTCATGGCAAACTTTACAAATTGCTTTCACATCAATCAAGATATGCAATGGAAAAAACATCCTACAGTAACAATAAATACCTGAAGTTACTCATGATCATAGATTTCGTTGCAAGCATGACAGACTCATATGCTTTGTCTCTATACAGAGAATTATCCGGCCTTAAGTAGTCCTTCTCTCACGGGAGTATAAACAGGTTCATTATCGAAAGCACCAAGATATTGTTATGTAAAGAACATCCAAGTCAAGTTTCAAATCTCTTTTTTCAGCCCCATGATGTTCCATGGCAGAGCAATGGTATTTGATCGACATGCCCATAGAAAAACACTTCAACATACCATTCATCTCTGCTCTGGCCCTACGGGAAAAGCAGATCCAGCAGAACTACCGGCCCATCATTGCCGTGCACAAGTGGTTCGCCCGGCGCCCGGGAACATTGTTCCGGGGGCTGATTCTGGCCGAGTACAGCGACCGCCCGCTCCGCGAGGCCTTCTACTCCGCCAACGATTTTCCAGGTGTCACCATCGCCGATCCCTTCATGGGGGGCGGCACCCCGCTCATTGAGGCCAATCGGGTGGGCTGCGACGTCCTGGGCTATGACATCAACCCCATGGCCTGGTGGATCGTCAACCGCGAGATCGAGCATCTGAATCTGGTCGCCTATCGCGCCGCCGCCACCGCTCTAATGCAAACATTAGAGGGACAAATCGGCAACCTGTACCGAACCCGATGCCTGAAATGCGACTCCGACCAGGCCCATGTCAAATATTTCCTTTGGGTAAAACAGCACCACTGCCGACATTGCAACAAGGATTTCGACCTTTTCCCCGGCTACCTGCTGTCCGAGGACAAGCGCCACCCGCTGAACGTGCTGATCTGCGCAACCTGCGGCGACTTGAACGAGGTCGTGGACCGCAAACATCCCGGCACCTGCGCCACCTGCACGGCGGCCCTGCGCCCGGATGGACCCGCCAAGCGCAGTCACTGCGCCTGCCCCCACTGCGGGGAAATCGCCTCGTATCCCGTATATAGAGGTGGGGACGCTGGTTCTAAAACAACTTGTTTCCTGGGACACGAAAGATATCATTGCCGGCCAAATTCCGGGGGCAGCATATTAAGCAGGCATATCCCGTTGACATATCCCAGATACTTCGTTATCCTGGGATATGGTATCCAGAGAAAGTTTTGCAGCATGTAACTATCCAGCTTAATGTCGGAATTGGATAAAAACCACGAAATGTAACTGTTCAGCAGTGCCGCAGATGCGCGAAAGAGGTCTGCGAAGTGTGCTATTGCACATGAGCAGGCCGATGANNTGACAAAGCAGATGTGGTGGTGCTGCTGGATAGTTACTGCGACATTTGCTTACAAAAGGAGAAGGCAATGGAACAAACGACCGTGTTCAAAAGCAACCGTTCGCAGGCTGTACGGCTTCCCAAGGCTGTGGCTCTACCGGAAGAAGTGAAACGGGTTGATGTCGTGGCTATAGGGCGGATTCGGATCATCACTCCTGCCGGAGAAGCATGGGAGAGTTGGTTTGACGGCCCCGGCGTGAGTGCCGATTTCATGGCCGAACGCAACCAGCCTCCGGTGCAGGAGCGTGAGGGCTTCTGATGATCAAATACATGCTCGACACCTGCACCTGTATATACACCATCAAGAACCGCCCCGCCGAGGTGCGTGAAGCCTTTCGCCGCCACCACGGTCAGCTGTGTATCAGCGCCGTCACTCTGATGGAGCTGATTAAAGGGGTCGAAAAGTCAGAAAAACCGGAGGCTAACCTGGAGGTGATAGAGGGCTTTGCAGCCAGGTTGAGTGTTCTCGATTTTGATAGAAACGCAGCGGTCCACAGTGGCCAGATTATTGCCGCTTTGGAACTCTGTGGCGAGAAGATTGGCGCCTATGACAGCCAGATAGCGGGCCACGCCAGAAGCCAGGGCTTGATAATCGTCACGAACAATATCCGTGAATTCAGCAGGGTCGCCGGCTTGCGGCTCGAAAACTGGGTATTGTCATGAGACCGAAAAAATAGGGTGTCGAAATGCAAGTTTTTTTGTCGATAAAGGGATAGGGATGGGTAGAGTAAATCAAAGCTGATTCAGCGGGTGTTCAAGGTCTTGGGACTCAAGCACGAGAGAAAAGTGGAGTCTGGGAAATCAGCATTCCTGCTCTGCCTTGGCGACAGGCCACCCCACCCAGGCTACGGATCAAAACAATCCGTCGAGTTTATGTGAAAAATGGGTCTTGAAAAGCCACAAAACCGAATAGAAAGGTTACCCCGTTACAATCAGCCCATAAAAGCCAACCTGATTAGCGCTAATCTTCCGCTGAACACGAAAAGTGTCATTCCCGAGGCGCTTCTGGTCGGGAATCCAGTTTTTAACTGACTGAAATCATGGATCCCCGACAAAGGCATTCGGGGATGACGGGCTATTAGCGGAAGATTAACGCTAATCAGGAAAGCCAATAACCGCGGAACAACTTATTCCCTAAATTAACGAACTCTCCATGCCTCTAATCAACTCCCCAACCGAACTGACAACCAGCGCCACCGATGCCCTGCTGGCCATCGAATGC
>DIKH01000445.1 GCA_002424495.1 Desulfobacteraceae bacterium UBA5623
ACCATCCCTGAAAGGGACATTAATAATCTTTATATAATAGCATACTCCGACCATCTTTCCTTTATTTTTTTTTCATCCTCCGGATCAATATCAGTAGCAAGAGGAGGAAACCGCTTGCCTCCATACTGCTCTTGAGGCTCAAGGTCCCAGTTTATGGTGGCATCCACCAGAATCCTTGTCCACTTGCCCTGGCCGTATTTTGCGATATTTCTCTGAATTAAAGGAACCGATGGATCGAGCATGGATCCGAAGGTTCCCGGATAAAAAAGAACTTGACCCATATCCGCATTCACCCTGTATGCAATGGCCCATTCCACCGCTTCATGATCGTGGATATCTATATCTTCATCCACTACGATAACTATCTTGCCCGCATAGTTCGAGATCCCGGAGCCCCAGATGGCATTTGCCACCTGTTTTGCATGTCCGCGATAGGCCTTTTTGATCCTCACCTTCAGGATGGTAGCATTAACAACGTTATCCGTCCAAACATCAAGTACCCCTGGAACTCCAATGCCCTCGAGAAGGTTCCATGAAACCGCGGAAAAAGTACATGCACAATAGTAGCCGGACTCAGCCCACTTATGAGGCGATACACCCTCGACAGCTCCACGGAATATGGCATTATCCCTGTGGGTTATACAACTCACCTTAATGGCGGGTTTGGGAGAGGTCATTCCGCCAAAATATCCCGTATACTCACCAAAAGGTCCTTCCATCACAAATGTGGAAGGATCAGGGGAGATAGATCCCTCAATTACAATCTCGGCGGAAGCAGGTACAAGCAGATCGTTTGTCTCACATTTTACCAGTTCACATTCCCGCTGTCTTAAGGACGAAACATACTCGTACTCAGAACACCCGGGATGAATAACTGCAGCGCTGGAAACCATTAACAGTGTCGGATCCCAGCCATAGACTACAGACACGGGCATCTCCATTCCCCTGTCCCAGTACTTCCTTGCATGGTGTCCCCAGTGCTGTGAAAGGGCAAGCAAGACACCAATCTTATCCTTGTCCGCTATCATCCCCCTGTAGGTCCCTGCATTCAGCAGACCGGTATCGGGGTCCCTGGTAATAATCGAACAGTAAGTGTTAATGTATCTGCCGCCGTCCTGTAACCGCCACCGCGGCACAGGCATCTTGTATAGATCTATATCATCTCCTTTAATGATGTTTTCCTTGACAGGACCTCTATCGGTTACCTTTACCACGGATGGCTTTGAAAGCCTCTCTTTTATAACCCTTGTAATTTCTTTAAAAGAGGTCTCCCTTGGCAGACCTATCGCCAATGCTACTCTCTCTCTGGAGCCAAGGCTGTTGGTGAAGAGGGTTCTGCACCATGTATCTTCATGATCTTTTATGTTCTCAAATAGCAGGGCCGGGCCATTTCTGTTTAAGGCCTCCCTTGCAACAGATCCTATCTCCCGGTCCCAATCCACCTGACATTTGACTCTGGATAACAAGCCTTCCCGCTCCAAAGTCGAGATCCATTCCCGCAGATCTTCGTATGCCATTTTTTACCTCCTGTTCTGAAACGATTTATAAGATGAGACTAAACCGCAAGGCCTTTTTCTATTGCCGCTTTAATGCTCGCAGGTGTGCTCCACCAGGGTGTAATGCCAAGGTCTTCAGCAACCACTCCGGCCGCGCAGTAGCCGCCTGCCAACAGCACCATACCGCCTGGGTATACGCTGGACCCTGCGACATAAAGCCCTTTTACTGGCGTTCTGTAACGGGAGCACAGGTCGTTGGGACGAAAGTAGCCCATCTGCGTGCTGATATATTCTCCATGTTTTATTGATCCCCTTTGCATGTTAAGGAACTTCTTTTCTACATATGTCGGGGGATATGAATAACCGCGGATTGTTTTCGCTTCCCGCAGGTTCGGGGCATAGTAATAAATCATTTCTTTTAACCGCTCGGCATACTTGTCTTTCAAATTGTCCCAGTCCCCTTCCTTGGCAGTAAACGGAGAGATATTTTCAAACCGCAGGGTCTGCAATCCTCTTACCGGGGCCTCGCTTTCGGGAAGGAACCTGGCCAGGACAGACGGCTTCTGGACCGGGTCAAACCGGGTAAAGCATGTCATGTGACCCCACAGGGGGAGCCCTCCGCCTGCCGCTTCCCTGAATTTGTCCGCCACATCCTGCATGCTGTCAACACCCATTACCTGTATGAAGGCATTATTAACATCCGGGTCAAAAATGGCTGCCTTGTATTCAGGCATTCCGTTCACGATCATGTGCAACACATAATGGCTGAGTTCCTCCCATTGCCAGCCCTTGATAGTATCCGGTAAACCGGGAGCAATCTCGCCTAATTTTTCCTCACCCACAAAACGGAGAAAGGTCTGTTCCGGGTCAACCGTACTGATGACGCACCTGGCCATGATCTCGATACCTTTTGTTGTCTTTACTCCCACCGCCTTTCCATCCTCTACAAGAATCCTTTCCACTTCCATGGTGTCTTCAACCATGCCCTTATTGGCGATAAACGACTTGTAGATCGCAGAAGGCAGACGGTGGCTGCCTCCACGGATCAAGGCCGCGTTGAGCATGCGTACGATGTATAGTGGTACAAGGAAACCAACACCTGTTACATCGGGATTAATCCCCCACATTGTAGTCAGATAGAGTAAAGCCGCCTTCAATATTTCAAACTCAAAACCGCACTCGTTTATTATCTCTATGGGTGTCTTTTCGGATAACTCCAACAGCTTTTTGCCGATCTCCTTCTCGTTTAACAGGTAAACCATTTCCAGAGGGGCAATGGTTGATCTGTAGGTTTGAGGCACGATACATTCTTCCACCAACAGAGTCCATTCTTCATAAATTTTTTTGAACTTCACAGCGTCTTTAGCGGAAAACCTTGCTATAGAGGCAGCGGATTTATCCGGATCATTATATAAACACAGGGCCTTTTCGTCTTTGGTCAAAAAAGTGACCGCCGGCTGGGGCGAGATATACGTGCACCCGAATTCCTGCAATCGAAGGTCTTCGTATGCAGGCGCCCTGTCCATCATCATCATATAACATGCATGGGTGTTTATCCGGCAGCCTGACTGCTCATCGGTCATAACTGCCCCGCCGGTCTCCCAGCGACGCTCCAGAACCAATACCTTGGCTCCTGCCTTGGCCAGGTAGGCGCCTGCCAGCAAACCATTGTGACCCCCACCAACTATGATTACATCGTATTGTTCCATTTTTTCCTCCTGTATATATCTTAGAAACCCTAGAACGACATCCGCCATTTGCGGCCGTTTCTCTCACACCACCTGATATACGGCTCAATCGCACGGACGTTCCACCAGGGTTGATTGCGAACGCCAAGATCCTCGGCAACAGCAACGGCCGTGCAATAGCCTTGCGACAGGAGCGTGCTGCGCGCAAAACTGACCTCGGTAATGTAGAGATTCTTTATTGGTGTGCGTGGCGCCCCGCATCCGGGAAAGGGCCTGTTATGATAGAACTGATGAACCCAGCAGGGTCCCCCGCTCCATGTGCCGGACAACTGACTCTGGTTTCTCCTGGTGATATCCAGAGGGGTATGGACATAACGATGGATAGCGGCGGTTTTTATATTCGGCGCATATTCGGCAAGCAGATTTTCTACAATATCGGCATATTCTTCCCTGATGTCGTCCCACGATTCAGGCCCGTTCAGCTTACGGTTTCCCCATCGCCTGATATTGTAAGGCACATCCGCCCAGGTCATAACCGTATGCATCCCGGGCGGCGCCTGGGTGGGATCGGCGATTGTAAATAAAAAACAGCCGCCAGTTACAATGGGCGGGTCAGGCAACTCTCCCCTGGCGTAACAATGCATCAAACGGGTGTAATCGCCCGGATCCTCCATCCCGAAATTGAAGCAATAGGCCTGATTGTGAAAAGAGGGGTCCAGGTTCTTATCGCTCCATTCATATGATTTGAATTTAAGAGGCTCATTCAAGACCCAATAGTTCGTTAGCAGCACTTCACCTTCATAGTCGTACATGCTCACCGCCATATTTACTTCAGGCGGTAGATTTTCCTCCCCCACCAGCCACTTGAAGGTGGGCACAGGGGTAAGATCGCTGATAACAGCCTTTGTAGCTATTATCGTCCGGTCTCCATAAACAGATTCTTCTCCCAGGACAATCCCTTTTGCCTCGCCATTTTCCACAATGATCTTTTTCACGGGGCAGCTCTGATAGACCTTTCCTCCGTAATGAATCAGGGATCTATACAGAGAATGGGGCAGGAGATGACTTCCGCCCCTGCATGTAGCGCCGTTGGGGGCAAGGCCATAGAACAGAAACAGTACAAGGCCCATGGATCCCACAGCCTTCACCCAGGGATCAAGTCCGAACTGAATCATGCCGTCATACAAAAAGGTTTTTAGTTTGTCCGATTCAAACAGGATATCGGCTATATGATATGCCGTCATATCGCTCCAGTTGGGAGGAAAATTAGGTATTCCGCTAATAATCTCCGCCATCCTGTTAAAAGATTGCGGGTTGGGATTCGTATAAAGCATGTGATGCCAGAAATCCACGATCTTGTCTTCCATATATCTGGCTAACTCCCGATATACCTCTGCGTCCTTTTTGCTTATCAGCGAAATGCTCTGACAGGTCTTCTCAAAATCAGAATTATGCGTAGCGATTAATGTTCCGTCGCTGAACGGCTTGAAATAACCCCAGGGATTGACGACCATTTCAAGTCCAAACCGTTCAAGCTCCAACTCTTCGAAGGGAGGAGAAAACGTAGCACATATTCCGGAGGCGTGCAGATTGTACCTGACACCTGGAGGCCCTACTTCCTCTGTATCACAATTGCCGCCCACTTCATTACGCGATTCAAACACGGCGACATCCAAACCGCATTTCGCCATGTAACCAGCCGCACACAAGCCGTTTATTCCTCCGCCAATAACAATCACGTCGTATACATCTTTCATTCATACACCTCCTTTATTTGTTTCAACTGAGCTCCACGAAATCTGCATTTAGGCACGGTTAAGACGCGGCAGATATTCAATCGGAACTGTAAATAAATCATTGGGTCCAGAGTTCAGAGCTATTCATTCAACGCGAACCCTCGACCGAATTAAAAAAAACGACTTAATTGTCTTCCAAGATAAAAGCTTAAATGTCACTGCAAAAATGTCTTTTAAGTCCAAGGTAATAACAAATTCCCATCCTGTAGGAGGCTGCATCTTTCCACTTAGGGTGATTACCCTTCGCCCATCGAGTTCACTTAAAAGCGGTTTCACCGCCTCTTTCGCCATATAATCCGTTGCTTCCTTGAGAGTCATTATTTCAATTTCTGAAAGATTAATTCCAAGGTTCTGCCTCCCAAGACCGCGTGACCACATTCTCATTTCAATACCTCTTTTTTAATCCAAAATGGAGACCTCTACACAGTTATGATAACGACTGAATCACTTAAAGCCATATCGTTCCCATTTTTTCCTAACTACTTTTAGTTCGTCTTCTTGAGCCAACCCCGAAGGAGGGTGATTAAGACCGCCCCATTCCGATCTTTCCTCCCAAGTGTCGTCCCAGGTGGCATCAATAAGGACACGATCCCACCTCCCTACTTTCCCTGTTTTCATCTTTACTTCCGGATGGACGGACGGATCTAGCGGACCGCCGCCTGTATGAGGGACCACTATTATGTCTTTTGAGGGATTTGTCCGGTTAGCCATTGCGGCCCAGATCTTATTCGGGTTGTGAACGTCTATGTCATCATCAACCACCACCACGTATTTCCCGATATAAGCCCCGGACTGTGCCGCCCAGATGGCAAAAGCGACCTGCTTTGCATGTCCGTAATATGCCTTTTTAATGCTTACAAACACATTTGTCCCCCACACGTCTTGGTTAAACCATACATCTTGCACACCCGGGACCCTGTTAATTTCGAGCTGATCCCATGTGACCGCGCTCAGTGTGAGTGTCCCCATGTAATCACAATCGGCCGGTTTCAGATGGGGCCCACACCCGATCAGTCCACACGTAAAAATGGCATCATTGCGATAGGTTATACACTTTACATTGAATACATGCTTAGGAGTGGAATCTATTGAAGAATAGTACCCTGGATACTCACCGAACGGTCCCTCCATCCGAAAGGTCGCCGGATCCATACTTATTTCTCCTTCAAGTATGATCTCTGCGTCGGCAGGAACCATAAGGTCATTTGTTTCGCATTGAACAAGGGGTATGGGTGTTCCACGGATAGCACCAATGACATCGTATTCATTAACACCTGCTGGATAAGGTGTGGCGGAAGTCATAATAGTAACAGGGTCGACTCCTAGAGCAACGGATACCGGCATGGTCATGTTGCGCTTACGGTATTTTTCCGCATGAAGACCCCAGTTTTGGTATGGGACTAGAAGCATTCCAATGTTCCGTTTATCCAGCAGCATGCCTCGGTAAGTTCCAACATTCATCAACCCGGTCTCTGGATCCCGAGTTACAACAATATGCCATGTCATGGCATATCGCCCTCCATCCCGCCTGTGAAGCTTCGGTATAGGAAACTGTAATAGGTTCACTTCTTCCCCTTTGACGATATTTTCCTTGCATGGCCCGTTTTCTACAAAGACCGGTTTTATCAATTTTTGGTGCCGCTTGCGCCATTCCTTTACCATTTCCCTGGGATGAGAATTTTCTGGCATTCCAAGAGCCATTGCTATCCTTTTCCAACTCCCAAGGTAATTCATGGCCAGCTTCCTGCAAGCAGTGTCCTTAT
Source organism: Desulfobacteraceae bacterium UBA5623 (assembly GCA_002424495.1). Classification (GTDB taxonomy): domain Bacteria; phylum Desulfobacterota; class DSM-4660; order Desulfatiglandales; family Desulfatiglandaceae; genus UBA5623. Next base: position 6,744 of record DIKH01000445.1, read on the forward strand.
AATCCTTTATATTCTCACAGATAAAGGCCTGACTGTCTCTTTCAATCGCCTCCTGGGAAAGTGCACCTACTTCGATATCCCAATCGACAGATTCTTTGATGCGAATAAGTTCCTGCTTCCTTTCCAGAAGGTTTAAAAACCCTCGAAGATCATCATATTCCATAAACTTGCCCTCCAAAGGATTCGTGTTATCAATAATAAAAGTCAAAGTGTTAATGGTAAATTGCACTTTGATGTGTTCCAATCAGCCAACGTTTCAGTAAAGATGCAATTCAAAGAACATTAGGCAATTTGTCAGATGGAGATTCCTTCTTATTTGCCAACACGGTGACTTTATGGTGATACGCATTTGGTCCTAACCTGGTATTTCGGACTGCATCCACGGGTAACATATTTAGAAAATTTATACCTCAAGATAAAACTTAAAAAGATGAAAACACTAAAACCAATTTACCCTGTAGTGTAATTGATCCTTCATTTGAAACATTGTCTCAGAAACGCGCCGGGATTTCCCAGACATAGTCGCAAA
>DIKH01000437.1 GCA_002424495.1 Desulfobacteraceae bacterium UBA5623
AGTGTGGTCATGCCGTCTTCTATGGCCTGTTTAAAGATATTTTCAGTAGTATCCGCCTTCTTGATCATCCTCTTTAGCTGCGCTGTTCCCTCCATCAATTCATGTATGCCGAGCCTGCCGTAGTAACCTAAGTTTGAGCAGGCATCGCAGCCTTTCTTACGATACAGGAGAAGCTCCGGAGTGTAAGAGATCCCGGTTGTGTCAAAATATTGCTTGCCATAGTATGTGACAATATCCTCGAATTCCTCTTTAGTCGGATGGTATTGAACTTTGCACTTGGGGCACAGCCTCCTGACCAGCCTCTGGGCCATCACACCCAGAAAGGCATCGGAGAAGTTCAAGGCGTTTAAACCCATATCCAGCAGCCTGGTTACGGTTTCGGGGGCGCTATTGGTGTGCAGGGTGGAAAAGACCAAATGACCAGTAAGGGAAGCCTCTATACCGATAGAGGCGGTTTCTTCATCGCGCATCTCACCTATCATGATTACATCCGGGTCAGCCCTCAGAAAGGCGCGCATGACCCTTGCAAAATCAAGCCCGATCTGTGGTTTTACCTCTATCTGTCTCAGGCCTATCTGTGATATTTCAATAGGGTCCTCGGCAGTCCATATCTTTCTTACAGGCGTGTTTATATATCCAAGGGCCGCGTGGAGTGAGGTGGTCTTGCCTGAACCGGTCGGCCCCACTACCAGCACCAGGCCGTAAGGTTTGGAAATAATCTCTTTCATGATCTTCAGATTTCGCTCGATTAACCCCATCTCATCCAGCTTCATGGCCCCAGCCTTGGCCAGTATCCTCATCACTGCATCTTCAAACCCCCCTGGAGAGGGAAGTGTTGCAAGGCGGAGTTCAAAAGGAGGGATTCCTTTACGCTTGAATTTTATCTTTCCATCCTGGGGAAGTCTTCTTTCGGCTATGTCGAGCCCTGCCATGATCTTGACCCTGGACAGTACCGCCTTGGCCATGGAATTTGGTATATTCATATATTCCTGGCAAAGACCGTCTATCCGGAATCTGATATTCAGGTTTTTTGTAACAGGTGAAGGCTCAATATGGATATCTGAGGCGCTTTTGCGGTAAGCGGCCACAATGATATGATCAACCAGCTTGACGACCTTGCCCGAGGCCTCATCGTAACCGGCTGAATCATCATCTTTCTCAATCTCTTCTTCAAATGAGAGATCAGGCATCAACTCATCCATGTCCCCGGCAGAAGAGGTTGGCACCTCCTGGTAGTTTTCACCCTTCTTACTGAAGAATCGCTTGATAAAGGCTTCGATATCTTCCTTAATCCCGACGGAAAGGATGAGCTTCTTGGTCTTCATCAGGGCCTTGATATTGTCTGTCTTGCCAAGGTTTCTGGGGTCGTCAACAAGGACTGAGACTCCCTCCTTATCCCATGACATAGGCACCCATAGTTCATGTAACAGGAAGGTTTCTTTCAGATTGCCTAGCAGCTCAACAGGTTCTGCAATCTCTTCTGTATAAAACTTAAAGGGGCAGCCGTAATAAAGGGACAGGGATTTTCCCAATTCCTCTTTTTTTATACTGAAATGTTCTATCAGGATAAATTCAACGCTCTTGTTGAGCTTTTTGGACATTTCCAGTGCTTTTTTCAACTGGTCGGTGTTCATCATTTCCTGATTGAGGAGATAGTCATATTTTGACCCTGTTGAAAGACTTGACATAATGAAGTTGATTTTGTCCCTGACTTCTTCATTGCTTGGGTCAATCTCTTTGGCGGCCTGATAGAGTTTGAGTGCCTGATCATTGTGGCCGGCCTTTTCCATCTCCGACCCTGCCAGCAATTTCGCCTCTGCCTTTTCCTTATCGCCCAAATCCTTCTGATCAATTATCCGGCCGATTTCCTCCATCACAGCATGCATTGGGTGGATCTGAAGGAGGCACTGCACAAGGTCTGGTACAATTTCAGGCGCAGGGTAACCACTATCGAGCAGCTTTTCGTATTCGAAACCGGCTTCAGTAAAAAGGCCCAGTTCCTTAAATGCAAAGGCGCTATCAAGAACCGCAGTGGTATCTTCATCAATCGCCAGGGTTTCTTTGATATAAGAAAGATCCTCAGTGGAGAGCTTCTTGGACCTTTCTTTCTCGATAAAGGCATTTTTCTTTTCCAGTTGCTCAAGTCTGGATCTGAGTTCTCCTTGTTTGTCAGTATCGAGATCCGGTGAGGTTGAAAGAATCTGTTCATAGATGTCAATTGCCTCACCAATCAATCCCATGGACTGATATACATCCGCTTCCCTTATCTTGGCCTCAATATCAAATGTTGCATTTTCCATGATATCTGTCATTTCAGTATTCCTAATTAGGGTCTGAACGAAAAAGCCATTCAGACACAATTTTGAATTTTTACTTGTGAATTTTGAATTAAAAAAGGAACATTGTTTTAATATGTGAACCTGTTCCGGCCTGAATTGAGGAAACCATATTCAGGGTTTTCATTCAGGCACTAATTAATAGTTGCTAATTTTCATTCATTATATTCCACAGCAGTGCATATCTTTTCACCCCACCCCGCTTGGATTCTTTCCCCAAAATGGAATGGCATGGTGAACTGACTGGTTTTTCACGCTTAAAGTCTTAAGCAGTAATCATGCCAAACGTGTGCCAAATGGGTTTGTATATCATATCAATCGGTTACGGTGACAGACAATGAAGTATGAATGAAAATGAAGAGTAAACAGAGGGTTAGCCAAAATTTTGTGTCAAAATTTTGACCCATAATTTGTACTTCCGCTTACGGTATAGATGGTTCTCATCTCATTTGCAATAAAATGAAAAAAGGCGCTAATGCGCCTTTTATGTGGTGATCAATCTGTATGATGACCTCTTATCGGATCTTGTTCCTCATGCGCGCCATGTCATCGGCCAGGGCTCCAATCTCACCATCTGCCTTGACGTCAATGTCCACATCTGTTTTGCCTGCGGCCATTTTTTCAATGACATCGGTCAGTGATTTGATTTTTGCCGATGTCTTGTTGCCATTCAGGTAGGCGATCAATCCTATTAAAATGATCAGACAGCCGGATATTGCAAAGACAATTGCCTTTGTTCCCTCAATCGTCATACCCAAGGTCGCTTGTAATGTCTGGTCAATCAGCGAAGGAATGCTGGTCAGTTGACAAATGTAAATATAGTTGAAACAAGCAATAATAACCAGTGGGGCTAAGACCATCAGGCCCATCATATTGCCAAGGCCAAGCCCCTTCTCCTCTCCTGTCCTGGGAGTAGGAATATCATCGCTTACCGGTTTTTCTGCCTCCTTGGCTGCAACTGATATTTGTTCTTTTGTTTCGCCTTCTGCCTGGTCTGCAATGGGTATTGCCGGCGCCTTGGCTAAAGAATTTTTTTTAGACGCCTCGGCCCTGTCTTCTTTGGCTGTAAGTTTTTTGGCTACCAGGCGTTCTTTTAAGTTTTTGAATTTATCCACCTCTATGGCAAGGAGCTTTTTTCTCTCTTCATCGGTTATACTCTTGGTAATGGTAATCTTTTCCAGGGCGGCATATGCCGAGTTCAGCAACCTGACAACATCCGGATCTGCACTGGCCTTTTTTGCCTTTATGTATTTTCCCACAGAACCCAGGAGCTGAAGAAACATGTGAATGATCTTGTCATCCTGGTAGGTGACTTTTAGTTTGTCCACCTGGTCCAAGAACCGGTTCATGGTTTCGTCGCTGATCTCCCAGTCTATGGAAAGAACAGTGGACTTTAATTCTTTCAGGGGTGTATCTTCAATGTCCTGGATATCTTCCTCAAGTGTGGGCGCCTCCTCAATCTCACTGCTGTCTACCTCGAATTCCGGGGTTTCTTCGCCTTCACCAAAAAGGTCATCCAGACGTTTTTCCACTTCATCTACGATATCAGAATCAGTCTTATCGGCCAATGGTAACTCCTATTTAAGTTCTTTTTCCAGAGAAGCTATTGTCATTGCGGTGATCTTCTTAAACGTTGGGATCACGCCGGTTCCAACAATGGCGCTTGCCTCGAAAAAAGGCGCCTTTAATTCGCTGTTAAGATCCTGATCTATTGTTTCAATAGGCAACACAGGGATGCCCTGTTCTTCCAGATCCCTTTTATTATATTGCAGAACAAGAGGTGTCTGAAATATATCCTTATTGTAAGTAGCCAGGTTTTCCTTGAGATTTTCCAGAGACAGAATTGTCTTTTCTCTGCGGACAACCGCAGAATCGCCTACAAAGACCACCCCATCAACACCCCTTAAGACCAGTTTTCTGGTGGCATTATATTTTACCTGTCCTGGGACGGTGTAAAGCTGTATTTTGATATCATAGCCTTTTATCTTTCCCATCTCAAAAGGAAAGAAATCAAAAAACAGAGTACGGTCCCCGTGTGTCTTGATTGCAACCATCTCGGTCTTTATACGGCGGCTCAGTTTTTTATAAATATATTCAAGATTGGTTGTCTTTCCCCCCCTGCCGGGACCATAGTAGACTATCTTTACTTGAACCTCTTTCTTTTTAAGATTTATAAAAGCCAAAAGGTGGTACCTCACTAAAGAAGTTGTTATAATCTAGCGCATGGAGCCAATTGGGAGGGAGTGAACTTTATGTCAAGACTCCAGTATCTCTCTGATTTTTCCAATTGCCTTGGCAATTTTCAACCTTAAAAGCCCAAGAGAAACCTCGTTGTCAAAAATACAGACCAGCAGGAATTCGTCTAAGACTTTGCTGAAATGGATATTTTCTCTTTCACCTTTATTGAAAAGCACCGAGAATTCTTCTTCTCCTATAATTTTTGCCAGGGCATTTACCGCCCCGAAATTGGCCGCAGAGAGCGCCGCCAGTGATGGAATATCATGTTTTGTCTTACCAATCTCGTGTTCGGCGATGATATTGCCTGCCATGTCGATCAAGAGAACACAATGGATGCCTGCTTGGGGGAGATAATTTTCCAGAATCTCTTCAATGTCCTCAAGATGTGTTTGTTTGAGTACGTAAGCCAATTACAGCCCCCTTTAAGAAAAATTATGTTTTTAATAAAGTCCCCATCGAACACTGTTCTATATCCATCATGGGGCCAAAGAAGTGTCAACTATTATTCAGCACTGTATATTTTTTTATGATACACCACAGTGTCCTATACTGAGAATTTGCTTTACGGTCAAGCAAGAAAGGATTAAAAGCAATAATCAGGCCAAAAAAATATTGATTTTGCCGTCTTGACTATACCGTAAAATTTTTATAATCATTCGATTATCCAATAAAATAGAAATTTTCATTTCAATAGTCAAACCCAAATGTCACATTTATCGCAGGGCGCGGGCTTTTTTAAGATCTATCACAGAGGAAATAAATGGCAAAAAAGGTGCTAGTGGTTGATGATGACAGGGAGATGCTGCACGTCCTTAGAAAAGATTTCGAAAAATACAGCCGAACCTTTTCCGTTTTGACAGCGGAGGATGGTCTTACCGCCATGGAAACGCTCAAGAGGAATCATATCTCCCTTGTTGTCGTAGACCTTGAACTTCCCAAAATGGGTGATTTTGGCCTGCTCGATCACCTTTCAGAAGGCTATCCTGAGATTCCTGCAATCATTATTGCCGGTCATGGCCCAACCACATCAGAGCCTTTTGTCTCAGAAAAAGGTATTGCAGGATATCTTGAAAAGCCCTTTAATGCTGAAGACCTGGCAAAAAAAATAAGCGCGGTACTCAAAAAGGAGGCCGATGGCGGCGTCCTGCACGGGATTGCGCCAGGCACATTCCTGCAGTTAATGGAAATGGAGCAAAAGACATGTACGATTAGGTTGACTGACGAGAAATCAGGCCGACAGGGTGTGCTTTTTTTCCGTGAAGGAGAGATCCTTGATGCCAGGATTGAAGAGCTGCGCGGCAGGGATGCAGCCTATATAATGCTTGCGTGGGATGAAACGACACTTGCCATCCAGGACGTCTGCCCAATGGAAGAGAACAAGGTCCAGGCTGATCTTCAGGGGCTGCTTCTCGAGGCAATGAGGCTGAAAGACGAAAAGGAGGTCGAGGACAAAGAAAAGATGACCCAGGAAGAGATTGATGAATACATCATCTCTGTGAATCAGGTAGAAGTTGCCTCTGAAACAAGGACAGGAGATGTGGGGATCGCATTAGAAGAAGATGAAGCGGAGAAAATAGAAGGAGATGAACCAGAGACAAGAGCCGAGGTAAAGAGACCTGCTCCACCTGCCCCAGTGACTGAGCAGAAAAAAAACCATATAGGGATCGAGGGCCGGGTCTCGGACCTTCCCCTTGCGTCATCAGGAGTGGATATCCCTTTTAGTACAAGTGATAATATCCTTGCCTCTATTTCCAATTTGAGAGAGACACTTCTGGATTCAACCCTTTTTACATATCTGTTTAGATTTTTTGTATTTTTTGCCATCACTGGCCTTATAGCATTCTTATTCATCTATTCCACAATGGAAAGTAATCAAGATGTCATTGAACAGATCGGCCAGGCAAAATCATGGATCAAGTCTAGGCAGGATGCGTTGACTCAAGTGGATAGGGAGATTCAGCTCCTTTACAACCAGAAAGATGAATATTTCGGTGATAATCAATCCCAGCTTAAGATCATGGAGTTGGAATTAAAGATTTCCGAGCTTGAAGACAAGCAGGATAAGATAGTGACTGAAATAGAAATGCAACAAAAGGCAATTGATGAAGCCCAGAAAAGGCTGGATACTCTAAAGGAGGAAGGCTTCTTTAAAAGGCTGATTGAACGTACCAAGAAATTCTTTCCCCGAAAAACCTGATTAACTCCGCGCCCGTATTTGGGAAAAGGCTGATTTTTTTACGGATGCGGAAATATCTCAGAGGCTTTTTCGAATAGGGTTCTAAGTCCCCATTTCCCAGGAAGAAAGATATCGTTCCTGTTCTGGCGTCAGGGTGTCTATCTCTACCCCCATGGATTTCAATTTCAGCCTGGCAATTTCCTTATCAATTACGTTCGGAACAGGATAGACCCTTTTGCCCATATTCCTGTGCTCCTTTGCCACGTACTCCGCACAAAGGGCCTGATTGGCGAAACTCATGTCCATCACACTGGAGGGATGCCCCTCTGCTGCGGCAAGATTGATAAGCCTGCCTTCAGCGAGCACATAGATTTTTCGGCCGGTCTTTAATGTGAATTCCTCTACAAAATCCCTGATGATACGCCGTCCCACAGAGACATTGGCTAGTCCCGGAAGATCCAGTTCCACATCAAAGTGACCTGAATTGGATACAATAGCTCCATCCTTCATCTTAACAAAGTGTTCAGGCCTGATGACATTTATGTCTCCAGTCAGGGTGCAGAAAAAATTGCCAAGGCCTGCTGCCTGGTCAATGGGCATTACCTGAAAACCGTCCATTACCGCTTCAAGCGCTCTTAAGGGAT
>DIKH01000401.1:0-159 GCA_002424495.1 Desulfobacteraceae bacterium UBA5623
TTAAGAAAAACCTGAGGCTTTCTCCGCACGACTCCTTCTGGATGACTGAAACAGGCATGATATGTCTGGCCAATTTCCCATCCATGGACATAAAACCAGGCTCAATGGGTAGACCAGTACCAGGCATCCAAGCCGCAGTATTGGATGAAAACGGCATGC
>DIKH01000401.1:219-6243 GCA_002424495.1 Desulfobacteraceae bacterium UBA5623
CAGATGTATTTCAGGTTCGATGGCTGGTTTCTGACCGGCGATATGGCCCTCATAGATGAAGAGGGATATTTTTACCACCAGGGCAGGATAGACGACCTGATCAAGGTCGGTGAAAAAATGATCGGCCCATATGAGATAGAGCACATCCTTCAACAACACCCATCCGTGCTGGAGTCTGCCGTAATCGCAAAACCCAGTCATAGTAATGGACCAAATCTCAAGGCCTTTATCACATTGACAAAGGGCGTTGCACCGTCTGCGAGACTGAACCGGGAAATCAGGGCATTTGTGAAAGGGAACCTCTCATCTGAGGTGCCGCTGAACGAGATTGAATTCATAGAAAGGCTACCGAAAACCAGTTCAGGCAAACTCCTTCGCAGGGTCTTGAGGGCGAGAGAGATGGGCCTGCCGGATGGGAATCCCCTTGAGATGAAAGACTGACAAAACAGCAAATCCAGTCAGTCAGAGGCTACAGTTTGTCGTAAGCATCGTAGGGTGCGTTCTACGCACCGAAACAATTTCATGATGGGCAACCATTTGGCATATCATTCAAGGCGTTAGGTTCAATAAGTATTTTTTGTGGTGCATGAAATGCACCCTACCCGGCTTGGCATCCTATTGCTATTTTCTTAAACGGTCATTTTTGATATCAAAATTGATGGGTTAAGCATAAAAAATGCTGGCATTTTTGGCTATAACATAATTATGCCAAAGAGTTGCCGAGGTCCGACCCCCATCTCCCTCTAACACATCTAACCCATCTATAGTCTGAATAAAAAAGCATCCTTTTCCCCTCGTTCCCACGCTCCAGGGGTGGGACGCATAACTGTATTTACACCCTGCACCTAACCCACAGCCAATACGTACGGTTCGTTAGTTACTGCCTTTTTTGGCGATCCCATTTCAGATGGATGGACGAACAAAGAGTGATTTTCTCATTAACCTGTTCAACATTTGAGCACTTATGGTAATAATCGGTCAGAAAATAAAATGAAGGCACCAGTACAAAAAGAAGCTTGTCTCAATAAAATGGGAAATTACTTGGCATCTGAACTCCATAAAGGTATATTTCTTCTGTTTTATAGTGGGGAATTATTGTTCATCTTTCCCGGTTTCACCTTTTGCTAATTTTGCTGTTAACCAAATCGGTTATGAGTGGTAAACAGGTCCAGACATGAGCTGTAAGCGCTTAAAAGACAGTTCGATCGCAAATCATAAACGCTCAGAAAATCCCGCGGATAAAGATTATTGTAAACCATCTCCGGATTCTTTCTTGTCGAATGCGCTTGCCGAACGGATCAAGGAACTCAATTGTCTATATGGCATTTCCAACCTGTTTGAGAATCAGGACGTATCCTTATCGTGGATTATGCAGCGTGCAGTTGAGCTGATTCCTGCGGCTTGGCAGTATCCGGAAAACGCGTGTGCGCGCATAAGGCTGGATGGTCAGGAGTATGTCTCAAAAAATTTTAAGGCGACACACTGGCGACAAAACACAAAAATTACCCTGAACGACATACATATTGGTGATGTAGATATATTTTATGTACAGGCACCCACAGACTGCGATGGGAGTCCGTTCTTAGAGGAAGAAGCCCGCCTTTTGCGAGCCATTGGTGAGCGGTTGAGTAAAGTTTTGTGGCTAAAGCGCTCCGAGGAAGCCCTTAAAGAAAGTGAAGAGCGTTATCGGGTGCTTACCGAACAGGTTGAAGAAGGTGTCACCCTTGTCCAAGATTCACGGTTTTTCTATGTAAATCCGGCATTTTGTAAAATGTTCAATGTCTTATCCGCGGAAGACATATACAACGGTCTGGTTCATCGCCCTCCAGCAGGTAATGTGGATGAAATTGCAAGCCTCTATGAATCTGAGACAGGTGGTATCATCGAGTTCAAAATTGAAGAAATTCACCAACTGGCAAGACCCAATAAAACCTTATGGGTACAAGTATGTCACAATCCAATTACCTTCAAAGGACGACCGGCCCTACTTTCAACCTTTAAGGACATAACTGAGATAAAAGAACAGCAAATGGCCGCCCAGCGCATTGCAGAGCGATTAGACAATGAAAACCGTGCGTTGCGATCTTCACTGAAAGAGCGGTATCGCCTCGGGGAAATTCTTGGCCGTTCGCAAGCCATGCAGGAAGTGTATGAGCTGATAATTAAAGCCGCTGCGACGGACGCGAGTGTTGCCGTATTTGGCGAATCCGGCTCGGGCAAAGAACTGGTTGCTCACGCCATACATAACTATAGTTCCAGGAAAAACAAGCGGTTTGTGGCAGTGAATTGCGGCGCAATTCAGGAATCCTTGTTTGAAAGAGAATTTTTCGGACACCGTAAAGGGGCATTCTCCAGTGCCCATGCCGATTCTCCAGGCTATCTGGACATGGCTGATGGCGGGACATTGTTTCTTGATGAGGTCAGCGATTTAACCGTCAACATGCAGGCCAAGCTTCTCAGGGCCATAGAAGGCGGCGGCTATCGGCCGGTGGGCGGAACGGAGACAATCTCGACGGATTTTCGTATCATATCGGCATCAAATGCCGATTTAGGCAACAAAGTCACCTGCGGCCAGATGCGCAAGGATTTTTTCTACCGAATTCAAGTGATACAAATTCAATTGCCTCCATTGCGTGAGCGCAAACAGGATATCCCATTGTTGGTGGAGCACTTTTTGCGCAATATGAAAGCCCCTTCCGGCATGGCCAATGTTCCCGGCCGCACAATGGATATTCTCATGGATTACGATTGGCCGGGAAATGTCCGCGAACTGCGCAATGTATTGCAGCGTTATGTAACCTTGGGCCACGTTGAATTTCTTACACCCGGTTACGAGTCTAAAACGGCATCGCCCGGAACACAAATTAGTCTACGCGAGGCCGTTCAGGAATTGGAAAAATCCCTCATTACAAAAGCCTTGCATCAAGCGGGTGGTAACAGAACCCGGGCTGCTACTCTGTTAGGAATCTCACGACGTGCGCTTTTTCGGAAGATGCCCTTACCTTGAGCGCCAAAATCGCCCGCAACAGGGCGATAAAGCCCGCATTAGCAATCCTTTATAATTCAGAAGGTTATATCGCTTTTCATTAATTTGAACGGGCGGTTTTTTCCCGTTTACATATTTGTCTTAACCTCATTTTTAATTAACTACGCTATATAAATCAAGTGGTTATATTAACCTATCGGATTTGGCATCCCCTTTGCTCTAATATCATATCAACGAGCAGCGCATAATTGGTTACTTTTGTGCCACGGATGAATGACGAAAAATATATGTTGGGATTTTTTACCATGGAACTGGTCAAAAATAGAGCCTCCGGCAAGCCCTTTATCCTTCTTGATGATACCGCAGACGGCTACCTTGTGCTTATTACACCGGAAGGCAAGGTCAAACGCCTTGAGCGGCATCTATTCGGGTCTCCTATTTCAGCTGATCTTAATAATTCACAATTACATAGCCATCTTACACCCGCACAGATGGATAAGTATATAGAACGTGAAGAATATATGGATTATTAAACACTTGGAGATTATGCATGCGGACATTATCGGTTTTAATCAATTGGCGCCATAAGAGATGAATTTTCAGAAGGGGAGCAGCTCAATGAAACAAGATCCCTTTGGAGACCTCAATAATTGGGGGCTTGTTCTGGATATCGTTGATGAACTGGCAGATGCCGGCAAACTTTCTGAATGTCAGCCCGGGCTGATTCGAATACTGAAATACAAAGGAAACTGGCGGCTTCGCGAGGAGGTGCTGAAAAGAGTCGGAGGGATTCAAGGCCCCTCCCCTCAACTGATTTATCAGGTGCTCAGCATACTGGATGATGACAATAGCTATTACGATGTCAGAATTCTCGCCAGCGACGCATTAACCCAAATGCTGAAAAATGTCCAAGACGGTTTCGATGGTGAAATAAATGTGTCAGTACGAAAAATAACCGAAAGGCTGAGGGCTACACCTCATCCATCCATGTTTGACAATGCATTAAAAACCCTCTACTTGGAGATTAACCCTTAACTTCTTGATAATATAAATGAATTAGCCTTAATAATTATTTCAAAAAGGAGGGCATCATGGTTCAAAAAATCAATGAGTTAGGGATATGCGGTACTTGTGTCTACCGATCGGCTTGTATTTATCTGAGAAATAGCATGAAAGAAGGAAAACCTGTTTTGCAATGTGAAGAATTTGATGGTTCCGGTTCGAGAAAAGATTGGGAAGACCTGTCGTCGATCCACTCTTTTTCTACTGCCCCATGCTTTGGCGTAAAAAGTCTGATTCGAGGGCAGGAGTCATTAGAAAAACCTTAAATTATTTTAAGGAGATCGTATCATGGCATCGAATTTTAAGATTACCTCACATCAAAGCAGTGAAAATCTGCATTTGAAACTGATAGGGGATTTTGACGGTAGTTCGGCGTGGCAACTTTTAAATTTACTAAGAAAGGCTTCTAAAGGCTTTAATAGAATAATTATCCATACCAATGGGTTAAATAACATTTATCCATTTGGTGTTCACACGTTTCACCAAATTCTAAGTAATCTTGCGAGAGATCAAATCCGCCTCCTGTTTACAGGGGAGAAGGCCGATCAGATTTCGCCTGAAAAAAATTTGCGCGTTTACCCTAGCCAATATAGTAATAAAGAATCGAGAATGCCGCAAGGCCAGGAAAGAGGTTGAATATGTTGATCGGAATCCCAAAAGAGATCATGGCAGAAGAAAAAAGAGTAGCGGCCATACCAAGAACTATTGGAAAGTATATTGATCTGGGTTTTGATGTCGGCATCGAATCATCGGCTGGAGAAGGTATCTTCATAAGCGACGATGAATATGAATTTGCAGGTGCAAAGCTGTTTCCTGATGCGGAGACCCTTTTCGCCGAATCCGATATCATTCTGAAAGTGAATCAGCCGGTGCTTAACGAGCGGATGGGAAAACACGAGGTCAACATGCTTCGGGATGAAGGCATATTAATCGGCTTTTTTCACCCTGCAGCACCTGAAAACCATGAAATGCTCAGACGGCTTCTAGATAAAAATGTCACAGCCTTTACAATGAGCTATATTCCACGTATCTCCCGTGCACAAAAAATGGATGTTTTATCTTCAATGAGTACAGTCACCGGATATAAGGCCGTGATTATGGCGGCCAATCAGATGCCGAGGTTTATTCCCATGATCGGTACGGCAAACGGTAAAATCAGGCCGGCTCAATTTTTGGTTATAGGCACAGGTGCCGTGGGACTTCAGGCTATTGCCACAGCCAAACAGCTTGGAGGCATAGTAATGGCCCTTGATATTCGAGAAAGTGCCTGCATTGAGGCAAAAAATATAGGCGCAGAAGTGATTGCTTTTTACGTGCCGCAGGATTTAAGAGCCGACAACGAAAGCCACGCAAGGTCTCTGGAAGGTGACTGGCTGGAAATTGAAAAAAATATTATCAGCTTCCATTTGGAAGATGCTGACGTAGTAATCCTCAGCGCTCATGTGCCGGGTGAGGTCGCGCCTATCCTGATCACCGAACAGATGATTTCCACCATGCGGCCTGGTTCGGTCATTATAGATATCTCAGTCGATCAGGGAGGTAATTGCGAGGTCACCAAGTGCGGACAAATTATACAGAGATTGGGTGTTTATGTTTGCGGCATACAAAATATTCCCGGAATGATGGCGATGGACGCCAGTTCCTTATACGCAGAAAATATATATTATTTTATAGAAAACCTTTTTAAAAACGGTGTGGGAAAAATTGATCTTAAAGATGAAATAGTTAAAAGCTGCCTCATCACAGACGGAGGAAAAATTCTGGATCAGTTAACCTTGAAGGCTTTGGCACTTCAAGAAGCCTCGCTGAACCTTGAATGAATAAAACAGGTATTACGCCAAGAGATGTTTAAAAACATTTAAAGACCGTGTTTTAGCTTAAGGATAAGCAGATTAAAAAAGATGTCTAAAAATAATATCTTCTATGTTGGTCTGACCTGTCTGACCTGTGACCTGCCTTGACCTGGGGTCGGGCCA
>DIKH01000401.1:6323-7293 GCA_002424495.1 Desulfobacteraceae bacterium UBA5623
AATGTTATCATTACAAAGGCAGGTGTTTTCAAGCCTTAAACCTTCATTTTCATACCCCAAAATGCCCTTCTAAGGTATCGCCGCACATCCAATTCAATGGCTGACTTTTTTCTTAGATGGCACATTTTCATGGCAAAAACTGCATTTTAAGTCGTAAAATAGGGCCGTTTTCGTAAAGTTGCTTCAGCATTTAAAACAGTTGCCCTGGTCCGACCCCAATAACAATAACCACACATATTTCAAGAAACTTAGCAAGTTAAGGGCATCCCACCCTCCCATCTATGCGTTATATGCCAAACATAGCCGGGAATATAATGACGATTTGTTCTTGGCATCCTACTGCTATTTTCTTAAACGGTCCTTTTTGATATCAAAATTGACGGTTTAAGCGTAAAAAATGCTGACATTTTTGGCTGTAATATAATCATGTCAATTAGTTGTCGAGGTCCGACCCCCATCTACACGAAAGACTGACAAAACAGCAAATCCCGTCAGTCAGAGGCTACAGTTTGTCGTAAGCACCGTTTAGTGCGTAGTACGCACCGAAACAATTTCATGATGGGCAAGCATTTGACATATCATTCAGGATTTTTTGTTACAGCCAACATCTTTTGTGGTGCATGAAATGCACCCTACCCGGCTTAAATGATATTGCCATCCCAAAGTTGTTCACAAAAATTTTTCCAGGGCATAATAAGAATATCGGAATCCAGTTTTTTGGGAATAGGATCTCTGGATACGATTATCTTTTTCTTAATTATATTTTCTTCCGAAAAAAGGTGAAGCCCTTTTGGACTATGACTTCCAGCGTTTTCTGATGACTTGACCTCAACTGCAACTTCCGCGTCACCCAGAATAAGATCCACTTCAGCGCCGCTGGCTGTTCTCCAAAATGAAATTGGAAAATCCAACTTGCTGTAGTGTCGATATGCCCAGCATTCTTGAAGAATAAACCTAAAAACGGCAGTTG
>DIKH01000022.1 GCA_002424495.1 Desulfobacteraceae bacterium UBA5623
TTCCCCGGAGGAGACCGGAGCTATACGGAAAAATTATTCAAGAGGGGCAAGCCCCAATGAATAATAAAAGGCACACAGGGCCTGTTTATTGAGACCCTTTGTGCCTTTTCAATAGTTGACTGGCACGAAACTAGACGCAACCAGTGGGTTTTGGCAGCCCTGCCATTTTACAGGCGCCCTTACCCGGTCCTGATGGAAACAATTCATAAATATATTTCAATTTAAATTTTGTGACCTTGGAAAGGATCCTGACCATTGGGGCGATCCCGTTTTTTCTGTAGTAATCCTGAAGAACATTGATGACCTCTTTGTGCTCTGAGGTCAATTCCTCAATCCCTTCCTGCGTCTTGCAATACTTCATCCAGCCTTCATCCCAGTTCTTGAAGTCATCTATGAAGCCGTCTTCATCAAGGTTGTAGGTTTTTCCCTCAAATTCTACTGATGCCATATTACATAACCTCCCTTATGTTAGTCTTCCGAGTCAGTTACAAAACGCCCCCTTTTGCCCTGTCTCAGCTTCAGGCCTTATCACGCCCCGGGGCCGATATGGCCTTCCTTTAGATCTAAGGAAAGAATTGAACGTTTTGAAACCGCCTCATTTTTAGATGTTTATAACATCTGCATCACCATTCATAGGTTAAATATGTGGAACACTGATTCAAGCGAGCGATATTAATTAATTACTTTTGCATTGTCAATTGTTGTTTTAAAGTTTTTCTCAAAAAATATTCACCATCCTTAACTTATGACCCAATGCCACCCTAAATAGATTCTGAGCCCATTGAGGATTGCCCGCCGCATGAATGTGCGTATAGGTGGCAAGGACATTTTTTCTGCAAATGCCATCTTTCAGATCTTCTATCCCACAGCCCCTATCCACCTTGAAGACAAAATTCCATCCTTCCCGGCTGGTTATCTCTGGCCTTGAGTAATGAAATTCATGCCCTTTCAGTGTCTCCCCCATCTGATAGTAAGGGTTTGGACGATCCACCTTCAAGACCGTATATCCATGACCCTGGGGACTCTTCTTGAGTGTAAATACTATTGGAATCGCTCCGACCATAGGATATGTCCTGCCATCCACAAGGAGGTTTTCCCCCAGATACATCAACCCGCCGCACTCCGCATAGACCGGAAGTCCGTTTTCTATTTGCTCTTTCAACTCAAGCCTGAAGGGCTCATTGTCCGCCAGCGCCAGCGCCTGAGTCTCGGGAAATCCTCCTCCGATGTAAAGTGCATCCAGATCAGGCATCTTTGTGTCGGTAATGGCATTTATCTCCACCAGGACCGCCCCCATCTGTCTGAGATAATCCAGGTTCTCCGGATAATAGAACCAGAAGGATTTATCCCTGATGAAACCGATCCTTGGCCCATCCCCGCAGGCCATGATCATGGTCCCGCCCCTTTTGCCTGTGCTCAAGCTGCTGATGTCTTTTGTTTGATGTGCGATCTGCCATATCTGATCGATGTCAAGGTGTTCCTTTACAACAGCCCTTGTCCATGAGATGGCCTTTTCAGCCTGATCTCTCTCCTGAAAAGGCACCAGCCCCATATGTCTTTCAGGAAATGGATTATCCTTGAGCCTTGGGACCGACCCCACAACCGGTATGCCGCAGAACCTCTCAACCGAGTCCCTTATCAGATTCTCTTGCCTTGGCCCTGCCACCCTGTTAAGGAGTACACCCGCGATATTCAATTCAGGGTCAAATACCTGGCATCCTTTGACGATTGCAGCGATGGTTCTGGTCGTCATGGTCACATCAACAATGAGTAATACCGGGGTATTAAGAAGCCGCGCCAATTCTGCGGTGCTGCATGTGCCATCAACATCAACCCCGTCATAGAGCCCCCTGTTCCCTTCAATCAGGCAGATATCCGCGTCAGCGGAGTTGGTCAGGAAAGAGTGAAGGATCTGTTCCTGGTTCATCAGAAATGGGTCCAGGTTATAGCACTGGCTGCCTGCGGAAAAAGCCAGCCATCCCGCGTCAATAAAATCCGGCCCCTTTTTAAACGCGGCTATTCTGTAACCCTTTTCCAACCATGCCGCCGCAAGGCCCAGTGAAAGGATGGTCTTGCCGGAGCCCCCTTTTAGAGCGGCGATTGTAATTCGTGGTTTATTAATGAGCATATCCAAGATCCCAAAGAAATGTCGCTGGAATAGGGCCACGGATTAATGCGATTGTCAATAATAAACTCATGGATTTTTGGGGGTTTTTTTATTGACATTTAAAAATCAATTCGACTATAAAAACAAACTTGTGTTTTTTGATGGTTATCACTTCGCTCTGATGTTAGGGGGGAGGCAAAAATACAGCGTTCAGATCTGTGATTTGATCATTAAAATTAATAAGATACAAACTAAGAATCATGTTTATTGGGAGGAGGTGAAATATCAACAGAATATCTTTTCGGATTTACTCCTTGGAAGACACCATTTCTCACTTACTAGAAGGAGGCATATATAATGTTTGAACCAAATGAAGAACAACAAGAACTAAAATATCAAGA
>DIKH01000414.1:0-3027 GCA_002424495.1 Desulfobacteraceae bacterium UBA5623
TTTTGGCTAACCGGACAGAATTGAATAAAAATAATAAAAACTTCTATATTAACGGAAATTAATATTCATGACGATGGTGAGGGTATTTTTAAAAAAATTCAAAGAGAATTAGGATTATTGGATGAAAGCCACGCCGTTTTGGAATTATCAAAGGGTAAACTAACAACTGATCCGTCACGACATACTGGTGAAGGTATTTTCTTTTCATCCCGAATGGTCGATGATTTTCAAATTCTTTCTGGCAAAACATATTTTTCACACCAGCATGCTGATGATCATGATTGGATTTTGGAAAGACATAACTTTCAAACCGGAACATCTGTATTTATGAAAATGAATAACAATTCATCACGAAGCATTAAAAAGGTATTTGATACATATACATCGAAAGACACCTATGGATTCAATAAAACTATCATACCTGTTCAACTTGCTCGATATGGAGATGAATTGCTTGTTTCGCGATCCCAGGCAAAAAGATTGTTGTCTAGAATTGATAAATTTAAAACAGTTATTCTTGACTTTGATGGAATAGAATCAATAGGGCAGGCTTTTGCTGATGAAATTTTTCGAGTTTTTGCAACAAATAACAAGAATATTCAACTATTACACGTCAATGCTTGTAAAGATGTCGAAAAAATGATTGTTCACGCTATTTTAAATACCGAGCCATAACAACCGCATTCACACAGCTTCGCTTCGCTCACTGGTGATGCGTCGCGCGGAATCGCGGCGCTGACTACGTCCAGCGTCTCGTCCCGGCGCGACGCGCGCCGGAACACGCCACTGGACCCGATGTCACGCGATTGCATGAAAAAAATGGGGATGTCCTCTACTTTTCCACCAGTTGCGGTTTAAATGTTTACATAGTAAGAACATCCCCTGTTCTATGTTTTATTCTTTTGCCGGCAGATCTCTTCCGAAAGTGTTAATCCACCAAGGTCTGCCAGTTATACTAATTTAATGAAAGCGCCGTTATTCACTCCTCCTTTTCGCTCTAACAAACTAATTTTATATCTTTGATCTTATCCGAACCATTTTTCGCTAAGATCCTCCTCGGGAGTTTCCTCTTCCCCTATATCCCTTTGCCATTCCGGCCACAGTCTGTCAGAGAAAACATCTCCCACGGGTTCTTCTCCACCAGGTGTCATCCACCAGGGCCTTCCAGTTTCACTGATTAATGAAAGTGCCATAGCTCACACCTCCTTTCTACTCAACCAAATGAAGTCCAACTTATGGATCTTACGTATTGATACTCTAAGTATCGCTGTCTTCATGTCAAGCAAGGATGGAAAGGAGGAAAGTGCTGTGTAAGTGCTTAAATGGTGATGTCCCCTATGCTGTACTGTGCTGTAAAATACAACTGTTTTCCATTTCAAATACGTGATTCACCCTATTTCCGATTAAAGTTTTAGTCTGTTAATGTTTCAGAGGAACTAAGAGACTTAGAGAAATAAAGGCGAAGACGAATCGAGCGTTGGAAGGAGATTCACTATGTCGAGTATCCTGATTACAGGGAGCAACAGGGGACTGGGTCTCGAATGGGCAAGGCAGTATGCCATGGAAGGCTGGCGGGTCTTTGCAGCGTGCCGGCACCCGGCTGAGGCATCCGCTCTCTCAAAACTGGCTGAGCAGTATTCCGCACTCAGTATTCACCGATTGGATATCACCGTCCCGGAGGACCTGCGCGGATTGTACTGGGAATTGGAAGAAGAGCCGATCGACATACTCCTGAACAATGCAGGGATCTATATCGAAAAAAATGCCGCTGAATTCGGATCTCTCTGCTATCACGACTGGG
This sequence comes from Desulfobacteraceae bacterium UBA5623, assembly GCA_002424495.1. Lineage (GTDB taxonomy): Bacteria > Desulfobacterota > DSM-4660 > Desulfatiglandales > Desulfatiglandaceae > UBA5623. The sequence continues at coordinate 1,802 of DIKH01000414.1, forward strand.
CAAGGACTTTCGAGGTCAACACCATGGGGGCTATGCGTGTATCCGAATATTTCGTGGAAAATATTGCAAAAAGCGAAAAACGCCTTATCGTCGCCGTCAGCAGCCACATGGGAAGCATCGCCGATATTGAGAGTCCCGGCAACTACTATTACCGGTCGAGCAAAGCGGCACTCAATGCCGCGATGCAGGGACTGGCCGCGACTTTAAAATTCCGCCGGATCGGTGTGCTCATTCTTCATCCCGGAGGGGTGAAGACGAGGATGGGTCCCAGGGATGGAATCAGTCCCGAAGAGAGCGTTCGAGGCATGCGCCGTATCATAGAACGGTTTACCTTGGACCATACAGGCCGTTTTGTCAGATACGACGGTGCTCCCATGCCCTGGTGACAGGCCGTACAGCACTTATACAATCTTGGAAAGGTCTTTGTGAAGATTGAGTAACGCAGTGCGCTGTCCGTAAAATAAGTTAATGATTTCTTCCTTGACACGTTAGCTGCCCCATTGCTAATTTACCCATATCCATACCTTTAACACATCACGATGAAATTAATGTGTCCTTATATTAAGTAAGCGATCTGATATCACCATCTGACCCTATTGGTTGCTGATTATATTGTGAGTCCTACTTAAAATGAACCGGCGTACCTTTCTTAAAATTGTCAGCTTGGGCAGTGTATCCATTGCAGCGGGCTGTACGTCCCAAACCGAAAAAAATCTATTTTCTTTTGTTCACGCTCCGGACGGGATGGTGGTAGGGGATGCCACGTGGTATGCATCTACCTGCCGGGAATGTCCCGCAGGTTGCGGAGTTCTGGCCAAAAACAGGGAAGGACGTGTGGTCAAAGTAGAAGGAAACCCGTTTCATCCGATCAACCATGGAAAACTGTGCATGCGGGGGCAGTCTGCATTGCAGGGCATTTATAACCCGGATCGGCTTAACACGCCCATGATCAGAGAGAAAGGTGAGTGGCAACCGCTTTCGTTTTCCACTGCTCTGGATATCGTAAAGACCCGGGCACATGAAGCGGCGCAAAAAGGACCCAATCGAGTGCGCATGCTGACGGAGACAATCGGCGACAGCATGATGGCCCTTTCCTCAATGGCGCTGGAAAACCTGAACTCGGCTCCGCCACTGATCTACGAACCTTTTGCATATGAGTCCTTGAAAACCGCCAATGAAAAGATATTCGGCGTCCGCGGCTTGAACTCCTATCGAATGGATCAGGC
>DIKH01000414.1:3075-29088 GCA_002424495.1 Desulfobacteraceae bacterium UBA5623
TGGAAGTTTAAGAGCATGCATGCATTTCAGGACGGACGGAAAAATATGTTTTTCGAAATCAGTCCGTATCTATCCCTGACAGGCGCAAACGCCGACCAGTGGCTGGCATGCAGACCCGGAAGCGAGGCGGCAATAGCCCTCGGTCTGGTCAGACAGACCCTGGATGTGGGAAAAGGAGGGCACCTGCCCCAAGCCCTCCGCGAACTCCTGAATAGGGCCAGCGCACAATATACGAAGGAGCACCTTTTGCAACACTCCGCGCTTTCGCCCGGCCTCTATGAGAACTTGGTTGGCCGGTTGACGGAGGCCAAAAAACCTCTGGTGATGGGAACCGGTACGGGAGCATCTGATCTCAACGCCTTGCAGACCAACATGGCCGTCAATCTGCTCAACCTCTTGCACGATCCGAACCTTGGTCTCCATGATTTCGACAACCGGCATCGCGTTGAAATGGCCGCAACACACGCCGGGATTATGGATTTTTTCAAGGCAATGAACTCGGGCGGGACCGATCTGCTGTTGCTGAACAATGTAAATCCGGTGTTCGCTCTTCCTCAGGACGGCGATATTAGGCAGGCTTTTGAAAATAAAGACCTTTTCGTGGTCAGCTTCAGCAATTTCATGGATGAAACCTCCCAATCGGCCGATCTGATTCTGCCCTTTAAGATGCCTCTTGAAACCTGGGACGAGTATGGCGGCAAAAAGTTGGTGACCTCAACCCTTCAGCCGGCCATGGGAAGGACGACACCAAGGCCCGGTATCGGAGATATGCTGTTGACCGTCTGTTTCAAGAACAACCAGCCGGCAAGAACTTACAAAGACTGGCTTGTCCGGCGACTGCTTGAACAGCAGGGCATGGCTACTGAAGCTGAGTGGGTGCGGATGCTCCAACACGGCGGGAGGTTTGCGCTCAATACAAAAGCTGGTAGGACGACCCGGATACTGCCGCCGGATCATCTTTCGGATATCTTGACAACACTTGGGCACCCTAAAACGTCGGAACTGGCTTTTGTTGCCGCGCCTTCCATCCGGTTTTTTGACGGAAGGGGAGGCAATAAATCCTGGTTATGTGAAATCCCGGACCCCTTGACCATGGTTGCCTGGCAGAGCCCAATCGTTATCCATCCCGAAACAGCGAAACAGGGTAACATCAGCCAGGGAGATATCATCCAAGTGCAGTCGGAATCAGGGGAGCTTAAAGCGCCTGCATACTTATCCGGGCATGTGGAGCAAGGGGTCCTGGTGGCAAGTATCGGGCAAGGTCATGATGAATATGGAAGATATGCCAAAGACATGGGGTCCAATCCCTTCGCTCTCCTTTCATCCAAACCAGAACCGAATTCTGGCGGCCGCAATTTCGGAGCCGACGTAATTTCAATAAAAAAAACCGGCCTGAGCGTGAAACTGGCCCACACCGACGGCAGCCGCACCCAGCACGGACGTAAAATTGCGCTTTCCGTACCCCTTGCAGATGCAGCCAAAGCCCAATCGAGCTTACAACAAGGACTGGGCATGAATGAGTTTCCTTTCACATTGCCGCTTTCCTCGGGATATGATCCCGGTAGAGATTTTTATCCCCCCCATGACCATGATGGCTACCGGTGGTCAATGGTGGTGGACCTTGACCGCTGCATCGGGTGCGGCGCCTGTGCTTCCGCCTGTTACGCTGAAAACAACGTCGGTGTGGTGGGTGAGAAGAACGTGCAGAAAGGCAGGGAAATGGCATGGCTCCAGGTGCAGAGGTATTTTGATCCGGAGCAGAAGGCAAAAATTACCTTTCTGCCCATGCTTTGCCAACACTGTGATAATGCACCGTGCGAATCGGTATGCCCGGTGTTTGCGCCGCACCACAGCAGGGAAGGCATCAACAATCAGATCTACAATCGCTGCATCGGTACCCGGTTCTGCTCTCAAAATTGTCCATATAAGGTCAGACGCTTCAATTGGTTTGACTGGAAGTGGCCGGCGCCGCTCAATCAGCAACTAAATCCGGATGTCACGGTACGCAGCAAAGGGGTCATGGAGAAATGCTCTTTCTGCATTCAGCGGATCAAAACGGCCCGCAACATCGCCAGGAATGAAGACCGTCTGATCCGCGATGGGGATGTCACCCCGGCCTGTGTTCAAACATGCCCCACGGATGCGTTGGTGTTCGGCAATTTGATGGACAAAGAAAGCCGGGTGAGAAAGATGGTCGAAGACCCCAGGGCCTATCAGGTGATGGGGTATCTAAATACCAAACCGGCGGTCATTTATCTGAAGAAAGTGGTACAGGAAATCTAGGAGATTATCCTGGAATGAATCAGCTCAGTTACGCCCAAATAGACCAAACCATACTGGATACCCTGCATCCACCCAGAAAATCTTACTGGGCAATCGTTGCAGTGCTTTTTCTGGGCATACTTATGGGTGCGGCCTGTTGGATCTATCAGATCTTTATGGGAATCGGCGTCGGCGGCCACAACATCCCAGTGGCATGGGGGACCTATCTGATCAATTTTGTCTTCTGGGTGGGTATCGCTCATTCGGGAACGCTGATTTCCGCGATCCTGCATCTTTTCCGGGCGGGCTGGCGCAATCCCATTGCCCGGGCAGCTGAAACCATGACGGTATTTGCGGTCTGCACTGCGGGTCTCTTTCCGTTTATACATCTGGGTCGCGTATGGCAGGTCTATTATATCCTGCCTTATCCCAACCAGCGGACCCTGTGGCCCAATTTCCAGTCACCGCTGGTCTTTGATGTCATTGCCATCAGCACCTATCTGATGGTCAGCTCTCTGTTCTGGTACACCGGCATGTTGCCGGATCTGGCTGCTGTCCGGGATAAAGCCACGGGGTTGCGCAGAAAAATTTTTGCGGTGCTCTCTCTCGGCTGGACCGGGAGCCATGACCATTGGCGGCATTATAGCCGGGGTTATCTGTTTTTCGCGGCCCTGGCGACACCCCTGGTAGTTTCAGTGCACAGCGTGGTATCCTGGGATTTTGCGTTGGGTATTGCGCCCGGATATCACAGTACCATCTTTGCACCCTATTTTGTTGCAGGCGCCATACACTCGGGTCTTGCCATGGTGCTGACCCTGATGATTCCTCTTCGGAGGATCTTCCGTTATCAGGAAATTATGCCTGTTAAGGTATTGGAAAATGTCGCCAAGACCATTGTGTTTACCGGACTCATCGTGGGGTTTGCATATATAACGGAATTTTTCATGGCCTGGTACAGCCGCAACAGCGTGGAGGTGGAGGTGTTTCGCTGGCGCGTATTTGGTGTCTACAAACCGGAATTCTGGATCATGGTGGTCTGCAACACCATGGTCCCGTTGCTTTTCTTGTTCAAAAAGATCAGGACCTCGATTCCCTGGCTTTTTGGGATCTCCATTCTGGTGAATATCGGCATGTGGTTTGAACGGTTCGTCATTATCATTACCAGTGTTGCTAGAGACTTTATACCGCATGCCTGGGGATTTTATCGCCCGTCCATGATTGAATGGGGCATTATGATCGGAAGTTTCAGTCTTTTTTTCTTTCTTTTTTTGCTCTTTGTAAAGCATCTGCCTTCTGTCTCTATGACCGAACTTAAGGTGGCTCCCGGCCGTGGAGGGCAGCAGCATGGTTGATGAATATCATCTGATGGGGCTCTTCAGACACGAGGACCAGGCGGCCGCTGTAATACGTGAGCTGAATGAAAGGCCCTGGAAGCTAAAACGGGTTCACAGTCCGATTCCGAGCCGCTTAATTACTGAAGCCCTGAAACTGAAAAAAAGCAGGGTCGGCCTTTTTACCCTTTTCGGGGGGATCTTCGGCCTGCTGTCAGGATTTGCCCTGTCCATTTTCACGGCCACCCGATGGGACCTGATCATAGGTGGAAAGCCTTTTGTGGCTCTCATCCCCTTTGCCATTGTGGGCTTTGAATTTACAATTCTTTCCTCCGTGATCGGAAATGTTATCGGTTTCCTGGTATCGGCGCGTCTGCCCATGATCAGCACATTGGAATTGTATGATCCGCGATGTTCGTCTGATCGTTTCGGCATCCTGGTCGGCTGTGAAGAAGGTCAAAAGAAAGACCTTGAGGCATTCTTTAAACAACACAAGGGAGAAATCCGGGTTTTTGATGCTCAAACTTAGGGATACATATGTTATCCGACAGATCTGATTCCATTATCCTAATGAAAAAGCCGGCCCAGATGGTGTTCAGCGCATTCATCCTGATCGGCCTGGGTACTTTTATTCTTGGACTCTGGGGAAATCACCCAGAAAGGGTATGGCAGTCGTATGTGATCAATTTTCTTTTCTGGTCGGGCATGGCCCAGGGCGCCCTGGTTTTTTCAGCCCTGATGCACATTACCAAGGCCCGCTGGAGCGGCCCCCTTTCAGGACTCTCTGAGGCATTTGCCGCATTTTTCCCAGTTTCATTTATTTTATTTTTCATTCTTTTCATTGGAAGAACTTATATTTTCCCCTGGATGCACGAAGATCTCCATGGAAAGGAGGTATGGCTGAACATCCCTTTTTTGTTCTCACGGGATCTTGCGGGTCTTCTGATCCTTTATTTGTTCGGCTTTGTATACCTTTATTATGCGTTGCAGCTCAAGTTCGACCCAAGGCATTTTCGGGGCGGCTTGCGAAAATTCATACCCAGCGGATGGCAAAAAAACGGCCGGAAGGTGGAGTTCATCAAAGGCAGGATGAGCGTCTGGGGAGGGTTGTATATCCTGGCATTCGCGTTTGTCCTGTCGCTGATAGGTTATGACTTGATCATGAGTATGGAGCCGGACTGGATTTCCAGCCTTTTCGGCGCCTATATCTTCATCAAGGCCATTTATGCGGGTCTGGGAGGATTGATCATTCTGGCCTCGGTTCATTATCTCAAAAATGGCGAGGCCTCGGGAATTACCGGATCTCATTTTCATGATTCCGGCAAACTTCTGTTCGCATTTTGCCTGTTATGGGCGGACTTTTTCTACGCCCAGTTTCTGGTTATCTGGTATGGGAACATTTCCGAAGAAACACATTTCGTAATTCTAAGAACCATGGTGCAGCCGTGGAAGACCCTGGCCTGGACCGTGTTTTTCATGGATTTTATTATCCCGTTCGTCGTTTTACTCAACCGGAAGATAAAGACAAAGCCGGTCCTGATGATTTTGCTTTGCTCCATGGTACTGATCGGAATCTGGCTGGAACATCTGCTGCTCCTGTCTCCTTCATGGAACCGGCATGCGACCGCCCTGCCCCTGGGGCTATCGGATATTATGATTTCCCTGGGATTCCTGGGCGCTCTGGTCCTGTCAATCAGTTTGTTTATGCGATCCTTTCCGGAGGTCACAATATCGGTAGGGGCAGGTCCCGGACCTGCCCCTACCGGATTCAGTCCTTCGCCGGAATGACGAAATTTGGGGAAAAATCGTTTGAAGAAAAATCTACACGAAATTATTCTGATCTTTCTTGTCATTGTCCTTGTGGGCGCATTTTTGATCTTGTTTTATGCCCCGCCCCAGGCCGACATCGGGCCGGAGCAACCGATCCCTTTCAGCCATAATGTTCACGTCGGCGTGAAACAGATTCAGTGCCAGTACTGCCACCCATATGTGGCATATTCCAATTTTCCAGGAATCCCGCCGGTAGAAAAATGTCTGCATTGTCACGAGTATATTATCTCACAGCACCCGGAGATTCAAAAGGAGCATCAGTATTTCAACACTCAATCCCCCACACCCTGGGTGAAGGTTAATGTTGTGCCCGAACATGTGTTTTTCAATCATCAGCGCCACATTAACACCAAAGTTGCCTGCGAGGAATGTCACGGACAGGTGGCCGATCTGCAGCGCCTGCCCCGGAAACCCTGGCGCATGAAGGCTTGTATCGATTGCCATCGCAGCAAGAATGCGATAGTTGATTGCTGGCTGGCCTGTCACAATTAGACGGAGTGCTTATTTTGCCGAATCATGGTCCTGAAAACTTATCCAACCGCAACCGGACGGCCGAGGCGTTTACGCTCACATCCGCCTTCTGGTTTGCCGCCGCAACAAGTTTCGGCCTGATCGCTGCCGGCTATCTGATCGCGCCGGACTTCATGGCCAATATTGAATACATCCATTTCGGACGGATCCGTCCGATGCATGTCAATGCGGTTCTGTTCGGGTTCGTTACCCCTGGCTTGTTGGCTGCCGCCTTTTATTATGTCCCGCGATTGTTGCGAACCCGGCTCTTCAGCCAGAGGCTGGGTGTGTTCAACGCAGTCTTCTGGAATATCACCATAGCCTACGGCATGATCGCAATTTCCACCGGACACACCCAGGCACGGGAGTATGCCGAATTTCCGTGGGTTGTCGATATCATGGTGGTCGTCTGTTTTGTCCTGGCTGTCTTCAATATTCTGATGACCGTACGCAGGCGTAAAGAACCGATATTGTATGTCTCCATCTGGTATGTTTGCGCCGCCGTCATCCTCACATCGATCACCTATTGTCTGGGAAACGTGATCTGGAAACCGGATACCGGTGCGTTGCAGGGAATTCCGGATGCCATTATCCTTTGGTTTTACGGACACAATATTTTCGGACTTCTGCTGACCCCGCTTGCGCTTGGATTGGCTTACTACGTTCTTCCAATCGCCACGCGCAGCCCCCTTTACAGCCACACCTTGTCTCTTTTGGGATTCTGGTCTTTGATCGTGGTCTACACCCACATCGGCGCCCACCACTTGTTGCAGGTTCCGGTACCCACCTGGCTGAAGACCATATCCGTGGTGGACAGTGTCGCCATGGTCATCCCGGTCATGGTGTTCCTGATTAATATCTGGTACACCGTCAAAGGGAAGCTGGGGGAAATTCATTCGGACATCGGCGCCAAGTTCGTGTTCACCGGCACGATCTATTATTTCTTCGTCAATATCCAGGGTTCCATGATGGCCCTTCCGTATGTCCAGCGCATTACACACTTCAACAACTGGGTCGTCGGACACGCCCACATCGGGGTCCTGGGGTTTGCCGGCCTATTGGCTCTGGGGGGACTCTATTACATCCTGCCGAAGCTGACCGGCAGGCCGCTTCACAGCCGGTTCCTGGCTGACATGCAGTACTGGCTGGTGCTGATCGGCATCACCGGTTTTGCCATCGATCTCACCACTGTCGGCTTGATCCAGGGCAATGCCTGGTATAACGGTGAAACTGTCTACCGGATTCTGCCGGAAATCCATCCTTATTATGTTTTGAGAGCTTCGCTGGGGGTACTCATTGTGATTGGCGCATACACCGGATTATACAATGTAATTCGAACGCTGTACTTCAATCGTGGAGCGAAATCATGAAGATGACGCCAACCGTTATAATCGTAGGGATACTGTCATTGTTGACAGCCATCACCCTGGTGGTAATCTACTGGCCATATACCCACCGCGTAACAGCGCCATCGGAAATATTTCGAAACCGCTCACCCGAGGAGGAGGCCGGACGCAAAATATATCTTGCCAACGGATGCGTGTATTGTCACAGCCAGTCGATCCGCGCGTTTGACTGGGGCCACGGCGCCGAGCGAATCGCTCAGGCCGGCGATTACCTCGGCGATGAGCCCATAGTCCTGGGTTCAGAACGCACGGGAGTAGATCTTTCCCAGGAAGGCGGCGAACACCCGGACGATTGGCACGTCGCTCATTTTATGAATCCGCGAAATACCCGGCCAAGCTCTATTATGCCGCCTTTTGAGTGGCTGGGGATGGAGCGGCTGACCACCTTGACGCGTTACATCCAGAGCCTGGGGCTGAAAAATGCGGATGACCGGATGCAACGCCAACGCTTCTTTAAACAGCATGCGGTCCGGGCCTTTGAAGCCGGACCTGTTGAGAACGTCCGCTGGCTGGCGTCGGAAATTCCCGAGGGATGGCATCAGATCCCCAACCCTTACCCGACATCCGAGGCCAGTCTGCAACGCGGTCACAAAATATATCAGTTCTTTTGCATCGGCTGCCACGGTCCCATAGGAGACGGCATGGGCCCGGCGCAACCGTGGATCTACCCGCCGCCGTTAAATTTTACTTTATTGAAAGGCAGAAAGCTATCGGGCGGCATACTCTACTACCAGATCATGAACGGCATCACCGGCACGGCCATGCCTTATTTCAAGCGCGAGCTGGAATCGCAGAAGATTTGGGAAGTGGGCAATTATGTGGCCGTTTATTTCATCAACCAAAGCGATGCCAATCAGGAACCCCGTGGCATTGATTCATCCTGGGAACCCGGCTTCAACTTGAAACAAAAATCAGCCGACGATTGAGCGGTTATTATGTACTATCCTTACTTCATTGCATATATGGCGGCAGGGTTTATTATCAGCATCGTAGTCTTCTTATGGGCACTGAATAAAGGTCAATTCAAAGACCAGGAACGCGCCCGGTTCTTGCCCCTGGAACCTGAGCCGGAGGCAAAACCTGTTCGATTTTCAAAATTGGCCCGCATCGAGACCTTTTTCATATTCGTGTTGGCATGCTCAGGTCTTGCTGCCACGGCCGTATTGTTAGTGTGGAGCCTGCTGCGCTCACGATAATGGCCTGCCACGTAACACGCAGCAGTCTCTCTGGAAGACAAAAGGAGATATTCAATGAGATTTTTTGACTTTCTCGGCATTCAACACCTTGTTCTCTACCTTTTTCCGGCGATCCTATTCATACTGCTGTTTTTTGCCGGACTGAAATTCTCTTACATTGAGACGAGGCGCTCACAGGAACGGGAATCCAAAATTATAGAGAAATTTCCGGACGGAATAGAGGGAAGGGAAGCGCCCTTTCCTCTGGTCCTTTCTCTGACGATTACAGGAACAATTGTTTGGGGATTGCTGTATATCTTTTTCATCGGTACGAGAGGTGTAAAATTCTGATGGACTTACGAATCGGTCAAAAATCCCAGCTCAAAACCTGGGCACTGATTTTGGTCATGGTGGGAATCGTAGTGTTTCAGGGCTGGTTTGCATTCATGCTCATCGGCGATCTCGGCCAACCCGACTGGGATTACCGTCCGATCCCGGACGTTCCCGGGAGTTCACCTTATTCCTCCTATAAGCCGTACGCTCCCCAGCCCTGTCCTCAGCACGTGCGGACCCGTCAGTGTCAGGAAGCCAGTCCTTTGGGTGTAATGCCGCTGCAAGGTGCAAGATAGATGAAAAAGATATTCATTTTTTCGGCTATCGTTCTTGTTGCGGGCCTTGTTGCATACGAAGCCTTGATTTTCTATGACAACAACTTCCGTTACGGGCGGATGCATGAAACCCCGGCCCTCAGACCTCAAGAGGAGCCGATGCCGATTATGGAGGCAGGTGTTGTGCCTATAAATGGAGGCGATCCTATTTTGCGGGTTACCACGGCCGAAGATCTGATCCCGCCCGTTGACCTTAAGGCGGTAGCTTCTGTTGCAAGGGGGCGGACGGTCTATTTTACCTTCTGTGCCCAGTGTCACGGCATTGATTTTGACGGAAACGGCACGGTCGGCCAGAGCTTCAGCCCCTTGCCCGCTGATTTACGCGCCCCCGCGGTCCAGTCTCAACCGGCAGGAAAACTCTTCAAAAGCATCAGCTATGGCATCCCCGGCGGCCGGCAACCGGCCTTGGATACGACCATCATGATTGAAGACCGATGGAAAGTTATTGCCTTTGTCAAATCTCTTGGCCCAAGAAACTAGGAGGCTGTCCGAGAATGCCCTTTTTCCCAAACTCTTCGTCATGCCCGAAAAAATTATCCTCGGAATATCAACCATATGCCTGCGGTAATTTTTCCGGGCATTCCTCGATTTTGGAAAAAATTGCTATTCTCGGACAGCCTCCTAGACATAAAGAGACACCGAATAAAACCGGCTGCGACCTTTGCGGGCTTTCGTTGCGCCACGGAACTCTCCGCACGGAATTCCACGGAAAATCTTATTCATTCTGCTGTATGGGGTGCCAATATGTGTTTTCGATGCTGCTTGAGGCTACGGACTCCATAGATCCGCAAAAATTCAAAGAAACCGGTCTTTTCAGAAAGTGCCTGGAAATGGGTATCATTCCGGAATCCGAGGCTGACCTGGAAAAAAGGACCGAAATGGGCCTTGCCGGCCCCCGGCCCGCCCCGGATTTTGATGATGCTGAGATAACAAAAGATCAACAAATGAGCGCCGGTGAAGTCAACCTGGGCCTTACCCTGTCCATTGACGGGATGTGGTGTCCGGCCTGCGCCTGGGTCATTGATGAGGCCTTAAAGAAAAAGCCGGGAGTCATCGATCCGATATGTAATTTTTCCACGGACAGGTTCCGGTGTGAATATGATCCCATTCTCACCTCTCCCGCTCAGATCATAGACACCATCGGCAGACTGGGCTACAGGGCCTATCTGCCCGGAGACAGCGCTCAATCAGGGGAAAACAGGAAGGAATTTATTCGCTTTGGTATTTCATCTTTTCTTACCATGAATGTGATGATGCTCTCCTTTGCACTTTATTCGGGTTTTTTTACTGATCTTTCACATGATGCCGTGATCAGGATTTCATGGCCGATTTTTATCATGTCAACTTGCGTGCTCTTCTACGGAGGATTTAAAATACTCCAAAAAGCGCTGTCCGGAATTACCAACGCCGCATACAGCATGGAAACGCTTATATCACTGGGAGCATTGAGTTCCTATCTTTACAGTTGCTACAATTTTTTTACAGGAAGCATTCATCAATATTTTGATACTACCGTCGTTCTTATAACGCTTGTACTCCTGGGCAAGCTTCTTGAGCGAAAGGCAAAAAACAAGGTGCAGGAAGATCTTGAGAGGTTCTTCTTTTTGATGCCTAAAAAGGTAAGGCTCTGTACCCCATCATTCCCGGAAGGGCGGTATGTGCATATTGATCAGCTTGAGAGAAATGACTTTTTCCTTGTTGAAGAAGGTGAGATTATTCCGGCCGATGGGCTCATCGCAACCGGAAAGGGGACTGTGGACGAATCGTCTCTGACAGGGGAGGCCCTGCCGGTCACAAAAAGGCAGGGGGACCGCTTAAAGAGTGGAACAAAGGTGATGAAAGGCATGTTCCGCGTTCATGCAGAGGCGGTGAGAGGAGATGCTATCCTGGGTCAGATGATTCGGATCATGGAAAAGACCCTTGACCAAAAAACGCCTGTTGAAGGGAGCACGGATCTTATACTCAGATGGTTTGTGCCTCTCATTGTAACACTTGCGTTTGTAACATGTATAATATCCATGCTCCTGGGGTTGTCTGCGGAAGATTCCATGATCAGATCAATCACCGTTCTGGTTATTGCATGTCCCTGCGCCCTGGGGATTGCCATCCCTATGGCGCGGGTGGCGGGCGTTTCTTTGGCCGGGAGAAAAGGCATCCTGGTGAGGAATTTTTCTGCTTTTACCCGGGCAGGAAAAGTGAATACATTCGTTTTTGATAAGACCGGCACGGTGACTCAGGGCAATTGGTCATTACAGGACATATTGTCTTTCGGAACATTTACAAAAGACGATATCCTTTCCATGGCAGCCTCTCTGGAAAGAGACTCGGAACATTATATTGCCATGGAAATCAAAGGACAGGCGAAAAAAAGGCGTTTAGACTTATTGGAAATCAGGGATATTAAATGTTATGAAAACGGCGTCGCCGGATGGGTCGGGAAGGACCGGATCAAGATCGGCGCGAAAGAATTTCTTAACACTGAAATAAAGGCATCAATACCTGAAGCGCACCATTACGGATCTCAATTTGATCCGGCCTGTTCCATGGTCTTTATGTCTTTTGCCGGAAGACTCTGCGGAGTTCTGTTTTTTGGAGACAAGGTCCGGCAAAGCGCCATTTCAGCCATAAAAAAGCTCCGCTCCTCGGGCCATCATATTGTCCTTGTTTCCGGAGATGGAGAAACAACTACCAGAATTGTCGGGGAAAGAATCGGGGTTCATGAATTCCATGGCGGAAAAATGCCGCAGGACAAGGCCCTTTTCATTGAGAATATGCAAAAGCAAGGCCTCGTAGTGTGTATGGCAGGAGATGGTGTAAATGATGCCCCGGCGCTTGCCCGGGCAGACCTGTCCTTTGCGATTTATTCCGGGAGCAACCTGGGAAAAGAAGCGGCTGATATTACGCTGATGCGGGGCGACCCTGCACAGATTTCGAATTTTTTGCGTCTTGCTGCAAGGACAAAAAGCAAGATATCTCAAAATCTGGTATTTTCGTTTGTCTACAATATCATTTGTGTCCCGGTCGCCATGACAGGTCTGCTGACACCCCTGATTGCCGTATGCGCCATGCTCATGAGCAGCCTGACTGTGATCGGAAATACCCTGTTACTGGTAAGGCATAGAACTTAATACCGGATCCCCTTTATAAGAAAAAATACTCCCGTTATAAGCATGACTACTGATCCGGCTTTGTATGCTATTCCACGAAATTTCAGCCACCTTAGATCACTTAGCTTTGCAATGAGGATCAAAGCGGGTAAAGTTCCGAGCCCGAAACTCAACATCAGTCCTGCGCCCGTATAAAAGCCGTCTAGCGGTCTTTTGACTTCCATCCCTGTCCTTGCAACTGAAACCAGGGCAGTGTAAACAGGACCGCACGGAAGCAGGCCAAGAATCAATCCCAAGGGAAAAAAGGCTGGAATGGAGCCTGATCGGGACAATTTCCGGAACCCTTTGGTAATAAGGCTGCCGGGGTTATAATAGTCGCCGAATATACGCGCGTAGGGGATGATGCCGCTCATGACAAGACTCATAATGATGATCATGACCCCGGCAGCGATCATAATGCCTTTTTGAATCGCGGCGATATTGGAGACTATTATGGTAAATGATCCTGTTCCCCCCATTATTCCGCCAAAAACGGCATAAGTAGTGATCCTGCCGCTGTTATAGAGGAGATGAGGGAGAACCCATCCCTTTTCTCTCAAGCCCAGGGACAGAGATACTACAATGGGTCCGCACATTCCAATGCAATGTCCGAAGCCTACCAGAAATCCTGTTGATAGAAAAACGCAATATAAGTTATCAATAGATGACATCAAAAATGAACTCCGCTGCGCCGATATCAGGAATTGTTATAATGGCTTTCCACGTCCTGCGGCCGCTCGGGCACCTGACGATTATTCCTTTTCCCTCGTAAGTGTCAGACCCAACCGATTTAAGATCTATCTGGTTTGGCCCCATCTTCATTCCTGGCATCTCAAGGTCGAGGGTAGGGTTTGTTAAAGGCCTTTTTCCCGAAAGGACTACCGTGAAGGTCAGATCCGTCATCGCTTTAACCGGCTTTGGCTCGATATCCAGGGTAACCGCACATCCCATCAAGGTTTGTGTGCAGGAGGTCTTATGGATATTGCATTCTGTTTCGGCCTGTTTCCTGGCTGTTTCTGCCATGGTTGAACATTTAAAGGCGTCAAGGACGAATGTCATAAAAATGAGAATAACGGTTATTATGAACTTTCGGCTTGCCGTCGGTGACGTCAAGATCATGATTGAGTCTCCTTCCGTAGCTTTTGTATTGTTAATCACACAAACAAGAATAATCTGAGCCGGAATAATCCGTCATTTTTTCTCCTTAACATCTTGGCTGTCCGAAAAAAGGCCTTACCTGGTGTGGGGGTCTGTTTTGAATTGGCGCATATCTTTTTTCATCAATAAGTTTAAAAAATAACTCACTATGAATTTAACGTCAAAGACAATCTCAAAACACGCCGGAGATAAGTACACAAAAAGTTTTATACCAAAACAGCAATGAGATCGGGAGATTTGACAGATTGTGCCCTTTGCCCTCATCGATCTACTATGTATTTGGACCAAAAATACAAATAAAACCTTATTTACCAGTTTGAACCGAAATTATAATGTTGTTTATCAAGCGGCGCGACCTTCCCGTTTTTCACGGTATTGTTGGCTTTCTTTTAATGTCTCGATTGGTTGCGTTAATGACCCGGGATTTGGAGTATTCCGATGAACCCTTTTTTAGTGACCGATTGTGCATTGATTGTCATGGCCACCGGTGAGAAGGCTGTGAACATCAGGGAGATGACCGATAGAATCCGGCGGATGGATGATCCGGGGATCATGTACTTTCATTTCTGGGACTGCCTTCTCCGGCCTGCTTTCATAGATCCCGAATATCAGAACGACTTTGCTTCCTGGGTATACCATCAGCTTCACGATCGCCGCCTGGCTGAACGGCTGGCCATCTTGAATCCCGGTGTCTTCAGCACGATGGATCAATTGCGGCATAAACTGATCGAAATCATCGAGGACCGCATGGATGAACCCGGTTTCGATCAGCATATTGAGTCGGACAGCCCCTTTTTTTTCATGCGTTCGCAAATCATCGTGTTTGATACCCAGGTGCGTCTGGAGAGCCCCGAGACGATGGGAGCCTATATCCGAGACATGGCATTGGGGAGTGTCTTTTACCACTTTATCGACGCCCGGCGGCGTACTGATTCCGG
The DNA here is from genome assembly GCA_002424495.1 of Desulfobacteraceae bacterium UBA5623. Classification (GTDB taxonomy): domain Bacteria; phylum Desulfobacterota; class DSM-4660; order Desulfatiglandales; family Desulfatiglandaceae; genus UBA5623. Next base: position 17,500 of record DIKH01000414.1, read on the forward strand.
AAAAAACGACTTTACTGAATGGCTTTGGGGCTGGGGTGATCCTTATACTACCCTGGCCGGGGAATTATCAGAGATTGACCCGTATTTCAAAAGCCTCCTTGAGATTCGCGAACAGTTGGCGACGGTCTTTGCCCGCCATTTAAAAGAGGATGTATCCCATGGGTAACCAGCTTGAACAATATGTTGCGGTCGTAGGGGAGGCGGTCGTTGATCAACTGCATAGGCTCGCTAAGCCATTGAAGGGTCTGCGTGTGGTGCACGTAAATTCAACCCGTCAGGGGGGCGGTGTGGCCGAGATCCTGCACTGGCTTACCCCCCTTAAAAGAGAGCTCGGCCTCGAGGTAAGCTGGGAAGTGGTTGCGGGCGAGTCTTCGTTCTATCAGTGCACCAAAAAGATGCACAATGCACTCCAGGGAAACCGGGAAGACATCCATCCGGCCCTCCTTCGCGTCTATGAAGAGACCAATGCCAGAAACTTTGAACGTCTGGAGGACACATTAACCCATGCCGATATCGTCTTCATCCACGACCCTCAGCCCGCGCCGCTCCTTTCTCTTTGCCCCCAACGGAAGGGGAAATGGATATGGCGGTGTCACATCGACGCAAGCCATCCGTACCGGCCGGTATGGCGCTATTTGCAGCGGTTCGTCGAAGCCTTTGATGCAAGTATTTATTCGCTGCCGAGATTTGCCCAACCGATGCGCCACCCCCTCTACATCATCCCCCCCAGCATCGATCCCTTAAGCGAAAAAAACATCGATCTGACCGCCAATGAAATCGAAAAGGCGACCGCAAATTACGGAATTGACATTAGGCGGCCGGTCATCTGCCAGATCTCGCGTTTCGACTGGTTCAAGGACCCGGTCGGTGTAATCAATGCTTACCGTCTTGCCAAGGGCTTCGGGCCGCCGCTCCAGTTGATCCTGGCCGGCGGGACCGCCACGGATGATCCGGAAGGAGAAGAGGTTCTGTCAGCAGTGCAAAAAGCGGCTGAGGAAGATCCGGATATCCATATCCTCCTGCTCCCACCCGATGCTCCTCGAACCATCAACGCACTACAGCGTATGGCGGACATCGTCCTCCAGAAATCGCTTAAGGAAGGGTTCGGTCTGACCGTGGCCGAAGCCATGTGGAAAGGCAAACCGGTTATCGGAGGTGATGTGGGAGGAATCAGGATCCAGGTGGTCAACCATTTCACAGGTTTTCTGGTCAATACGCCCGAAGGCGCGGCCCTGCGGATTCGCTACCTTCTTACCCACAAGGATCGCTTGCACGAAATGGGGGAACGGGCAAGGGCGTTTATCCTGGAAAATTACCTGCTGACCCGTCACCTGCGCGACTACCTCTCCGTGATATTGGCCCTTCAATCCGGAGGCCGGGATCGAATCACACTGAACTGAGTTTGGAGCCTGAGGGATTAGAAGCAAAAAGAAAGAGGTATAAAAGGAATAAAATGGTAGCCGTCGGTCGACTGCGGGCTGCCGGCCGCCGAAGAGGCAAGATATGGTTTCATCCTCTGAACCAATTAAAGAATTTGCCGGAAACGCTTCGCCTGTCTTGACACTGGGTGCGAGGTATGTTGGAAAAATCGGCTGCCGGTTTACGGTATGGGCGCCCAGGGCAGACCAAGTGGATCTCTGCCTCCTTTCACCCAAGGAGAAAATCATAGCGATGTCACCCATGGCTTCGGGCTATTTTCAAACCGTTTCGGAAGAAGCGACACCAGGCACCCGCTATGTCTACCGGCTTCATGACCGGGACTCGCAAGCGGTCCTGGATCGGCCTGACCCGGCCTCGCGACGCCAGCCCGAAGGGGTCCATGGGCCGTCCGAGGTGGTATCATCCCGATTTGATTGGGAAGATAAAGACTGGGCGGGCGTTCCGCTATCCCGGATGATCCTCTATGAGTTGCACGTGGGGACCTTTACCGCCTCCGGAACACTTGAAGCAGTCATCGAACACCTCCAACGGTTCAATGACCTTGGCATAACCGCTATCGAACTCATGCCGGTTGCGCAGTTTCCGGGTGTCCGAAACTGGGGGTATGACGGAGTATTTCCCTTTGCTGTCCAGCAGTCTTACGGTGGACTCATCGGTCTAAAGCGGCTTGTTAACGCCTGTCACCTGAGCGGCATCGCGGTGATACTGGATGTGGTCTACAATCATTTGGGGCCCGAGGGAAACTGCATGAAAGACTACGGCCCCTACTTCACTGATTCCTATAAGACCTTCTGGGGTGCGGCGGTCAATTTCGACGGGCCCCACAGCGACCCGGTACGCCGCTTTTTTATTGAGGACGCCTTATTCTGGGTCGGGGAATGTCATCTGGACGGACTGAGGATCGACGCAGTTCATGCCATGCCCGATTTCTCGGCCCGGCCATTTCTGTCCGAACTATCGGAAGCGGTTCACGATGCAGCCAAGAAACAGGGTCGCGCCGTTCACCTCATCGCCGAAAGCGGCCTTAACGACACCCGGGTCATACGGCCCGAGGAATCAGGCGGATATGGCCTCGACGCCCAGTGGAACGATGACTTTCACCATGCCCTGCATGCCCTATTGACCGGAGAGAAGGGCGGTTATTACAGCGATTTTGGAGGGCTTGACCACATGAGGCGCGCGTTTCAAAGCGGTTTTGTCTACCAGGGGGAGTATTCCCTCTACCGCGGCCGTCGACACGGTAACAGGAGCGGAACGATCCCGGCAGAGCGGTTCGTTGTCTTTTCCCAGAATCACGATCAGGTCGGGAACCGCGCCAACGGAGAAAGGCTCTGTCACATTCTGTCGTTTGAAAAATTAAAGTTAGCTGCTGCCCTTGTACTTCTTTCGCCCTATGTTCCCTTGCTATTCATGGGAGAGGAATATGGCGAGACCGCTCCGTTCCTTTATTTTATCAGCCACTCGGATGACGGGCTTATTAATTCCGTTCGGGAAGGCCGAAAGCGGGAATTCAGCGCGTTCGACTGGGAGGTTGAACCGCCCGATCCGCAGGCTGTTTCTTCGTTTAAGGCATCAAAACTCGACCATCGTCTTTGTAAAGAGGGCCGTCATCGACTCATGGTCGAATACTACAAGGAACTCACCCTTATTCGACAAACGGTTGACGCCCTGTTCGGACCAAGCCGCCATCGCATGGATGTCAGGTCCATTCCGGAAAAGGATGTTCTCTTTCTCACTCGATGGGGAGAAGTGGATGAGGCTGCCCTCTTTTTTCACTTCTCGGATTTCCGGGCAGGCCTCCCCGTGAATCTGACAGCCGGAGAATGGCGCAGAAGATTTGATTCCGGCGATACGGCCTGGCAAGGGGAGGGTGGCGGCCCTGATATACTTTCGTTCAACGGATCTCCCATTGAGCTCTCCCTTTCGCCATGGTCGGCTCTGCTGCTTATAAGAAGAAAAAGTGACACCGAGATCCGCCGAGATCCGCCGGCATACGAGGCCTGATCGTTAACTTTTAACCTTTAACTTTTCACTATCTATGCCTGACCGCTATATTTGCATTCATAGCCATTTCTATCAGCCGCCAAGGGAAAATGCGTGGCTTGAAGTCATCGAAATTCAGGATTCCGCCTATCCCTATCACGACTGGAATGCCCGCATTACCGAGGAATGTTACGCGGCCAATGCCTTTTCTCGTATCCTGGACGATCAGGGCCGCATAAGGCAGATCGTCAACAACTACGCCAACATGAGCTTCAATGTCGGGCCCACCCTCCTTGCCTGGATGGAAAAGGAGGCACCCGGCATCTATCGAGCGATCCTGGCGGCCGATGAGGAGAGCCGTGAGCGGTTTTCAGGCCACGGGTCGGCCATTTCGCAGGCTTACAACCATACGATCCTCCCCCTTTCAAACCCCAGGGATAAATACACACAAGTGTTTTGGGGGATCCGTGATTTTGAGTATCGCTTCGGCCGCTCGCCCGAGGGGATGTGGCTTCCGGAGTGTGCCGTAGATCTTGCGACGCTCGATGTTCTCGCCTCCCTCGGGATACGCTTCACGATCCTTGCCCCTCACCAGGCAAGCCGCATACGGGCTCCAGGCGAATCGACATTCCAGCCGCTTCCTCCTTCCGGTCTCGATACCACGATGCCTTACCTCCAGCGGCTCCCCTCCGGCCTTTCTATCGCTATCTTCTTCTACCATGGTGACCTTTCCCATGCGGTAGCCTTCGAGGGGATACTTGGAAATGGAGATGCGTTTGCAAAACGGATTATCAGCAGCTTTAACGAAACCAGCGGGAAGGCCCAGTTGATTCACCTCGCAACCGATGGAGAGACATATGGCCACCATCAGAAATATGCCGACATGGCGCTTTCCTATGCACTCGATGCCATTATGCGCGACCATTCGGCACAGATTACAAATTATGGCGAGTTTCTCGAAAGGCATCCCCCGACCCATGAGGTTGAAATCTTGGAAAATACCTCCTGGAGCTGCGCCCACGGCATCGAGCGCTGGCGAGGCGACTGCGGATGTCGAAGCGGACTGTTTCCCGGCTGGCGCCAGGCATGGCGCGGTCCTTTGCGCGAAGCCCTGGACAAAATCAGGGATGAAATGGCGGCCCATTACGAGCAAAAGTCGGGAGAATTCTTCAAAGACCCCTGGCAGGCGAGAAACGATTACATCAAAGTCGTGCTTAATCGCTCGGGAAATTCCCTGAAGCTCTTTATAGACGAACAGAATAAACAGGGTAGATCCATCCGTTCCGAAGACATTCTTCTACTCGTAAGACTCCTTGAAATGCAGCGGCACAGCCTCCTCATGTATACCAGTTGCGGGTGGTTTTTCGATGAGTTGTCGGGCATCGAAACCGTGCAGGTTATCCAGTATGCGGGCCGGGCTATTCAACTCCTTGCCCGGACTGCGGAGACCGATATCGAGGAGCGCTTCCTCGGGTATCTTGAAGAGGCCAAAAGCAATATCTCCAGTCATGGTGACGGCCGGCGGATCTATGAAAAGTTTGTCCGGCCGTCCATGGTCGATCTGAGGAACGTGGCGGCCCATTCCGCCATCACCTGGCTGTTCGAACCATATTCGGAGCCGACCCAGGTCTATTGCTATACCGCATACCGCACAGCGCATGAATCAGCCGAGGCCGGAAAGGCGCGGTTCATCGCGGGTGAGACAAAAGTGTCGTCGGAAATTACCGGTGCAGCTGAGACGTTTTGCTATGGTGTCGTTCACTTGGGCGATCATAACCTTTCGTGCGGAATTTCCTCTCGTATGGGAAAAGCTACGTATAAGAGGATGGTAAAGGAGCTGTCCGAATCTTTTGAAAAGGCTGATTTTCCTGAGGCATTCAGGCTGATCGACAAGTATTTCCCCAAGCCCCTTTTTTCGCTGGCATCTTTGTTCCGTGACGAACAGCGCAAGCTGCTCGATATCCTTTTGGAGACAGCCTTTATTGATTCCATTGCCGTTTATCGCCATGTTTATGATATCCATGTTCCCTTGGTGCGATTTCTCAAGGAGTCAGGGACTCCTGTTCCCGCGATTTTTCAGGCTGCCGGAGAACTGGTTATCAATCACGATTTGCGCCGCCTTCTCAAAAGCGAGACCCTCGATTCCCAGGCTATCGAAAATCTCCTGGAAGGGGCCGCGCTTGCCGGGCTGAAGCTCGACGCCGATACCCTTGAGTATGCCCTAAGAGCGCATATTAATGCCACGGCGGAGGCATTCTCAAAGACCCCGTATGATACGGATCTTCTCAGACAATGGGTCATTGCGGTGGAACTGGTCTCTAAGGTGCCCTTTGAGGTCAACCTGCGGACGGCCCAGAATTTATACTACGATCTTACTCAGCGTTTCTATCACGAGTATAAACTGAGATTCGAGGAAGGGGATCCATCGGCGGGTGACTTTCTGGCCGGATTCAGGTTTCTAGGAGAAAAACTTAGGGTAGTTGTCGAATGAGCCAATGAAAATTCCCACCGCTACTTATCGTCTCCAGTTTGGCAGGTCCTTCGGTTTTCTATCTGCCGCCGCATTGGTCGATTATCTTGACCGGCTCGGCATCTCGGATGTTTACGCATCTCCGGTCTTTGAGGCTGTAAAGGGTAGTATGCACGGCTACGATATCGTCAATCCCAATCATCTGAACCCGGAACTAGGTCACTGGTCCGATTTCCGGGAATTGGCCCGCCGGTTAAGCGAAAAGGAGATGGGGTGGGTTCAGGATATCGTGCCCAATCATATGGCCTATGCGTTTGCAAACAGGATGTTGATGGACGTGCTGGAGAGGGGGGTGTACTCTCCCTGCCGCTCCTTCTTCGATATTGATTGGAACCATCCCCGCAACTTCTTAAAGGGAAAGCTGTCGGCCCCCTTTTTGGGAAAGCCCTATGAAGAGTGCCTCGCAAACGGAGAAATCAATTTATCTTACGGCGTCGAGGGCTTCATGATTAAATATTATAACATTACGCTTCCTTTACACCTTGCGGCCTACGGCGATTTATTAAGGCTTGTCCTCAACCGGATTCAAAAATTGAAACCCACCGATTCTGTTTATGCCTCTCTTTGTGAAATCCTGAACGCCTTTGAAAACCACCATTCAGCAATTTGCTGGAGTCGCTCCCGCAGGGGTGGGCTTCGCCTGAAGAAATCGCTTTGGAGGTTATATTGCCGAAGCGAAAAGATCCGGGAGGGGATGGCGGATATCCTGGCCCTTCACAGCGGCGCTTCCGGAGACCCGGACGGATTCCAGCGGCTGGACCGGTTGCTGGACCGGCAGATGTTTCGGCTTTTGTTCTTCCGCGCGGCCGGCAAGGTCATCAATTACCGCCGCTTTTTCGATATTAACGGTCTCATCGCCCTTCGTCAGGAAAATCAGTCCGTATTCAAACACACCCACCGTCTCCTCTCAGGCCTGATAAAGAAAGGGATCATTACCGGGGTGCGCGTCGATCATATCGATGGACTTGCCCAGCCCGCGGTCTATCTTGACCGGCTTCACAGGATGATCGGCGACAGATATCTGGTGGTCGAAAAAATACTTGGGCCTGACGAAACATTGCCTGAAACCTGGCCGGTCCAGGGGACGACCGGATATGATTTTGCCTTCATGGTGAACGGTCTCTTTGTTGACCCGACCGGAGAAGCGGGCCTGACCTCTGCCCATGCCGATTTCACCGATATCAGGGTTCCATTAAACCAAATATTGTATCAGGCAAAACAACAGATCATGGATGATCTTTTCGGCGGCGAAGTTGACGGTCTTGTTGAAAAGATCAGTACTATCTCGATCAAAGCCTCCTCTTCAGCCGAAAGCCCCCTGCCGCACTTGCGGGAGGCACTAATGGAAACTCTGGCCCGTTTTCCGGTATATCGATCTTATCTTGACCCTGTCTCAGGAAAGGGGACGAAGGATTCCCATATCCCGGAGGCGATCGAAGAGGCACTATCGTACCGTCCTGAGCTTACAGCCGAATTGATTTTTCTATCCGGGATTCTCTCTTACGATAACGGCGCCGGCCCCTTTTCAAAAGACCGGAACGAGATCATCTTCAAATTTCACCAGCTTTCCGCCACGCTCATGGCCAAGGCGTTTGAAGACACGGCCCTGTACCGCTATAGCCGTCTCCTGTCGCTGAATGAAGTCGGAGGCGACCCTGGACGCTTTGGGGTAAGCCGTGACGAATTTGGCCGATTTATCCGAAGTCGGGCACTGAAGTGGCCTCACTCCCTGAACGCCACCTCTACACATGACGCCAAGCGGGGAGAGGACAGCCGGGCGCGCCTCAATATCCTTTCCGAAATGCCGGGTGAGTGGGCGCTTACCGTAAACAGATGGCACCGGCAAAACGACAAGCACGCTGTCTACATCGGTTCGAAGAGGGTCCCGGATAAAGATAGAGAATACTTCCTCTACCAGACCATGATTGGTGTCTGGCCCTTCGGGCGGGATGAAGGACCGCCTGTTGATGAACGCATACGCGACTATCTGATCAAAGCCGAGCGTGAAGCGAAGACTTACACCTCCTGGCTTTCCCCCAACGTAGACTACGAAGAAGCAATCCTGTCGTATCTGAGCGGTATATTACACCCTTCGGAAGAGAATGCCTTTTTTCCTGATTTCTTAGCGTTCCGCGGCCGCGTGGCGTGGTATGGCCTCTTTAATGCCCTTTCGCAATGTCTCGTGAAGATAACTGCTCCCGGTGTCCCCGATTTCTATCAGGGCACGGAACTGTGGGATTTTCACCTGGTGGACCCGGATAATCGGCGTCCTGTTGATTTCGATATCCGAAAAAAAATGCTTTCCCTGTTAAAGAGCTCAGGAAACAGGGCAAAAATAATAGACGGCTTGCTGAAATCCCCTTTTGAGAGCGGTCTGAAACTTTTTCTCATCATGGCGGCCTTAAATTTTCGTAAGGCCAACCAGGAGCTGTTCCAGAAGGGAGACTATATCGGGTTAAAAACAGTGGGAGAGTTTGAACGGCACGTCATGGCCTTTGGCCGCTGTCATGAAAAAAAATGGAGCCTCACCGTGGTCCCCCGTTTTGTGACAAGCCTGATCGCGGAAAAGTGCTATCCCCTTGGGACTGTCTGGAAAAATACCGCGGTTGAATTACCGGCCGATGCCCCGGATAGCTGGCAAAACATCTTTACTGAGGAAGTAGCGACAGGGGGCGGCCTTTTGCCCATGTCCAGCCTTTTGTCATCTTTTCCGGCGGCCCTTCTTACAAATGTGAGGTCTGTATGATCAGGATATGACAGCCACGTATAATAGGCTGTTGCACGCGAAAGGAATCGCACATGAATCTGAATCACATGCTGTCGTACAAGATACTGGGAAACAGTCTCTCAGACTGGGGGGCGGCTTTACTGATCACGCTCTTTGGTTTTTCACTCCTTGTGTTGGCCCGAAAGATAACAGGACGCTATGTCTCAAAACTTGACGGAGAAAAGAGGAGAGATGTGACCGGAATGCTGATCACGCTTCTGGGAAAAACTTATCTGCCCTTGTTTCTGATTATTTTCTGCGCCATAGGCTTTCGCACCCTTCATGTTTCCCGGAGGGTACTCCCCTGGTTGTCAGCCATGGCGGTAGCCGCCATGATAGTCCAGACGACCGTATGGGCGCTTGCCCTCGTTGATTTGGCTGCCGATCGTTACCGGGAAAAGGCCTTGCCGACCGACTCTGCTCGAATATCGTCATTACGCGCCATCAGCTTTGCGGTGAAGCTGCTGATTCTGATCGTCGCGATTCTCCTCCTTCTGGACAATATCCCGGGAGTGAAGATAACGACACTTGTGGCGAGTCTCGGTATAGGCGGCGTGGCGGTGGCCCTGGCTGTTCAAAACATCCTGTCCGATCTCTTTGCTTCCTTTTCCATCATGTTCGACAGGCCTTTTGTCATAGGCGATTTCATCATCGTGGACGACTACATGGGAACCATCGAACATATCGGACTTAAAACAACGCGGATTCGAAGCCTGTCCGGCGAGCAGCTTGTCTTCTCTAATAACGATCTTTTAAAAAGCCGGATACGAAACTACAAGCGTATGAGCGAGCGGAGAGTGGTGTTTACCATCGGTGTCTTATATCAGACCCCGATTGATAAACTCAGAGAAATTCCCGTCTGGATCAAGAATATTATAGTAACTCAGGGGTTGACCCGCTTTGATCGAGCCCATTTCCGATCTTTCGGCGATTATTCGCTTATTTTTGAAACAGTTTACTATGTGCTCGATCCGGACTACAACCGGTACATGGACATCCAGCAGGCCATCAATCTCGCCATTTGCGAAAAATTTGAATCCGAAGGGATCAAATTCGCCTTTCCCACCAGGACTATCCATATCCCTCCTGTATCAAAAGAGTAGATTTTGAACTTCCAGTGCCTTTAATCCCTGATGGATTTAAACAGGGCGATTTCAGATGATGTTCCCTTTTCTCCAAAATCAGACAGACGAGATAGAAGACCGGAATCTGTCCGATCACCTATTTTTCTCCGGCCATCCCCCGTCCGATGGTTTTCCGGCCTTGGGTTGCGCTTCAATAGGTTTTCGGCCGTGGCTATCCATTTTGCGTCCTCTGTTTTCAATTGCACGTCCTTTGGTCTCCGATCCAGGCCTTTTATTTTGTCCGGGTTTGGACATTGTCATGGTTGATCTTTTGATTTGTCTGCCGCATATCACAATTGCAACGGAAGCAACATGGGGTAGATCCTGTATTTTGTGGAAAAGGCGACGTTATTTCATGCATTCGGTTTTCCGGTTGTCTGCCCGGATTTTGATTCGACCTCTGGTTTCAGAGTGTTCCATGTTTATGATGAGTTCAACTGCATTAAGCCTTAGTGCAAAATAAATAATTCTCCTTATTGAAATTTCATGTTATCGCGTTTATTCTGGGTTCAATTCTACAAATTCTATAAAGGACGGTTAAATATCTCACTATAAATGCGGTATCATACCAATAGCATCGGGACTGGGCCTGACGCAGAGATTAGGCAAAAGTGGACGTTTTGAAACTGGCTATCAGGATAAATTAATATGCGTTTCAACAGCTTCTGGCGTTACCGCCGTTTCATACTGTCAAAGGGCTTTATTTCGGCCATGTGGCAATCACGAAAGAACGTGATAGCGGCAAGCCTTGGCTGCCTGCCCGCAGCCGGACCCTTTATGGCTGAACTGGACGTGACCTATCGCTGCAACTGCCGCTGCCGGATGTGCCAGCGCTGGCGAAACTCCCGGGATGGGGAACTGACGTTGACTGAGTACCAAGATCTCGCAATAACTTTCCGCGGCCTTGGGGTTCATCAGGTGAGCATCGCTGGAGGAGAACCCTTACTGAGAGAGGATATCTTTGCAATTATCGACTGTTTTGTAAAATGCGGAATGTCTGTGAATTTATGTACCAACGGCATCTTGCTTGAAAAGTATGCCGGACGGATACGTGAGGCCGGCAAAATCTGTGTAACCGTCAGTCTTGACGGGGCGACCGCTCCCTGTCATGAAAACATCCGGGGTGCGCCGAACACCTATTCGCTGATTGAAAAAGGAATCGGCACGCTGATGGCATATCCTGCCCCATATCGTCCATTTGTCCGTGTCAGAATGACAGTTTCCAATTTCAATATGGCTGAACTGCGCCCCTTTTATCTTAAGTGGCGGGACCTGGTAGATGATGTTTTGCTTCAGCCCGTCCATAGATGTGATACGTCCTATTATTCAGGCTTTGAAAAAACAGAATTACACATTGATCCGGATGCCCTTGCCGAACAATTAGCCGGGACGCCCTTTGCGACAGACGGTTACATGGTCAGGTTGATAAAAAGTCTCAGGACAGATGGCGGTTTTCCGCGGCATCGCTGCTATGCCGGGGTGCTCATGGTGCGTATTGACCCCTGGGGGAACGTATTTCCCTGTCTTGAACAACATGCACGCGTCGGATCGGTCCGTGAAGATGACTTTCGTGTGATCTGGAATTCCGAGCGTTTTGACCGTGAGAGAAAACGAATTGTCGATGAAGGCCGATGCTCCTGCTGGTATAACAATACCGCCCTCATCAGCCATTATGGAAATCTCCTTCGCATGACACATGTAGGCGCAATAAGGGAAAAGGATAACTCGAAGGCATAAGCCACTGG
>DIKH01000419.1:0-2253 GCA_002424495.1 Desulfobacteraceae bacterium UBA5623
TTTTCCATTGTCTCCTGCTGGCGCTCACTGTTTGAGGAGGCGTGCGCCGGAATCGGTCAAAACAACAAGTATGGACTTTTCAATCTGAGACAGGTCCGGATCTATTATCCGGACACCCCTGCTGTCTTCTATACAAGAAAAGCCCTTATAAATGATGCAGTGGCTATGTTCAGGGCCGGGACAGACGGCCTGTTCATTAAACCCTCCGGGACCAACGACGAACACACCAGGCGTCTGACCAGGGACTATGCTCCCACGCTGGCCGAAGACTTACGGCGAATCATCAGATCCGGGCCAAGGAAAAGGTGACCCGTCCCGCACCATCTCAATGCCTGCATGTCTTATAAAACCTTCCTCAACCTGCCTTGACAAAGCTTTTTCAGATGCTTAAAGTTTTGCCGAACAAAAAAGCAAAAATGAAATCGCTGACATAGGAGTAGCATGTGGTTCATATCAAGGTAAAAGACCAAGAGAAAAAAGAAGATATGAAAGCAAAAAATTCCCAGGTAGAACCTGTTGAAGAAACCCATAAAGAAGAAAATTTGGAAGACCAGGAGAAAAAGGAAGTCCCTCTTGAAGATATGACGCAGCCGGAATTGATCGAGAAGGTCAGGGAAATTCAAAAGACCGCAGATCAGAATTATGACCTTTATGTCCGTTCTCTGGCGGAAATTGAAAATATTAAAAAGAGATTCCAAAAAGACAAAACTGAACTAATAAAATATGCAAATGAATCCCTTATAAAACAATTGCTCACCGTAGTGGATAACATGGAAAAGGCCATCTCCGCATCAATGGAGGCAAACTCAGTTGATGCGCTCAGAGAAGGAGTGGAACTGACCCTAAAGGGCCTGTCGGACATACTGGAGAAAGCGGGCGTAAAACAGGTTGAGGCAGGCGGAAAGCCTTTTGATCCTAATTTCCATGAGGCTCTGTTTGAGAAGGAAGACAAAGATTCAGAATCCGGGACGGTCATTCAGGAACTGCAGAAGGGTTATACCCTTAACGACAGACTAATCCGACCCTCAATGGTCGTGGTAAGCAAGAACAATTCCTGAGATCTTGAAACTGGAATTTGACTGTAGATAAATAAAAAATTCAAATAACTTAGAGACGTGTTGAGTTTAGGAGGTAAAAAATGGGAAAAATAATCGGCATTGACCTCGGTACGACCAACTCATGTGTCGCTGTAATGGAAGGCGGAGACCCTATTGTAATCGCCAATGCAGAGGGAACCAGAACAACCCCTTCCATGGTAGCCTTTACTGAAAGCGGTGAAAAACTTGTGGGTCAGACCGCAAAAAGACAGGCTGTAACCAATCCTGAAAACACTGTCTTCAGCGTCAAAAGACTCATCGGCAGAAAATTCGATTCGGGAGAGGTCCAGAGAGACATCAAGGTCCTTCCTTACAAGATCATGAAGGCCGCCAATGGAGACGCCAGTGTTATGGTCCGAGGCAAAGAGTCAACCCCTGCTGAGATATCCGCATATATACTTCAAAAGATGAAAGAGACCGCCGAGGCCTACCTCGGAGAGAAGGTTACAGAGGCCGTCATCACTGTTCCGGCGTATTTTAATGACAGCCAGAGGCAGGCCACCAAAGACGCAGGCCGCATTGCCGGTTTAAAGGTGGAAAGGATAATCAATGAGCCCACTGCCGCATCCCTTGCATATGGCGTGGACAAAAAGGGCGACCGCAAAATTGCGGTTTTTGACCTGGGTGGAGGCACATTTGATATATCTATCCTGGAGATAGGCGAGGGTGTTTTTGAGGTAAAATCAACCAACGGCGATACGCACTTGGGCGGCGATGATTTTGATCTGAGGATTGTTGAATTCCTTGGCACTGAATTTATGAAGGACCAAGGGATTGATCTGCGCAAGGATAAAATGGCCCTCCAGCGCCTGAAAGAGGCTGCTGAAAAGGCCAAGATAGAATTGTCAGGATCTATGGAGACAGACATTAACCTCCCCTTTATCACAGCTGATGCCGGCGGACCAAAGCATTTGAATATCAAGCTTACCCGCGCCAAGATGGAGGCACTGGTGGACGACCTTATTGAAAAGGTTGTTGGACCGTGCAACATGGCTATCAGGGACTCCGGCCTAAAGATCAGTGAGATTGATGAGGTAATCCTTGTTGGCGGTATGACACGCATGCCAAAGGTCCAGGAAATGGTACAAAAAATCTTCGGCAAGGAACCGAGCAAGGGTGTGAATCCGGACGAAGTGGTTGCCATTGGAGCCGCCAT
>DIKH01000419.1:2295-3831 GCA_002424495.1 Desulfobacteraceae bacterium UBA5623
ATTGAGACACTTGGGGGCGTGTTTACCAAGCTGATTGAAAAGAACACCACCATCCCCACCAAAAAAAGCCAGATCTTTTCCACTGCCGCCGACAGTCAACCTGCGGTTGAGATCCATGTCCTGCAGGGAGAACGGGAGATGGCGGCGTATAATAAGACACTGGGCCGTTTCCAATTGGTTGGAATTCCTCCTGCGCCACGGGGAGTCCCCCAGATCGAGGTTACATTTGATATTGACGCCAACGGCATAGTCCATGTCTCTGCCAAGGATATGGGTACGGGAAAAGAGCAGTCTATCGAGATCACCGCCTCAAGCGGCCTGAGCGAAGAGGAGATCAAAAAGCTCATAAAAGATGCTGAGCTGCACGCAGAAGAAGACAAGAAGAAGCGCGAGCTGATTGATGCCCGCAATATGGCCGACTCCCTTATATACTCCACAGAAAAATCCATAAAAGAGGCAGGAGACAAGCTGGATCAGGCCGCAACAGCAGATATCAACAGTGCGATTGAAAGGCTTAAAAAGGCCATGGAGGGTGATGACAAGGACGAAATAAAGAGGCTTACCGAGGAGCTGACAAAGGCCGCGCACAAACTGGCGGAGATTATGTATCAGCAGGCAAGCCAGCAGCAACAGGCAGGCGGTGCAACAGGGCCTGAGCCTGGCGCGGGTCCTCGCAAAGATGACGACGTAGTAGATGCAGACTTTGAGGAAGTAAAAAAATAACAGCAGGACTGTGATCTTAAAAAGGCCACACCCGCAATATAAGCGGGGTGGCCTTTTTTAATTGTTGCTAATCAAGCGGTAAAAGTGCAAGCATTACTATAGGCATGCTTATTGGTATTTTCCATTTTTCTTTCAAATCTTATGCGAGGGATTCATCCTTAGGGATACCCGGTTGAATATTATGAATAGCATATTTATAGGTAAAAAGCAGGGCTAGGTGAAAAGGATCGAACATATTAATACACTGGCCATGATTCCGGCCAGATCTGCAATCAGGGCTGTTGCCATTGCGTGGCGCATACGACGGATCTGGACAGCACCGAAATAGACTGCCAAAACATAAAAGGTAGTCTCTGTTGAACCCTGAATTGTAGAAACCAGATATCCTGTATAGCTGTCAGGTCCGATAGCAGGGTTGTTTATAACCGATGCCAGAACCCCATATGCCCCTGAACCCGACAGGGACCTGATCAGGGCCATGGTCAGGGCCTCGGCAGGAAGACCTATCTCTTGAGTGTATGCCCCGAGTGTGCCCACGACAGCATCCATTGCCCCGCTTGCGCGGAGCATTCCAACCGCGACAAGAATGGCCACAAGAAAAGGTATTATCCTGATCGCTACCTGGAACCCCTCTTTTGCGCCTTCCACAAAGACCTCATAAACCCGCACTCTTCTGATAACCCCGAAAAAAAGAAAGCCCAGCATCAGAGCAGGGATGATCCATGGTGAGATGGCCTTGCCGTAAAAGATGGTGAATGGGACAAAAGATATCAGCAGGCCGAGCACTATACAGCTTACCCACACAGGATAGCC
>DIKH01000419.1:3846-5585 GCA_002424495.1 Desulfobacteraceae bacterium UBA5623
TCGGCGGAACGGTTTTTTTTGAAGTGCCTTGCAAAGAGTTTTGCTGCGATTATGGCGACTGCAGTAGAGCAGGTAGTGGCAAACAGGGTTGTGGGAAGTATCACAGCAGGGTCAATTGAGCCTGCCGCGGCCCTAAGGGCGATAACACCTGTGGGCAAAAGGGTAACATTAGAGGTATTGATTGCAATGAACAGGACCATGGCGTCGGTGGCCGTGCCAGGCTTTGAATTCAGCTTGTCAAGTTCCTGCATCGCCCGGATGCCAAAGGGGGTGGCCGCGTTTCCCAGTCCCATGACATTTGCCGAGATATTGAGGATCATGCTCCCCATGGCAGGATGCTCTGCCGGGATTTCCGGAAAAAGTCTGACCATCAAGGGCCTGATAAGACGGGCAAGCACTGTAAGCATACCGCCTGCCTCAGCGACCTTCATCAGACCCAGAAACAGGGTCATCATTCCCACAAGGCCAAGGGCCAACTCAACAGAACCGGAAGCGGAATCCATTATGGCCTTTGTCAGGGCCTCCATTGGAGACGGGCTGCCTGCATCGGAAGGCCAGTTGAGCTGACGCCACCCTGCTGAGACAAAGGCAGTCAAGACAAATATAAAAAAGATAACATTCATTAGTCCGCGCAATGTCAGGGCCGCGGCCCAAGGTCCATTGTCCCTATTCTGCCCCTGCGTTTTTTATTGAAAAGGATTAATTAAATCTTCTAATCAATCGAGATAACAATCTTTTTACTTGCATCTTCTATCTCTATCAAAGTGCCCTTCAGACCTTTTTTCTGCGCGGCGTCTTTTAACACGCCCAGGTCTATACCCTCTTTTGCCAGGTCATCTTTTATTTTTTTCGGGATCAGAGATAAGGAGACCTGTATAACAGAAACAGGGATTGTCACCTTTTTTTCAGCTTCTTTTTGTCCGGCTGCATAAGATGCTATTATCAGGTTCATATTTAGACCTCCTGATTAGATTTGACGGTTTAGCAAAAAAAACGACAATAAAATCAAATGGTAATTTATAATTTAGGAAACGGTTTTGAGCAAGCACCAAATCAGGAAAAGGTCCCCTACCCTCACTCATTGATTTAAGGCCTCCCAGTACAGCCCCCTAGACAAAGACCACCTATCTTTGTGCAATCTCATCCCGGTCATTATCACCCCGGAAACGAAATCTTCCGGGGGCAGATATTCATGCGTCAACACATAGTGTATGAGCAGATCCGGGGCAGCGTATGTTGCCCTGTTTCCCTTAACACGTATCTCGGCTGAACCCAGAATATGGCTTTTTCCTTCATGGCTAATGATGTGAAACCCAAAAGCCGCAACCGGACAGAGCATGCATCCATGTATCCCGGGGGTTTGTTTTACTGATGAATAAATACTCAACCAGGCAAGCCTTTCGATAAACTCATCAGAAGTTACACCCCGTGGAAAAGCGTGATCTTTATCAAGCCATCCAACATTTAAAATATCCTCTTCCTCCTCAGGGAGGTAGGAGTACTGCGAAAGGTCATCAAAATAGGTCATTCAAAAAAAGCCCGCTTTTTTCCCAGTCTCTGTGGACTTCCTGAAAGGATTTCATAAAACTGCGGCCTTTTTTGTCTCGCAGATTGAGGATGCTATGTCTCATCAGCGTTACTGGGACTCCCCCCTTCAGGTTGACCGTAATTTCATACCGGCTGAAGCCTGTAATTATACCCCT
Source organism: Desulfobacteraceae bacterium UBA5623 (assembly GCA_002424495.1). GTDB lineage: Bacteria > Desulfobacterota > DSM-4660 > Desulfatiglandales > Desulfatiglandaceae > UBA5623. Next base: position 5,550 of record DIKH01000419.1, read on the forward strand.
GATTATCTCTCCCTCAAGGAGAGTGAAAAAGACAAC
>DIKH01000071.1 GCA_002424495.1 Desulfobacteraceae bacterium UBA5623
AGGTAACTTTGAAGGTCGGTGCGAACACACGGTGGCTGAGAGCTTTCCACCTTCCTCTTAAATGTTTTTGATGCACATTATTTAAGGAAGCATTATAACTGGACTTAAGGTTATTACCCTCCATGGGCGCCTTGCCGGCACTCATCTTAAACAGCCACAAGATAATGCAGTTGGCCATCAGACAATGCAACAGCCTGTCATCATTTAGAAAAATCTTTATTTTGAAGGAATTATACGAACGTCAGGGGAGCAAATCAAGCTTTTTATTATCCTGACCTTCAAAATAATAAAGGCACCTCGAACAATGACAAGATGCCCTAACAAATGAAGAATAGTGACAGACTAAATTTTTGTAACGTTTTTTGCTGCAGGGCCTCTGCTGCCCTGTTCCACTTCAAAGCTGACTTGATCACCTTCACTAAGGCTCTTGAACCCGGACGAGCTTATAGCAGAATAGTGGACAAATACATCTGAGCCATCTTCCGCCTCAATAAAGCCGAATCCCTTTTTGTCGCTGAACCATTTTACGGTTCCTTTTGCCATGTAGCGAACCTCCTTTCAAAAAATTTCATGCTTTCAAATCTCAGGTCGCTGCCTGGCATATGGACAAAGATCCTTGCAACAGCGTACAACCCCCGAAACAACACTCCAGTCGTTTGAACAATTTTTAAGCAGGAGGCCCAAGTTTAAGCATATGGGTTTACATGTCAATAAAAAATTACTTGGCCGGTATTGGCCTCCCTCCCGGTCACTCAAAAAAAGGTTGAACCAGAAGAGTAAGCCCCCTGATCCCGCAGACCACCACACCCTGGCCGATTTCGACCGGGGCTTTCTCCTCGATTACGCGGGCCTTCCAAAGCTCTCCCCTGACCAGGATGTATCCGGAAGGGTCCAGACGGTCTTTTGCAATGCCGTGAAAGCCTATCATGGAATTGCAGCCCTCCCCTTGGCCCCAGTCATAGGCGCGCCAAACAAACGGATAAGAAACTATATCAATGGCTATCCATAACCCGCTCAGAGCCCAGATAAGCCACGACGGAATCTCTATCCACTCGCCTGCCACCATCAGAACAAGTATCAGGACCGCAGCCCAGGGCAATTGGATCAGGGCATATTTGACCAGGATTCTGGCTGACCACATGGTATGGTCCATAATCAGGTCCCAAATGTCTTGAAGTAACCACTGACTGCCATTATATTGAACCTTCCTGCCGGCATCGGCACGGAGCATGATCATAAATTATAGGCCATTTTTTATAATGAAATCCATTGATTTGATCAAACCATATTTTGTTGAAAACCGCTTGCGGATATTTCTGGGATTATTGTCCCTGATTATCGTGGATCTATTGCAGCTCTTTGTCCCCAGGATAATCAAACATGCTGTTGACGGACTGACCGCCTTTGAAATCGGCCTCAGTGGACTTTTCCGCTATGCCCTTTATATAGTCGCCATAGCAGTGCTTATGGGGATCTTCCGCTATTTGTGGCGGCTGTGGCTTTTGGGGACATCAAGGCGTGTGGAAGAGGGTCTTAGAAACACGCTGTTTGACCACATCCAGCTGCTTTCCGCCCCGTATTTTGATCAGGTGAAGACCGGGGATATAATGGCCCATGCCACAAACGATATCCAGCAGGTGCGCATGGCTGCGGGCATGGGGCTGGTCGCCCTGAACGACGCAATAGTTATGGGCTCTGCCGCCATAGGCTTTATGCTCTATATCAATATTAAACTCACCCTTTTTGTACTGATCCCCATGCCCTTTATTGTGCTCGGCACGCGCTTTTTCAGCAAAAAGATGCACAGGCGCTACCAGGATGTGCAGGCGGCTTTTTCAGATATCATGGAGGCGGCAAGAGAGAGGTTTTCAGGCATTCGCGTGATCAAGGCCTACTGCCTTGAAAAGAAAGAGTCAGGCAGGCTTGAAAATCTTTCCAGGGATTATATCAGCCGTAACATCAGTCTGGTAAAGGTAACAGGCTCGTTTTACCCCATGATGATGTTTTTTACCAATGTCAGCCTTGCCATCGTCCTTTTTCTGGGCGGCAGACAGACAATCGCCTTGACCATCACCCCAGGAGATTTTGTAGCCTTTATAAGCTACCTGGGGCTGCTGACATGGCCGATGATGGCCATGGGATGGGTGACAAACCTGATACAACGGGGACGGGCCTCCCTGGACCGTATCAGAAGCATATTGGAGAAGCAGCCTGACATCACAGACCTGCCCGGCGCAGTTGCGGTCAAGGGATTTAAAGGCGGCATTGTCTTTGAAGATGTCTCTTTTGCATATCCTTCTCCGGAAAGACCCGCAAGTCTTGTCCTCTCCCGGATCAACATCAGCCTGGGGCCGGGCCAGGTCTTAGGCATAGCGGGGCCTCCCGGAAGCGGCAAGACCTCGCTGATAAATCTTGTTCCCAGGATCTATGATGTCCAGGATGGCCGTATCTTAATGGATGGCCGTGATATACGGAAGGTTATACTGAAAGACCTAAGGGCCCACGT
>DIKH01000205.1 GCA_002424495.1 Desulfobacteraceae bacterium UBA5623
CATTTTCTTTAGTCCTCCCTCTTATGTATTTCTTCATCCTTCAGATAACAGGCGGGATCAGGTGCCCAGAGATCGTTTGTTGCGGCCTCCGCCCTGACCCTGAAGTTGCCGGCGCATATGTCCAGCCAGCGGCATTTGGCGCATCGGCCTGTTACATGCTTTTTTTTCTCTTTCAGCCTGGACATCAGGGGATCTGAAAGATCGGTCCATATCTCACTAAACGGCCTTTCAAGGACATTGCCGAAGCTGTAATGACGCCAGAACTGGTCTGCATGCACGGAACCGTCCCAACTGATGCACCCAATGCCCCTGCCGGAGTTATTGCCTTCGTTCATCCTGAGGAGTTGAAGCACATCGCCTGCGCGTGAATTTTCCTCTCGAAGCATCCTCAGGTAGAGATAGGGACCGTCGGCATGATTGTCCACGGTCAGGACCTCGGCAGGCATCCCCTTTTGGTGTAAATCCCTTGTTCGGTCAATAATAAGATCAACTGCCTTTCTCGTCTCGTTATGACCCAGATCCTGATCCATAAGGTCTGATCCGCGTCCTGCATATACCAGATGGTAAAAGCACACCCTCGGAATCCTTTTTTCCTCCAGCAGGTCAAGTACACGAGGAATCTCATCCACGTTCATACGGTTTATTGTAAAACGAAGCCCGACCTTGAGTCCAACATCCTGGCAGTTACTGATGCCTGTCAGGGCCTCCTTGAATGCACCGTTTTTTCCTCGAAAACGATCATTGACAGCTTCCATCCCGTCCAGGCTCACACCGACATAGGACAGCCCTATCTGTTTTAGCTCGCGAGCCTTCTCCCTGGTAATCAAGGTCCCGTTTGTTGAGATAACTGCCCTCATCCCTTTTTTGACTGCATAGCTTGCCAGATCCGGAAGATCCGGCCGCAAAATTGGCTCTCCGCCTGAGAAGAGAATAACAGGTACTCCAAACCGGGCCAGATCATCAATGAGCTTTATGCCCTGATCATGGGTAAGTTCTTTTTCTCTGGCGCGCTCAACAGCGCGCGCATAGCAGTGCATACAATTCAGATTGCAAGCCCTGGTGACATTCCATACGACAACAGGCTTTTTATCCATGGAAAACTGCAAAAGTTGGGAGGGCAAATCTTTTGAATGGCGGCCATAACGCAGTGCATCAGAGGGCTCTACGGTGCCGCAATAAAGCTTTGAAATTCCAATCATTTTATGTTATTATCTCCTGGTGCAAAAAAGCAGGGGCAATCACTCCGGATTACCCCTGCACAAGTGTCCCTATTTTTTCTCTGCCCGGCCCTGAGGGGCATAGCAACGTTAGGCTGGGATATGATATCATTCCTGATTGTCAGTTTTTTCTGGCATGGATGCCCGGTGTGGATAGTCCTTCATCAGGCTATCAATAAACCCCTCCATATTAGTAACTGCCTCATCGGTAATAATAAAATCGTTAAAGCCGGATCGAGCCTTCACGAGGTTTAGACCATACTCAAGCCTTTTGACCAGCTTTTCGGCAAGCGGCCCGGCCTTTTGATCCGTCTCGATCGCCTGGGCAATGATTGCATCTACAACACTCTCATCAAAGGCGACATGGACATCAACTTTTTGGGTAAGAGCGGTCTCTTCAATTTTAACAGCATTATACATATCCAGAAAGTCATCAAAAATGGCGTTAAAGTCGGAGGTTGTCTTCATGTATTGATTTGCCAGGATATCTGTTTTCCTCTCAGATAGCTCAAGCCCTGACATCCGATAAAAGTCTTCGGCCTTGGCGGCAATATATTCCCTGATATTTTTGAATTCCTTCTGTTTCGCCCCCAAGAACCTCTCTACAATTGCCGGATCATCCGGATTGGCCAGCAGCAGGAAAAGTTGATCCTGGGGGGAGTCAACCAGTTCAGGGGTGACCAGGAGTTCTTTAATTTTTACTGAAGGCAATCTTTTTTCAAAGGGAATCAGGACCTTTTCAATAACACTGACAAGGCCTCTCGCCCCGGTCTTCTCTTTGGCGGCAACCCCTGCGATCTTGGCCAATGCCTCCTCTTCAAACCGGATGTCAATTCCATAAGCCTTGAAGTCCAGACGTTTGCTGATAATAATGGGGTTATTCGGGTTTTTCAGGATTTCGGTCAGGTCCTCCTTTGTAAGCTCATCAAATACAACAATAACAGGGAGCCTGCCAATAAACTCAGACTCGAAACCATACTCGATCAGGTCCTGGGCCGTCACCTGTTTTAAGATCTCCCACGGGATCTCGGTGGATCTGACGTCCGCCTCAAAACCGATCCCCTGTGTCTGAAGCCTTTTTTTGATGATCTCTGTCAGATCACCGAATGCGCCGCTCATGATAAAAAGGATATTTTTGGTGTTGACCACCCTTTTCTCTCGTTTACCTGTCTTCCTGTAGTTTTCTATGGCCTGTATCTGGGATATCGGGTCATGTGGGACCTTTAAATCAACATCGGTCTCTTCCATGGGTTTCAAGAGCGCCCTTTGAACGCCTGTCCTTGAGACATCGTGGCCGATCAAATTTTTTGAAGAGGCGATCTTGTCTATTTCATCCACATAAATGATCCCGTTTTCGGCCTTTTCAATGCTGTCTCCGGCCTCATAAACCAGATCACGGACAAGGTCTTCAACGTCCCCTCCCACGTAGCCGGTCTCGCTGAACTTGGTGGCATCTCCCTTGGCAAAGGGGACACCAAGTTTCTGTGCGATGAGCTTAATCATATAGGTCTTACCCACGCCAGTCGGCCCGATCATCAGGACGTTGTTTTTGATCATGCCGACCCTGGATGTCTTGCCCTTGCCGTCTTTGGCTTTAGAGTGTTTTATCCTGTTAAAGTGTGTGCATACCTTTGTCGCCAAGACCGCCTTGGCCTCATTTTGCTTGACAACAAAACTATCCAGATAGCTTTCCAGCTCCTCCGGTAACAGGTCAAATGAAAACAGATCTTCCGGCGCGACACAAACACCATCATCACCCGCAGCCTCATCGGTCTTGGGGAAAAAAAACGGTGAAATGATCTTTACGCGGCTTCCGTATTTTTTGGAAAGGTATTCACTAAGCTCCTTTTCCAGTTCCCTCTGATTCGGAATTCTTCCGCCGCCGTCGTTTTCAGGATGCGTTATATCATCTTTCATATCTATAATAGCTCCAATAAGATGCGCTGTTCCATAGCGCTAGTTAAGGTTACATCAAATATATTCATCGGCCTGCGCTATTTCAACATTAATATTCAGGCTGTATTCTGTTGACTCATCTGAGCAATTTTATTAACGTACTTCGCACCTAAGCTGAGTAGACCGCTCGGGATATGTCTAAAACTTTTTTTCAGTCCATCAAAGGCAGGGATATATGGCTTCAAGGTTAGAAATCAGGCTTAAGAAGGAACTTTTTGACGCTGAAGGGGCTGGCGTCAGGCGCAAGGCAAGAGAATATTTCGGATTGGAAGTTGAAGACGTCCGCGTAATCAGGGTGTTGACTGTTGATGCGAACCTTAGCCCTGACCAATTGGAACAGGTCCGCATCGGGATATTCACAAACCCTGTTACTGAAGAATCCTCTTTCTCACCAATGGCCCTAGACTTTGACTGGCTGATATGGATCGGATTCTTGCCGGGTGTCAGAGACACTCAGGCAAGCACTGCAAAGGAGGCAATAGAGGATATCCTGGGAATCAAGCTAGACCCTGACCAGGGATTGTACACCTCAAAGCTGTATGAGATTAAGGGAAAGCTGTCCTTGGAACAAATCAACAGGATAGCGGCGGCACTCCTGGCAAACGATATCATCCAGCAATGGAAAATATTTTCAAAGGAAGACTGGGACAGATCTGAAGGCATTGGAAATCCTGTCCCAAAGGTCATCCTGAACCACCGGCCCCAGGTGAGCACCATATCCATTAAGAGTAACGAAGAATTAAGTGCGATATCGCTCGAACGTAACCTTGCCTTACAGGACAGGGATATCCCGATTATCCGCGAATACTTTTCAAGACAGGACGTACTTGCAGAGAGGAAGAAGGTTGGCCTTGATCTTCCCACGGACGTTGAGCTGGAATATATATCCCAGGCCCGCAGCGACCATTGCAATCACAACACATTCAGAGGCCTTTTCAGATACCATGACCTTGCCACAGGACACAGGGAAGATGTAGACAATCTCTTTAAAACCTGCATCGAGGCCCCGACTCTCAAAATAAAGGAACAGAAGGACTGGGTCAAATCAGTATTGTGGGATAATGCCGGGGTAGGCGAATTTGATAATGATAACTATTATGTCATTACAGGCGAGACCCACAACAGCCCCTCCAATATGGAGGCATATGGAGGAGCCATCACAGGCATCGTCGGCATCTACCGTGACCCAATGGGCACGGGAAAGGGCTCACGGCTTATTTTGGGTATGTACGGTTACTGCGTCGGCCCAAGGGATTACGACGGAGGATTGAACCCGCACCTCCATCCTCGCCGTCTGCTCGACGGGATCATCGAGGGGGTCAAAGACGGAGGAAACAAGAGCGGCATACCAACACCATTTGGATTGCTCCTGTTTGATGAAGGCTATCTGGGAAAATGCCTTGTCTTTGTGACGGCCATGGGGATAATGCCCGCCCTGATCGGAGGCGAACCATCCTATGAAAAAACCACCTGGCCGGGGGATCTGATCATCATGTCCGGAGGCAGGGTGGGCAAAGACGGCATACACGGGGTGACAGCCGCCTCAGAGGCCTATAGCGAGCATACACCTGCTGGCCATGTCCAGATCGGCGACCCTTACACGCAAAAAAAGATGCATGACTTTCTGCTGGAGGCCAGGGATGAAGGCCTGATAACCTTTATCACGGATAACGGTGGAGGAGGGCTGTCTTCATCCATTGGAGAGTCCTCCCGCTTCAGTAACGGCTGTCTGGTCCACCTCGACAAAGTGCCCCTAAAATACGATGGCCTGGATCAATGGGAAATATGGGTCTCCGAGTCACAGGAAAGGATGACCATTGCGGTCAAGCCTGAAAACCTCGATCGTTTTATGGCACTTTCAGAAAAACATGCAGTTGAAAGCACTGTCATAGGCCAATATAACGATTCCGGATACCTGCGCCTGGACTACGAGGGCAAGACCTGCGCCTATATCAGGATGGATCTGCTGGAATCTGATTTCCCCCAGTGGGAATTTGACGCAGAGTGGATTCCGCCCCACATCCGGGGACTGACAGAGCCGGTCATCACTGAGCCGGGTGATCATGGCGCACTCCTGCATGATATCCTCGCCAGACCCAACATATGCGGCCGCAACTGGATCTCAAGACAATATGACCACGAGGTCCAAGGCGGCAGCGTAATAAAACCCCTGGTGGGAAGAAAACAGGACATTCCATCAGATGCGGCAGTCTTGCGGCCAGTGCTGGGCTCAAACAGGGGGATTGCCGTTTCACAGGCGATTATCCCCTTTTATTCCACCATTGACACCTATAACATGACAGCAGCCACGATTGATGAGGCGGTCAGAAAGATACTGGCTGCTGGAGGAGACCCTGACCACATAGGCGGAGTGGATAATTTCTGCTGGCCCACCATCGAGTATCACCCCACAAAAAACCCGGACGGCAAATACAAGGCAGCCCAGCTTGTAAGGTCAAACCTGGCATTAAGGGACTACTGCCTGGCATATGGGATACCGCTTCTTTCAGGAAAAGACAGCATGTATATTGACGGAAACCTGGAAGGCCCTTATGGCGAGAGACGCAAGGTCTCGGGGCTGCCCACGCTCCTGTTCACTGCATGCAGCGTCATTGAAGACATATCCAGGTGCGTAACCATGGACGCCAAGTTCCCTGGAGACCTTGTCTATATCCTGGGCGAGACCGGAAATGAACTTGGAGGGAGCGAATATTACCGGATGACGGGCTACATTGGCCTCAATGTCCCGGCAGTCAACGCTCAAGAGCTTCTGCCCCAATACCACGCTCTCCATAAGGCAATATCAAAAGGGCTTATTGCCTCGTGTCATGCAGTGAGCCGAGGGGGCCTGGCCGTACATCTTTCCATGGTCGCAATGGCAGGGGAGTTGGGTATGGAGATAGATCTTGGCAAGGTCCCCGCAGCTGACGGACTTGGCCCAAGCCAACTGCTGTACTCCGAGACATGTGGGAGGTTTATAATCACTGTGTCTCCTGAAAGGAGAAAACCCTTTGAGGAGGTTTTATCCAGTACGCATCTGGGGTTTATAGGTGTTGTCACAGATTCGCCCGTTTTATCTGTCACGGACACAGGCGGACAGACAATCATCCGTGAAGATATAACCGGTCTGAAAGAATCCTGGAAAAGGCCCTTTGGAGCTTTGATATGACACAGGTCAATAACAATAATAACCGGTCTCAGGAACGACCGGTCAGGGCACTGGTCCTGACAGGCTATGGGCTCAACTGCGATTATGAAACGGATTATTCACTAAGGCTCGCTGCCGCCCAATCCCGCAGGATACACATCAACGAGATAATAGCGGACGCAAAGGCAGGTCTTTCAGACTACCACATCCTTGTCTTTGGGGGCGGCTTCAGTTGGGCCGACGACCACGGGGCGGGAGTGCTAATGGCCACAAAGCTCAGACGTCATCTGGGTGACCAGATACGGCGATTTGTAGAAGACGGCAGGCTGGTCATTGGGATATGCAATGGTTTTCAATGCCTGGTAAACATGGGGCTCCTTCCAGGATTTGACTATGTATATGAAGAAAGGCGCGTGGCCCTCACATACAATGATTCAGGCAATTTTATTGATACATGGATAAATCTCAGGATCAATCAGGATTCTCCGTGCGTCTTTACCAAAGGGATAAAGACCATGGAACTGCCTGTAAGGCATGGACAAGGAAAAATTGTTGCGGATGATGACACCATTAACGCCCTCTTTTCAAACAACCAGGTCGCAATGCAGTATGCAGATGAAAGAGGCGATCAGGCAATGCGCGCATGGCCGATGAACCCCAATGGATCAATAAGAGATATTGCTGGCATATGTGACAAGAGCGGCAGAATCTTTGGGCTTATGCCTCATCCAGAGGCCTTCAACCACTACACAAACCACCCGGACTGGACCAGAAAAAAAGAAGGGCTGATGAGACAGGGAAAGACCATCGAGACCGAAGAGGGAGACGGGATAAAGATCTTTAAAAACGCCGTGGATTATATCAGGGCCACGGCCCTTACTTAACAACCAGATCCAATTCCTGCTTGATCCCTTCTGAAAGCCAGTGTCTAATCAGTGTCTGATAGGGAATAGATTTCATGGTAGAAAGTTTTTTGGTAACTGCTCAGGTGTTTAGGTAGAAGGCTGACGACTGAAGGAAGAATCATCTGCTTCCAGCAGGTTTTGGTTTATCCAATGAAAGCAAAATTTCCGAGAGAAAAATTGTATGGCCTGCCTTCAGTCTTCAACCTTCAGCCTTCAACCTTGCCTTCAGCCTTGCCACCTTCAAAAACATCCATGGCCAAATCCTTTGGGGTCATCCATATCTCGCGCCTTCTTTTAATCTGCTCATCAACCGCAATGCTGTCTGTGCCGTATTTTATTCGTGACATGGTGATAATTTTCTGTGCCATATCTTCATTATAAGGCGTCTTATCCGGTACTGTCTTAAAACTGAATGCAGGCATGGCCTCTCCCGCAGGTTGCATACGACAATACCCGTGCCAGTTGGGAAGGCCTGCAATATCAAGCGCTGAAAAAGTCGGATAAAGGGCCGCAGCAAGAAGCCTGGCATCTTCATAGCCCAGTCTAAACATAACAGATGTTCCGACGTTTCCTAGCCCGACTTTCGCTATTGGAACC
>DIKH01000068.1 GCA_002424495.1 Desulfobacteraceae bacterium UBA5623
AAAATTACGCTGAATAATTACGTTTTAAGTAAAATCACGTAGGATCATTTTTTTTATTGACATACCATATATTGTGGTGCATAACGGTTGGCACACAACACATAGTTGATGCCAACAACTAATATATTATTTGGACCCCGCGAACCGCAGGCACAAATAGCCTGGCATCCTCAAAAAAATGGCAACAATCGCATTGGTCCTTCGGGCAGACCTCTTTCTAAGGGGGCCTGCCATGGGCGGATTTCGCCCGAAGGAGCAAGCAGCGATGGAAAAAGCAAACCCAAAAATTGACCTGTCTTTTTTAGCCGAGAAATGGCCTTCCACAATCGTTTCCCGTACCCAAATCTCAAGATTCACGGGCGGCCTTATCTGTCCCCGCAGAATGGCGAACCTGGACTGCCTTGGCCAAGGGCCAGAGGGGGCGCTCAGAATCGGCCGGCACGTCGCCTACCCAGTTAAATCTTTGATTTCGTGGCTGGAATCACGTTCTGTCTTTGTCAAAGATAGGCCTTAAATCATGAAAATCACTGTGAATAACACGCTCAGAGTGGAAGGCGCGCCACCTGCCCTTTCAGCGCAGATCCGGGGCATTTTGACCATCAGAAATCTAGCCTGGGCAGAGGCTGAACGGATGGGCAGATGGACGGGAAATATTCCTGAATTTTTAAAATATTATCAGGAAAAAGAGGGGGTTATGACCCTGCCGAGGGGCTTTTGCCGTCAATTGATCGGGCTTTGCCGGTCAATGGGTGTTCCCCTCCAGATCATTGACCAGAGGCGAACCCTTGAACTTGTTGATTTTCATTTTGAAGGGACATTGAAACCATTTCAACAAGAGGCCGCTGGCCAGGTCTTAAAACGTGACTTTGGTCTTCTGTGTTTGCCTACGGGAGGCGGCAAAACCGTTGCCTCCTTGTATATCATTTCAGAGCGCAAACAGCCTGCCTTGATAGTCGTACACAGCAAGGAACTTTTGAATCAATGGATTGACCGGATAGGGTCCTTCCTGGGTATTCCAGAAAGTGAGATCGGCGTTATCGGCAATGGTCAGAAGCGTATCGGTGAACATATCACGGTGGCCTTGGTCCAAAGCCTTTACAAGTGCGCTGATCAAGTCGCGCCGCATATCGGTTTTCTGATTGTAGACGAGTGCCACCGGGCACCCTCAAGGACTTTTACCGAAGCTGTGATGGCCTTTAATTCACGGTATATGCTGGGCCTCAGTGCTACGCCATACAGACGTGACGGCCTGAGTAAGCTTATCTTCTGGCACCTGGGCGATTTGGTCTATCAGGTTGACACTGGGCAGCTTGTAGAAGATGGACATGTCCTCCGAGCCGAAGTGATCACCCGCGAAACGGATTTCGATACATGTCTTGATGCGTCAGAGCAATACAGCCGTGTCCTAAGCGAGCTCTGCCAGGACCTCGATCGTAATCTACAAATTTGTCAGGATGTAGCCGACGAATCCCGGAATGGCGGCGGCATTTGTCTTGTCTTGTCTGACAGGAAAAGCCACTGCGAAACATTGCGGACGATTCTGAGCGAGTATTACAGCTTAAAATCAGACGTGCTCACGGGAGATCTGCCCAAGAAGCATCGCGAGGCCGTAGTTGACCGGCTTAATGCCGGAGAGGTCAAGGTCCTTGTGGCTACAGGCCAGCTTGTGGGTGAAGGATTTGATTGCGCTGGTTTATCTACATTATTTTTGGCTACACCGATCAAGTTTGACGGGCGTTTACTGCAATATTTAGGGAGGATCTTGAGACCTTCACCCGGAAAACAGGCCAAAGTTTTTGATTATGTAGACGTCAATGTTGGTGTACTCAAAGCAAGTGCTAAAGCGCGGCGGAGGAGGGTCTACTCACAATGGAAATGAACAAAATAAAACCGTATGAATTCGAGTATGAAAAAGCGGTTGTCGGCGCACTCATCTTAAGCCCTGATTCATTTTATAAAGTCAAAGAGCTACGAGCATCTGACTTCGGGTCAGATTCAGCCAGGGCCGTATTTAAGGCGATTTCATGCCTTGTCGAGGATGGAACTTTTATTGATCTTCTGACAATTAAAGATCAACTGATACGTCAAGGCAACGAGCAAATTGTAAAGGATGATTACCTTTGCCAGCTTGTAGACGAAACCGGCACGACGGCGGGGCTAGCCTATTACGTCGGGCAACTCACGGAGGCGCGACGGCGACGTGAATTTGTTCGATTGATGCAGACAATAACTGAGGATCTCAAGGCCGGGATTTCTGTAGAGGAAGTAACACATAGAATAAAAAATGAGGGTATTCTATCCTCTACGCACGATAACGGCAAGTTTTCCGCGTTACAACCGGATCAGACATCTTGTCAAAAATTCATCACAACAGAGCCCCCGGCGCAAAGATATATCTTTGCGGATATTTTGCCCGAACACATCGTCGGCGGTCTCATTGGTCAAGGTGGTGTCTCGAAATCCTTCCTTTTTGGCGCCTGGGCGGTTGGCGCCGCAACCGGCCATCCTGTCCTGGGAGTTTTTAAACCGACGCGGCCTTACAAAACTTTGGCATTATTTGCGGAGGATTCACCCGGCGAGATCCACCGCCGCATTCATTTCATTTGCCGGGAGATGTTCCCTGATATGTCCAAAGAGGTCCGGGCGAACTTGTTTCTGAATTTTCACTCCCTATCAGTGATGGGGCGGACTGGCCCCCTGATGGAGCTCAAAAATGGAAACCCTTCTAAGAGTGGGTGGTGGCACTGGCTGAAAGATACAATCCAGAACCACATGCCACTTGATATTTTGTTTTTGGACCCCAAGTCTCGTTTTTTTGGCCTCGAAGAAAATGACAATGGACATAATTCTGCCTGGGTAGCATGCCTGGAAGAACTAGGCAGAGAATTTAATCTAACGATCCTGTTTTCGCACCATGCTTCAAAAAACTCAAACGGCGCTCTCAATCAAACTTCAGCCCGAGGGGGTAGCGCCCTGGTTGATTCATGTCGGTGGATTGCGAATATCAAAACCATGGACGAAGTAACCGCCAAGAAATATGAGATCCAAAATCACCGGGCTTACGTTGAATTTGATGTCACGAAACAGAATTATGGCCCGCACCTTCCTAAAACTCTCTATTTCAAACGGGGAAACAATGGCGTTCTTCTCCCAGTGAATCTGGAATTCACGCGCCTTAAAGACATGGCTGATGCATTATGCCTTTTGATTAACGATCTTCAGTTGCCATTAACCAGGAGGGAACTTTTAAAGGCTGATATGGGAAAGAATGTCAGAGATGCCATGAAGGACCAATTCCATAAATGCACGAGACAAGACATCGAGGATGCAGTTATTTATGCAGTCAAGAACGATATGTTGTTGGAGGAAGCTATTTCCACCTCAACGACCAGTAAGGCTATTCTGGTAGTAAAAACTATTCCAGCTTAAGAGGTGGCCGAAGGTGGACAGAACCGGTCGAAGGTGGACAGAAATGAAGGTGGCCAAAGGTGGACAGAAATGTTTGTCCATCTTTTATATAATTGAAATCATTGGATAATCTGGAAATAAAAAAGGTGGACAGAGGGTAAAGGTGGACAGAGGGCTTAAAGCATTGAAATCATTAACGAAAAAAGGTGGACAAAACGGGTCCCTAAAGGGACTAAAAAACCTGTCCACCTTCGGGGGTGGCAGGTCTTTTATCCCAGTCCCTGGGGACAGTCCACCTTCCTTTTTAAAGATTTCGAATATGTTCCAGATGAATTCGTTTGCAGACTTTCAGGGATTTATGACGTTTTCGAGGTGGAGTCAGACATGGGCTTTTGGCCTGCTTCTTTTGGGGGGAACCCTGGTCAGAGAAAAAAATGACGGCCTTAACCTATGGATTTTAAAAAGGTTTTAACGAAACATGCTGATAATATTGGAAGATTTGAAAAAGTGGTAAATTTTTACACACTCCGTGATACACGGACACCCATATGAACGGAGAAACTTAAATGGAAGCAAAAAGACTGTTGAGCAGAGTTGCGAAGCTGATTGATAGGATGAGCGATAAAATCGAAACCCGAGCAGATTTACCTGAAAAGGGCTTACTAAGTGAGGTGGGAGGACTTCTCGAAAGATATACAGCTCTTATGAGGGCGATAAATGAGCAAAGCGGTTCCGGTGAGGCTCAGACATCGGAGGACATTTTGAAAAACGGTATAAAAGGGGCTTACGATAAATTGCTTTTCGATTAGCCAAGCTGATTTTCCGGCAATACCCATAAAGCCAAAACGATCATTTTTAATGAGCTAAATAATTAAAAGAAAATGCTTGACATTCATTTCATGATTCCTTATATTTTAAATGAGTTTTTGAGGTATTCATTTAACAATCCTAAGTTTGGAGGGAATCATGGGGGAGGAAAAGCGCAGAGTATATGTTCCGAAAGAAGAGAAGAAACACGAGACAGTCATAAATTGCGTTGAAGAGGAAGTTGGGCCAAGGACCATTGGATATCTACGGGTATCCACCGAGGATCAGGATCTTGAAAAGAACAAATCTGACATCTTGGATTATGCGAACAATAAAGGGTTTGTCCCTGTCCAGTGGGTGGAAGAAAAGATATCTGGATACAAAACCTCATGGCAGGATAGGAAAATCAAGGGCGTTATTGATGAACTTGGAAAAGATGACCGGATTATCGTTCCTGAGTTATCACGTCTTGGCCGGTCAATGCTCGAAATCATGGAAATCTTATCTGTTGCCAAGCGTAAGGACATATCAATCTATGATGTCAAGAACGGATGGGAACTTAACGGGAACCTTCAATCCAGCATGCTGGCCATGTGCTTCAGTATAGCATCTGAGGTTGAACGAGATCTTATCAGTAAACGTACAACCGAGGCATTACGAATAAGGAAAGCGATGGGCGTAAAGTTAGGAAGACCGAAAGGGCCAGGGAAGAGCAAGTTGGATGAGCACAGGGAAGAAATAATAGCTTTATTAAAGAATGGCACCACGAAGGCCTTCATTGCCAGGCGATACAAGACCACAGTGCCAAACCTGTTCAACTGGTTACGAAAGAATGATTTGAATATCAAGGCTGAGTAAGGCCTATGGCAAGGGGGCAGGGAGATGACGAGCACACCAATCAGGCGCACAGGCCAGGGGCAGGCGGCGGCCATGGAGGAGGGATACCACCCCCCCCTCCATCTATCCTGCCATAGGGGGGGGGTTCCCAAGCCGTTGGGTACTGGCCACGATTTTTTTCCTAAATTTTCGTTCACATAGAGGCGAATTAGAACAATCTCTTTTTTCGAGAACTGGCCAGAGGCGCGGAACTTTTTTTAAATTGGAACTAAACTGAACTTTACGTATAAATTTGATTTTTGAAAGGAGACTGAAAAATGGGTTTTGTGAACGTCGAGAAAAGTGGGCGGTGGACCCGGTATGATGAGCAAGGTAATCTTGTCGGAGTTGGCCAGGTGCGTCTGAAAGCCAAGGCGCCATATCCCACGGTTAGCGCGGCAAGCGATCGGGATTTGACCCGCAGGCAGGATGTCATGGCAAAATACGAGCCACCACGACGGGCCGGCCAGGGCTACGACCCGGAAATTCGAGAAGCTTTGAAGGCGAAGGCAGCCTACAAGGCTCAGCGGGCACGAGAAGAGGCCGAAGATGATGTCTGGGTTGACGAAATGCTCGATCTTGCCCAAGGGGGCAAAAATCCTGGAAGCGTCTGGGCAGACATGCGGATCATCAGTGATAACCCAGAAGGGCAGAGGTTAAAGCAGATGGCCAAGCCAGCTAAGGCGGCCTCCTCATCCGATGATGAAGCCTGGGTCCGCGAGATGCTGGCCTTGGCCGGCCAAAGGGAGGATTATTAAAATGAGAGATCGAAACGAAATATTAAAGGATATCATTGAGTTAAACGGAAAAATCGAGGCTTTGGAAGAAAGTATTTCGGAGAAAAAAAGAGAGCTTTCAGACTTGAAGGTAGGCCATAAAAAATTGGTGGTTGCAACCGTCGGCCATGACCGACAGCCGGCCAGTTTGAAAGTTCAAAGGGAGAAGATTCTTGAGCTTGAGACTATCTTGGAAATCGAGAGTGAGACCATCCAGGAGCTTAAGGCAAGGTCCCCTATCTTGAAGGCAGAGGACAAAGAATGTGAACGGCAGGACCTGTTAAACAGCTATTTGCCAAAGGTTGATGAGTTTTTCAGTAAAGTCAATGCGGTCAGGGAAAAACTCATAAGCATGTTCAATCAAGTTGGCGAACTCGAAGTCATTGTCCAGGACTTAATAAATACCGAAAATCCGGTAAATTGGCTAAATAATGTGGTCTTTTCAGGGTTAACTTTTGAGGAATATCAAGGACTTGAAATGAATGTTAATTTTGACGAATTGAATCGAATTTATAATCAGACCACAGTAGATTGGAGAAATCAGGGACAGAGATTTAACATGCTGATCCAAAAAGCGATTGGCTGCCTGGGAGGTTTAAGGATGACCAAGCCCAGAATACCGGACCCGCCAAAAATTGATCGAGGGGTCGAATATGAACCAAATCCGACGTCTCGTTTGGAAAACCCAGATGGTCCACAGGGAATCTTCAAAAATCCACAAAATTATTCGATTCACGATCAAAGAAAGCATGGGCTGATAAAACCTTCGCCAGGCACACAGCAGCCGACACGGGCAGCCGTCGGGCAATAAGAGAGGCTCCACAGTGGAGCGCGCTTCACTTCGGGGGGGGGCACATTGGAACCTCCAGGCCGATTGCCTCCCCATTATCACCAAAAAAATAGGTAACCATGGATTTTGATCGTAATGCCATTTTGGACGGTCCTGGGCGGATACACTGCCAGCACCTTCGCGCCAATGTTTCTTCGGGTGAGTGTGAGCGAAGGCGCGGCAGAGCCTTGAGAGGCGAAACATTCAGGTGGCAGCTATATTTAAGCGGGATGGGTGGTCCGCCGCTTTTAAAATTGAGAGAGTGTCTTTTCTGCAAGCAGTATGAAGAAAATCATAATTAAGAAAATCATAGCGTTACCTGCTAGAACTATAGAAAATGTTTCCGAACAACTGGTCTGGCTAGACAACGAACTCCAGGGAAAACATGACGTAAATGTTGCCTGGGCGAATAGAGTCCGTGACGAGGCCCTTGGAATAGCAAGTGAATCATAACCCAACTACCCGGGGCCTCCGGGCTCCTGGGGGAATAGTGGCTATCGCATATATTGCGGTGTTTGTGGAAGATATGCCCATATTTTGTGTATTGACTCCATGGTAAAAATGCCAATAATTCACTTTAGGGAAAGGAGGTAGACTTATGCCTGATTTAAGCCCAAAAAATCTTTTGTTAAGATGCTATGGTTATAAAACAAAAAAAGGCAATTATGTTGGCGTTTGTTTAGAATTTAACCTTGCAGTTGAAGCAGAAACTACACAACAGTTAAAGCAAAAAATGAATCAGGTCATAAAAAGCTATGTCGAAACGGTCCTTGATACCGAAGATGAAGAATCTATCGCACAACTTTTGAATAGACGCGCTCCTTTTTTTGACTATCTAACCTATCAATTCACATGCTTAATCAATTTCATACGGAACTTTCCGGGTAATTTCACATTCAAAGAGATCCTTCCTTTTCATCTTGCCCATAACTGCTAATGGGAGAGAAATTTTTTCCATTAGATAGAGATCAGGTTGAATCCATACTGCTTTCCTGTGGTTTTACTCAAGTAAGGCAAAAAGGAAGTCATGCACAATGGGAGGGGAGACCTAAAAATAAACGCTGTATTGTTACAGTGGATCACTTGAAAAGCAGGAAAGAAAAATACGGGCCATTACTTCTAAGAAAAATGATTGAACAATCCGGCCTTAGCAAAAAGGAATTTTACTCCTATCTCAAAAAATAATCCCACTTGCCTTTATCCTGACCGCCTCCGGGCGGTTTTTTTTATGGCTTCTTTTTAAAAGTGGGGACAAAATGGGGACAAAAGGACCACCCAAAGAAAAAGGGGGTTAAGCTATTATCGCCTAACCCCTTGAATTTTATGGTGGGCGTGGAAGGACTCGAACCTTCGGCCAATTGATTAAGAGTCAACTGCTCTACCAACTGAGCTACACGCCCATTAATTATATTGCTGTGGTGGCGCGCCCGGCAGGACTCGAACCTGCGGCCGACGGGTTCGAAGCCCGGCGCTCTATCCGGCTGAGCTACGGGCGCCAATCGGAAAGGAACTTAAGCAAGAAACCGGATTTTGTCAACACAATTTTTATGAGAATTGGCTTGACATATAATAAAAATTCACCTAAAAGTATCTCTTTATTGTTTTACACGCAGGGTGATACTATGAAAACATTCGTTGCTAAAGAACATGAGGTCGCCAAAAACTGGCATCTGGTTGATGCCAAAGACAGGGTCGTGGGCAGGATTGCCACCCAAATAGCCATGCGTTTGAGGGGTAAGCACAAGCCCATATTTACCCCACATGCAGACACTGGTGATTTTGTAATAGTTGTCAATGCCGATAAGGTTGTGTTTACAGGCAGGAAATGGGATGACAAGTACTATTACCGGCATTCCGGATATATGGGCGGACTAAAACAGATCTCGGCCAGAAAGCTTCTGGAATTCAAGCCCGAGGAAATACTGCGTTTTGCTGTCAAGAGGATGCTTCCCAAAAACAGTCTTGGGCGTCGGCAGCTGAAAAAACTCAAAATATATGCCGGTCCCGATCATCCGCATCAGGCACAACAACCAGAGAAATGGGAGATTTAGATGGCAGAGGAAATATTTTACGCCACGGGAAAGAGAAAAACAGCAGTGGCCAGGGTCTGGATAAGACCTGGTAACGGCGATATATCCATAAACAGAAAACCCATGAATCAATATGTCAACCGGGAGTCCGACAGGGTGCTTATTATGGAGCCCCTTGTGGCCAATGGGCAGACCGGAAAGTTCGACATCACGGTCAATGTCAAAGGCGGCGGTGTCCACGGACAGGCAGGCGCTATCAGACATGGCATCAGCAAGGCGATTATTATTGTTGATCCGGCATTGAGGGACCCGATTAAAAAAGCAGGATTCCTGACCAGAGATTCAAGAAAGAAAGAA
>DIKH01000089.1 GCA_002424495.1 Desulfobacteraceae bacterium UBA5623
TCATAGGTAATCGAAGTACCGTTGGCGTTCAAGAAGGAGACAACATTGGTTATTGCCTTCTCAATTGCAGGAAGCCCCCCCTTTTCAATCAGTGTACCGTGTACATCAAAAAAAATTCCTCTGACCATTTCTCTTCCCTTTGAAATGGGTTTCTTGTATTCGCCATAATATGGTAAAATGGCGGTATGAGCGGCTTTTTTTGTAACCTGTTTTATAAGCAAAAGTCAATAAAACATCATCATCGGCATGTCCTGTATCGAGTACATTTCACCTTAAGTCTTACTCCATTATGTTTTCTTATTGGAAAAGTAGGATTCCATTAGTTATAATGATTATGTTGTCAAAAATATCTTTGTAAGGAGTTTAGCCAATGGCAAGATTAAAGGGCAGCCAGACTGAGAAAAATATTTTAATCGCATTTGCGGGGGAATCGCAGGCACGAAACCGATACACCTATTATGCCAGCCAGGCAAAAAAGGACGGTTATGTTCAGATTTCCGCCATTTTTGAAGAGACAGCCAACCAGGAAAAGGAACATGCCAAAAGGCTTTTTAAGCTCTTGGAAGGCGGCAAGGTTGAAATCGAAATAGCAGGAAGCTTTCCTGCCGGAGCTATTGGAAGCACATTGGATAATTTGAAAGAGGCAGCGGCAGGAGAGAAACATGAGCACTCTCAGATGTATCCTCAATTTGCAAAGACAGCTCTGGATGAAGGGTGCAATGATATAGCAGACATATTTATGGCCATTGCCGTGGCTGAAAGACAGCATGAAAAACAATACAATGTCCTTACTGCAAATATTGAAGCTGGAAAGGTTTTCAAAAAGGATAAAGAAGTGGTTTGGCGCTGCCGAAACTGCGGATACCTCCACAGAGGAACAGAGGCGCTTGATGAATGTCCTGCCTGCGCACATGCCAAAGCCCATTTTGAGCTTTTGGGGGAGAATTATTAACCAGTCGTGAATGATTCGTCTTGAAATTAGGCTTTACCATAAGGAGGTCTTGCCAATGCCTGTACTTATCACCATCAAAGGTGGCAAATGCCAGGGCAATAACCACAAAATCGGACAAACATTTATCGTTGAGGGAACAACACCTGGAGGGATGTGTCTGGGCGCCTGGAATTCGATTGCACCTTATGTAACGACATTGCTTTATGGTGGCAGCTTCCCTTGGGAAGAGGAGCAGGGTCATACGGTAATTCACTGTCCAGATCCTAAAGGAATAACCCTTGAACTCAAAAAAATCTAAGCAATATTTATATATCCTCACTAATCAGGGGTTGAAGATTTGGGATAGACTTTAAATAAGTTTGAAGGTTTTCAGGTTATGGAAAGAAAAGAGCTTGAAAAGGCTATCCTGCATTACATGGAAAGCCACAACACGATATCCTTAGCAACAGAAAGAGATGGTGTACCGCACGCCGCCTCTGTATTTTTTGTCAATATCGGGTTTGATCTTTATTTTTTCAGCAGCCCTACAAGCAGACATGGAGAAAATTTCTCGTATAACCCAATGATCTCTGCAACAATCAATGAAGACTATTCCGATTGGCAAAGCATCAAAGGTATTCAACTGGAAGGCCTTGTCAAAAATATTGGGGGAATCCTGGAAAATGTGCGTATTTCCAGGGCGTATGTAACAAAATTTCCTGACGTCGTTGATTTTCTATTTTCACCTCAAAAGCTTGGTCAAGCGATAGCGCAAAAAGTAGCCGGCGTCAAATTTTATAAACTGGAACCATCCAGAATATATTTGATTAACAACGAATTGGGATTTGGACACAGGGACGAATTGATTCTCAAATAACAACTTGTTATACAATTTTAGCTACAGTTTCCGGCGATCTATTGTAGAAAAATATAAACTCCTATCCGTGCTTTCTTTGTTTCTTGTAAGAAATGCCCAAATTGTCCATTCTTCCTCTGAGGGTACTCGGATTCATTCCAAGAAGGGCAGCCGCACAGCCCGGTTTTTTAATCTTACCAAAGGCATAAAACCCCCGTTGAAAGGCTTTGGATTTGGAGGAGGACGGGCAGCGGTTCAACCTGTAATTAAAGAGCTGGGTATTGATTTTGAAAAGGTTATCAGTAAGCGATCAAAAAGTATGTACTTTATGATAAGGAGAAAAGTTTATGCTAAGGTTACCCAAATTCAAGTTTTTAGCCCCATCGTCAATTGATGAGGCCTCTTCTCTTCTCAAAAATTATGAAGAGAACGTAAAGATTCTAGCCGGCGGAACCGACATCCTTCCGTTAATGAAGGACAGGGTGCGTACGCCGGAATATGTCTTGGGCCTGAATAGCGTTTCCGGATTAAAAAATATTAGAAACGGTCCTGATGAAGAAATAACGATTGGGGCACTAAGCACCTTGACTGCAATAGTGGAATCGCCCTTATTGAATAGGCACTTTTCGGCCCTGGTGGAGGCGGCTGGTTTAGTGGGTTCCCCCCCATCAGGAATATGGGTACACTTGGTGGGAATATTGCTCTTGAGACCAGATGCCTGTTTTTCAATAAATCGCATGCCTGGAGAAAGTCCATTGACAGATGCTTGAAGCTTGGGGGAGAGGTATGTCATGTAGTGAAGGGAACAGAAACCTGCCATGCCAGCTTTGTTGCCGACACGGTTCCCGCCCTGATTGCCCTAAATGCTCGAATTACTATTTATGGGCCTGAGGGAAAGAGGCAATGTCTTTTGAAGGAGATATACACCCAAAACGGTAAGTCTCCCAATGCACTGAAATCTACTGATATAATTACTGAGGTAATACTTCCTTTACCTGTGGAGGGCAGCGGAAGTTCTTACAAAAAGCTCATGCTGAGGGAAGCAATAGATTTTCCTCTTGCAGGGGTTGCGGTTAATATAACGATGAATGAAGCGATTTGTAAAGATTTGAAGATTGTTTTGGGCGGCGTAGGTTCCGGACCGGTTGAGGTAATCGAGGCTGAAAATATTCTGAAAGGAAAATCTATCAGTAAGCAGTTACTACAAGACATTGAAAATATGGCCAAGGATACGGCCCATCCAGTGGCAAACATGGGAAGCACGCCATCCTACCGGAAAAAGATGGTGGGAGTGCTTACAAGGCGTGCGCTGCGGGAGGCAATAACCAAAGCCGGGGCTAACCCGGACAAAGGAGGGGGAAGACAGGATGGATAATCACATTATTGAACTCAAAGTAAACGGTGAGGGATACGAAGTTTCCGTAGATTCTTACCGGACCCTTCTTGAAGTGCTTCGAGAGGATCTGGGTTTGACAGGGAGCAAAGAAGGCTGTGGCATGGGCGCCTGTGGAGCCTGCGCTGTTCTGCTGGACAATGTGGTGGTGCTGGCGTGTTTAACTCTTGCCTTATCCGTAGAGGGCAAAGAGATTACGACTGTTGAAGGTCTGGCCAAAGGTGAGGAACTCAGTCCCCTGCAGCAATCGTTTATAGACCACGGGGCGGTTCAGTGCGGTTTTTGCACGCCTGGGATGTTGATATCGTCTACAGCCCTGCTCATGAAAAATTTCCATCCTGACGAACATCAAATCCAGATGGCACTCTCCGGCAACCTTTGTAGATGCACCGGTTATGTAAAAATTGTTGAGGCGGTCAAGGCTGCTAGTGAGCATTGACCGGTTGTTTAATCCGTGATCATCCGCTTTTGGATATGCTGTCATAATGACCTTTAATATAAATAAAGGAAAATGCATAATGGAAAATAAAACTTACTCTGTAATTGGAAAAAGAAAACCCCGCAAAGACGGGATCGCCAAAGTAACAGGAGATGCCAGATATGCAGATGACCTTAAACTGCCCGGGATGCTTTTCGGCAAGATTCTTCGCAGCCCTCATCCCCACGCGCGCATCGTTAACATAGACGCCTCCAGAGCTAAACGGCTTGCCGGCGTAAAGGCGGTAATAACCGGGAAAGACACTGCGGGGCTGCCTTACGGGGATGTGGATACTTCCAGGTACTTGCCTCCTCATATGGCTGGAGAGGTACCCGATTTTCCAAATGTAAAACATCCCCTGGCGTTGGACAAGGTTCGTTACATCGGGGATGAAGTTGCCGCAGTTGCTGCAACAGATGAAGCCACAGCTTTGGAAGCCTTGGAATTGATAGAGGTGGAATACGAGCTTCTTCCGCACAATTTTGACCCGTTGAAAGCCATGGAGGAAGGTGCCCCACAGATACACGATTATGCGGAAAAAAATATCTGCAGCAAAATTTTTTGGGATTTCGGTGAAGTGGAGAAAGGTTTTTCAAAGGCCGACCTTATCCGCGAGGACCGTTTTACAACCAGTGCGGTAACCCACACCCCTCTTGAGCCTAGGGGGTGCGTGGCTGTTTTCGACCAGACCGGAAAACTGACCATTTGGTCCTCAACCCAGTCCCCATATATGCGGCGGCAGCAGTTGTCCAAAGCATTAGATATGCCGGAAAGTAGCGTCAGGGTTGTCACTCCGTTTGTAGGAGGGGGGGTTGGGGGCAAAGTCTGCTCCTGCGAACCTGATTTTCAGGCCGCGCTCCTTTCCCGCATAACAAAGAAACCGGTGAAGATTACCTATACAAGGGAGGAGGAATTTACTGCCACCTGTAAACGCCACCCGATGATTATTGACCTGAAGACAGGGGTAAAGAAAGATGGCACCCTGACAGCCGTTCAGTGCGATATCCTTGCTGACGGCGGCGCATATGTGTTTACAGGGCCGGTGGTATTGTATCTGGCTGGAGCATTTCTGGCAACTGCTTATAGATTGCCCAATGTTCGATATAGCGGCTACCGCGTCTTTACCAATAAAATGTCCTCCGGGGCACAGCGTGGGCACGGCGCTGTGCAGCCGCGATTCGCTGTTGAATCACAGTTAGATATGATCGCGGAAGAGTTAGGGATTGATCCGGTGGAGATCCGATTAAAAAACGCCCTTCACCCTGGTGACACCACCGCAAACCGGTTTCAGGTGAAGACCTGCGGACTTAAAGAATGTATTGAGCTGAGCGCTGAACATACTCATTGGAAGGAGAAGAATGAATCTCCGGTCCCGAACCATGGCATTGGAATCTCGGTGGGGGCCTTCATTTCCGGAATGGCTATTCCCCCGCATACCTCCAGTGGTGCGCAGGTAAAGTTTCATGAAGACGGGGCAGTCACATTACTGACAGGGGTTACGGAAATCGGTCAGGGCTCGGATACAATTCTGGCACAGATTGTGGCCGATGAGCTTGGGGTGGCATTTGAGGACGTAAGAGTAGTATCAAGTGATACTGAAATCACACCCGTGCATGCTGGAAGCTATTCCAGCCGGGGAACCTACTGGGGAGGCAAGGCTGCAAAAGCTGCTGCCTTTGATGCCAAGAAGCAGCTTTTTGAAGTGGCGGCAGGTCTTCTTGAAGCCAATCCAGCGGATTTGGAAGCAAGGGACAGAATGATTTTTGTAAAAGGCTCGCCCGAAAAAGCCATCCCCATCAGAGGTGTAGTCTTGGCAAGCCTGATGGAAGGAGATGGCAATCCCATTATGGGGAGGGGCTTTTATAAAGCAGCGGCCGATTATGTTAACTTTGAGACGGGAGAAGGAAATGTTACCGGCGCCTACAGTTTCGAGGCTCAGGTTGCAGAGGTTGAGGTAGATACCGAGACTGGAAAGGCCAGGCTCCATAAAATGACCGTAGGCCATGACACAGGGACAGCCATCAACCCGATGTCTATAGAAGGACAAATGGAGGGCTCTGTTTCCATGGGGATGGGACAGGCGCTTTTTGAAGAATCCATAATGAAAAACGGGGTCATATTGAATACCTCCTTTGTTGATTACGGGCTTCATACTTCCATGGATATGGCCAAGGTTGAAAGCATTTTGGTTGAAACAGAAAACCCTGATGATCCTTTCGAACCCAAAGAAGCTGGCGAAGGCACTCAGGTAGCCACACCTTCGGCAATTTCCAATGCCATATATAATGCCGTAGGAGTCAGGATCAAAGAGCTTCCCATTACTCCGGAAAAAATATTAAAGGCTTTAGAAGAAAAAGGAAAGTAAAACACAAGACGTCACGGCATGAATTCCCCGTGCGGTTAGTTGTCTTTGGAATAATAAGACATCAGGCAGGATGGTTCTAAGTTAACACAGCAATTAGTGCAAGGCGCTTCGCCCTTGGTCAATTCGGCGTAGCTATGGATAAGCGTTATCTGGTACTCCTAATCAATTTATTGAGAAGCGGGCAGGTTTTATCTCCCCAATTGTTTTTTTTGTTGTTTATAAGGAATGCCCAACTTATCCATTTTCCCTCTCAGGGTACTCGGATTAATCCCAAGGATCTCCGCCGCGCCACCAGATCCTGTAATTTTTCCTTTCGCCAGATTTAAGGCTCTCTGAATATGCGAGCATAGCACCTCGTCTAATTTTTGTAGTTTATTATCCTGATCGGGCAACTGTTTACTTTTTTTCTCTTGTTATATTTGAGGAACGTGGAGAACCCAATTCCTGTTGCAAACTGAAAGGTCCATCTGTTCCCATGTTTCGAATCAGGGCGCGTTCAACTATATTTTCCAGTTCCCTCACATTCCCGGGCCAGTGATAAGTTTTTAGCACCTCAATATCTCCGGGTAATATTGAAGGTATATGTTGAAATTTCATCTGTTTTGATTTTCGCGCAACAAAGTAGCGCGCCAATGCATGTATATCATCTTTTCGCTCCCGTAACGGGGGAACAGCAATAGGGAATACATTGAGTCTAAAAAACAAATCGTTTCTGAATTTATTGGTTGCAACCATCTCTTCCAGATCTCGATTGGTGGCGGCAATAATTCTGATGTCAACAGGTATATCTTTGACTCCGCCGACGGGTCTCATCTCGTGATTCTGGAGTACTCTAAGCAACCTGGTCTGTGCTGCTGGAGGGAGCTCTCCGATTTCATCCAGGAAAATTGTTCCCTTGTCGGCGAGTTCAAACAGACCGCGTTTTCTATTAAATGCTCCGGTAAATGAACCTTTTTCGTGTCCGAAAAGTTCACTGTCTATGAGGCTTTCAGGAATGCCGCCACAGTTGATCTTGATAAAAGGGCCTTCATTGCGCGGTGAATTATAATGAATGGCGTTTGCAACCACCTCTTTACCAGCTCCGGTTTCCCCGAGAATTAAGACAGGGGTATTGAGATGGGCCACTTGAAAAACTTTTCCCATGACGTCTTTCAAACCAAAATCCCTGCCTATAATTTCATCCCCGGAAAAACGTAGTAGTTCCTGATGCAGATACTGTATTTGATCAGATTGAATTTCGCCGCATCGCACATTTGTGTGGGTGACCCCAATATGTTGTGGTCGGATTATTGTTTTTCTGACCGGAATGAGTTAGCGTAGTTTCAAGGCGATGACGCC
>DIKH01000301.1 GCA_002424495.1 Desulfobacteraceae bacterium UBA5623
CTGCTCCTTTTCCGGTATGGGCTTACCGGCAAAATAGCTGGGAAACTCCCCTTCAATAAGGTATGCCAGGGGAAGGCTTTTCATCTCATTGGACGGGGGTGGGTGTATCATCATGGGGGTCAGGTTGATCCTTCCACTCATTTCCCAGGACTTGTCAGATGTGGATACCAGACTGGTGACCTTAAGGCCGTTTTCTCCCAGACGTTTTGCGTCTATCTCCAGGGGAGAGACCTTGACCATGATAAGTTCTTTTATGGACCCCATAAATTCCGGCTGATGATTGATAAACTCATTCTTGATGATAGGCGCAAAATAGATCGGCGATTCACCTCCGCCCGTCTTTGTCCGCGTCCTCTGTTTGTAACAGTTTTCATCCATGGCATAGGATTTCTTTATGCGTATGCCGTAATGATCAAGCAGTTTTTCAAGGCCGGTATTGAGGGGCACTATTTGCGGCCTTTGATTGTAACCAAATGACTCTTGATTGGGGGGGCTGACTTCGTTGAATGCATCCAAAAACAGGGCAAGATTATTTCCCTTCATCAGGAATTGATCAATCTGAAACAATTCATATTCAGAAAAATTTTCTGTAGGCCCGGCGATGATCAGGCAATTAAACGAATCAGGGATGGCGCCATCCTTTAAAATGGTATCCCTGATGGTGTAACTCTGGGACGCGAGGGTTCGGAAGTTGGTGATTGAACCATGGTCCTGCTCCATTGGGTTCATCATGGCAGCAGGCGATGCGCCGGGAGTTCCGTGATCTGCAAGGTAGCCGATGTCTTCGTTTATCTCGATGATGGATTCGATATGTTCGTTAAGGATATCTTCCATCTGGCTCATTTCCACCAGGCTGTACTGTGTGCCGAACAGCGGGATACGCACAGCATTTACAATCGGGATGGAGATTGTTTTTTCGCCATACTCCATAACAAGGCCTACCGATCCGCTGCCTGCCGCTACATTGGCATCTGAGATGGCGGGCCATGTAAGGCTCAGGATATTATATTGGTTTATAGTGGATTCAAGGTCCTTGTCCTGTGACGGGTCCAGATATTCGAAGGTGAGCTTGTCAAAGGTCCTGGCGTTCAGTTTGGCGACAATCTCTTTGAGTTTTTCAGGAATCGTAGGCAGATCGTTCAGACGGATATAAGGTGCGATGACATTGAGTGAAGATGACATGAAAAGCCTGATCTTGATCTTGTCTTTCAGATTCAGAAGCGCGCTGATCTTATTATTCAGCCTCTGTATGGAAGTTGTCAGCTGGTATTCCAGGCCTTCGGTGGTAGTAATGGTCGGTATCTTTTCAATCATGTCACCGTGAATGATGACGAGGCCCATATATGCCTTCTGGAATTTGAGTTCGTCCTTTTCAATGTTCTGAAGCTGAATCGGATAGATGCCATAGTTATTTGCAAGCTGCTGAGTTTCATCCATCTTGTCGCCGGTTTCTTCCGTGCCGAGGCTGACATCATAGAAGCGGTAGTTGAAATAGCGATTTGCGTGGATGTCATATTCTTCCAGCAGATCGTGAAGATACCTCTCCGTGCCATTGTGTGGGGCTGGAAGGTTCTTGCTGAAAAAGACTTTGATGGTCAGCGGCTCTGAAAGGGTGGATACCACTCGTTTGCTTGCCTCTGAGATGGAGTACATCCTGCTTTCAGTCAAATCCACTCTGAAAAAGAGGGTAATGCCGGCTACATTGATGAGGACAACCACGATCAGATATGCTAAAAATTTGATATAGCCCTGGATACTGTATCTTGCGTCCATTTATTCGTCTCCTTAGTTCTTTCCTTCCATGACCAGGTGTGCACCGTAAAGGCCAAGAAAGCTTATGCTCAAAAAGTAAAGGATATCCCTTGAGTCAATAATGCCCTTTGAGATGTTCTGGAAATGAAAATCCGCTCCAAGGTATTCAAAAAAACCCAACATTGACTGGGGCAGAAAGAACAACATCTTGTCCACCAGTGTCAATGCAAAGCATAGGGCCATCCCGATGATAAAGGCAACGATCTGATTTCTTGTTAAAGACGAGGCGAAAAGCCCTATGGAGGAAAAGGCCGCTCCAAGCATTATAGCTCCTATGTATCCGCCTGCGACAGGCCCCCAGTCGAGTTCTCCCAGAAACGATATGGTTATGGGGTATGCAAGGGTGGGAGAAAGCATCACGGCCAAAAAGGCCACACTTGCCAGGAACTTTCCAAGTATGACATCACGGAACGTGACCGGCAGGGTAAGGAGGATCTCATATGATCCGATGTTAAGTTCCTCCGAAAACAGCCTCATGGTGACAGCAGGGACCACGAACGAGAAGATGATGGGAAGCAGTATGAAAAAGTTTCTGAGATCCGCCTGGTTATAGAGAAAAAAGGTCATAAAAAAGAACCACCCGGTAACCAGGAGGAAGATCGAGATGACGATATAGGCGATCGGTGAAACAAAATAGGTCCGGAATTCCTTTTTGAAAATATTGTTAATCTGGCGCATATTAGTTCTCCTTGGTCAGTTGCCGGAAGATATTTTCCAGCGACATGGTTTCCTGCTTAAACTCAAGCAAGGTCCAGTCGCTCTGTTTGATCTTTGTGTATATGTCAGGACGGAGGTCGGTCTTGGATTTTAAGCTGCATCTTATATGCAGCGCCCCATCCTCATCCGCTTTTTTCTCTATATCCTCCTCAACGGTCAAGATCTGGCTGATTGAGCCAAGCTCTGACCTGACAGATTCAATATCTGCGTTCTTAAGTGTGATGTTGATGCAGTATCCGCCGTCGGCACCCTGTCTTAAGGCCTCAGTGGTGCTGTCAGCGGCGATTTTGCCCTGGTTTAGTATCACCACCCTGCCGCAAGTGGCCTCAACCTCACTTAGGATGTGGGTTGAAATGATAATGGTCTTTGTCTTTCCAATCTCTTTTATGATATCCCTGATTTCCACTATCTGGTTTGGGTCAAGTCCTGAAGTAGGCTCATCCAGCACCAGTATCTCAGGGTCATTCATCATCGCATGGGCCAGTCCCACCCTCTGTTTATAACCCTTTGACAGCTGGCTTATGGGTTTATGCATGACCTCGTTTATGCCGCACAGATTTCCAAGCTGTCTGATTCTGGTGATCTTGCGGTCTTTTTTAATGTCCCGGATATTCGCCACATAGTCCAGATAGTCCAAGACCAGCATGTCATAATAGAGCGGGGCCGATTCCGGGAGATAACCCAGAAGGGATTTGATCTCAAGGCTGTGTTCCTCAATAGTGTAGTCCTTTACGCGGATATTGCCCGATGACGGCCTTAAGAAGCCTGTAAGCATCCTCAGTGTCGTTGTCTTACCAGCCCCGTTGGGCCCCAATAGACCAAGAATCTCACCTTTCTGTATTTCGAAGCTGATCTGATCAACTGCGCAGAAACCATCAAAATACTTTGTCAGGTTCTCGACATGTATCATTTATTTTCTCCTTATCCTTAATGTCGTTCGGCCTTATTCATATGAAATAAGATTTTCTATATTTTCGTCCAAACTATCTGAGATATCTATAAGAAATGCAATTTAAGGAGGGATGCTTTGCCCTTTTTTTGAAAAAAGAATTATAGAAACATGCTGGGATTATGTCAATAGATAAGGTTCATAGATTTCACATCACAGGCGAAACCCTAATTTTTGAACCTGTAAACCTGTAAACGGTTACTTTTCTAAAACATCCCCAGAGGCGGCGGCTCATCCGGGTCAATATGAACATCCAGCAGGGAGGGGAGCTCTTTCTCGCATAAGGCGCAAAATCAATTCTGACAAGGTCTTCAGGGCGTCTGATTGTATATGCCTCCGCCCCCACAGCACACGCCATCATGCAGAAATCAACCGGCGGAATTGCAAAATCAACAGGTTCTTTTCCTGTCAGCCTGTGCGCATGTCTGATCATCCCGTAGGCCCGGTCATTAAATCAATTCCTTTCCAAACCCAGCAATAAGAGGTTTGTTCAAAATTGTATCGCTAAAAACCTCCTCCATATAATGGTCATGTCAGCATGGATTGATTTTTTCAGGTTGTGAGCAAAATGCCAACAGAACAGGTCCGACACCTGTCCTACGTATACTTCCCCATGTCCCACAAGTTAATATGGTTTTTGCCCAAAGACATTGCCAGGGGGGTCATAATTACAAACTACGATAATGTTGCCGTTACATTCTGCTTTGGCGCAACCGATTTGATTAGTATCCTGCCATACAATTTGGGTATAATGACCCGAGTCATACCAGTTAGAGGAGTTGAGCGTTTGACCGCGATAATATTTTTTTTCGCTCTCCCAGGACTTTACAGCATCGGCTACTCGATAATAACCGATTGTTCCCATAAATAAATTCTCGCCGTGCTCCTGCTTCCACTTCCCAGAATGCGGGCGATGTTCAAGTTTGCAACTTGTAGCGGCAAGATGATTGGCCCATTGCTGAGCATAGATCGCAAGTTTCTTCGACCAGGTAACAGGGCCAACGTCCACGTCTGCACGAACCTTATTGTGAAGGTCAATCAGTTGTCGAGCGTCTTCAAGGTAAGCGTCTAATTAACCCCACTCC
>DIKH01000182.1 GCA_002424495.1 Desulfobacteraceae bacterium UBA5623
TATGGGGGGAGTCGGCGAATCAACCCCTCCACGGTAACTGTGACCGCAATCCTGCCCAGAAGCCTGGCCCGGGAGAATAATAACCTGCAATCCCTGTTCAGGGTGACCGTCGTTGACGAAAACGAAGAGGGGCAGATGACCGTCAGGGTTGTCCCGAGGGAAAACAACTCGGCTCCGATCCGGATTGTCAAGGTTGAACCCCTGGTGGTGACCTATGTCGAAGAAAAACCGGAGCCGTTGCCGTCTTTGCCAGAGAGCAACAAGGTTCCCCCGGAAAAAAAAGAGTAGAAAAAGACAAACAAACATGAAAAAATTATTTGGAACAGACGGAATACGCGGGGTGGCCAATATCTATCCCATGACCACTGAAATTGCCATGCAGGTTGGCCGGGCCATTGCCTTTCAGGTCAAAGACCGGGCCAAGGGCCACCGGATAGTCATCGGCAAGGATACCCGTCTCTCCGGTTATATGCTTGAAAATGCCCTGGCAGCCGGCATCTGCTCCATGGGCGTTGATGTTCTTCTTGTCGGCCCTCTGCCCACACCGGGTATCGCCTTTATTACCACCTCCATGCGGGCCGATGCCGGGGTGGTTATCTCGGCCTCCCATAATCCCTTTCAGGATAACGGGATCAAGATTTTTTCCAGTGATGGTTTCAAATTGTCGGATGCGTATGAGGCGGATATCGAAGAGCTGATCTTCTCCCAGAAGATGGCGGCCCTCAGGCCAGTGGCCGATGAAGTAGGGCGGGCCCGCCGGATTGATGATGCCAGGGGACGCTATATCGTTTTTCTGAAAAATACCTTTCCCCAGAAATTCACTCTCGATGACTTTCATATCGTGCTTGATTGCGCCCATGGAGCGACCTATGGCGTGGCCCCCCATGTCTTTGAAGAACTGGGGGCAAAAGTCACCACCTTCGGGGTGAATCCGGATGGAAAGAATATTAATAAGGATTGCGGCGCCTTGCATCCGCAGCATATGGCCGAGGTGGTGCGCCAGACCGGCGCCGATATCGGCATTGCACTCGATGGTGACGGGGATCGTCTCATTGTTGCCGATGAAAAGGGGCGAATAATTGATGGTGATCATGTCATGGCCATCTGTGCCGCCGAACTGATGAGGCAGCGGAAGCTCAAAAAAAAGACCCTGGTGGCGACCGTGATGTCAAACATGGGTCTGGAAGTGGCCATGCAGCAGCTGGGTGGCCGCATGGTGCGCACCAAGGTCGGTGACCGCTACGTGGTCGAGGAGATGCGGAAAAATGGCTATTCCTTTGGCGGTGAGCAGTCCGGCCATCTGGTGTTTCTCGATCATATCACCACCGGGGATGGCAATCTCGCGGCCCTGCAGCTGCTCGCCATCATGAAAAAACAGCGAAAACCGCTTTCCGAGTTGGCCACGGTCATGGAGAGCTTTCCCCAGGTCTTGAAAAATGTGCGCACTTCTTCAAAGATAGATGTGAGTCATATCCCCGATTTTACGGCAACAGTGCAGAAAATGGAGAAGAAATTAGGCGAGAGCGGCCGCATCCTCGTCCGCCCATCAGGCACAGAATCGTTGATCCGGGTCATGATTGAAGGGCAGGAGACAGCGATGATTCAGGCAATGGCCGACGAACTGTGCGCCATGGTGAGCAAGGCGGATCTGGGCTGAAACTCTCTGCTTTTATAATCTAGAAAAGGACGAGTGGCTGAAATTAAAGAATAAAAAATATGAGTCAGAGTGGAATGGCCGCTAGTTTAAGCGTTTTTTACAACCGCAGGGAGTAAACTTGGGACTGTCCCCGGCCTTATCGGGGGCTGTCCCAAGTTTACGGGTTTGATGCAACCATGGTGGCCAGCGCCGCAAAAGTCGAGTTTTAGGCTTTTTGCAACTGCTGTGGCTTCAACTCGCAAAAGCCTGGGACCGTCCCGGTTTTGCTGGCCTCCGCCCTTAAACTAGTGCCATTCGGGTCAGAGTGATTTTATTCGTTTTCTACCTGACTATGATTTAATTTTACTCTGGAATGTGCTCAGTGTAATAGGTAAGCCGAACCGTGGACGACGGGTAGATGGTACCTGCATAGAGTGGCTACTTGCGTTAAGTGCCCCCCCTTTAATTCTACTTTGTACATTGTTTCACCGTCGTATCTGGCGATTCTTTTCCCCCCCTTAATCCCCCCTGATTCAGGGGGGTAAGGGGGGAAACTTTATCCCCCTCCTTGATAAGGAGGGGTTAGGGGTGGTTGAGCGGTTGCTGTTTCAGGTAATGTGATAAAGTAGAATTAACCATATCGATCGATGATGTATGTGAAGAGGTTGCGGTGTGAATTTACCAGGGGTTGATCAAGGTAACGCCACTCATCTCCATGTCAGCCGTGTTTCTTGTTACCACAGCCAGATCGTATGAAAGACCAGTGGCAGCGATAAGGCCATCGATAGCCGGCATGGCTTTACCTGAAAGTTCTGCATGAGCCTGGATTTTCGCCCAGATTACTGCGGTTTGCAGATCGTAATTAAGTATTCTCTTGTGGAATCTTTCTTTGAAATCGTAACTGACCCAGGCATGCTGTTTTTCTTTCTTTCTACTCTCGGGTAACTTTTCGATTCCCTTGTGAAGCTCTCCGAGAGTAAAGACGCTTATAAAAAGACTGCTCTCCTCTGCTTCTGCAATCCATTGCACAATGTTAGAGTTGGGTTTCTTTTTTATTAACTCAGAGATGACACAGGTATCTAATAAATAATTCA
Source organism: Desulfobacteraceae bacterium UBA5623 (assembly GCA_002424495.1). GTDB lineage: Bacteria > Desulfobacterota > DSM-4660 > Desulfatiglandales > Desulfatiglandaceae > UBA5623. Next base: position 2,731 of record DIKH01000182.1, read on the forward strand.
TAGCTCGACATCTCGTGGAATCTCTTTGCTTCTTGTTACATCCAAGTCTTCTTTTGCCAGAGGAGAGCCTTGAAAAAAGTTCACCAAGTTGGTTTTGGGTTTTATTAATTTTTTATATTCGTCTATTGACAGAACAACAACCACGTCCTTGCCGTGTTTCGTGACAACCTGCGGTCCATCATGTTGTGCCCTGTCAACCAGATTACTGAACTTGCTTTTTGCGTCCTGCAGTTGCCAATGATTTTCAAGCATAATGCATCCTCCCCCTTGCCGTTATATTATTATCTGACTAGTATAGTCAGATAATAAGCTTTGCCTTGAAGGGCGTCAAGCTCTTTCCCTGAGGAGACTATGGTCATGCTCAGCGTACATGCAAATGACTGAACGGCTGATGCGCCCCGCAAGTCCAGCCCGTACCGGACGACCGTTCGGCTCAAAGAGTTTATTGCGTGCCATGCAATAATGCGTAGCAAGAAATACCCATTAGTCAAGCCTGACACCGATCGCTCTCCGACACCGATCGCTCCCCTCGACTTACTACAAATAGGATAAGACTGACACAATGCTTGACCAAATCAAATTGAATCATTACGATTAAGTTAAAATCGATAACCTGCAATCAGAAAATGATATCTGTAATGGATATCTTCCGATCGCTCAACACGATTACCCCCGGATCAACGGGCTCTGACTGTAAAGCTTATCTTGTCAATTGCCGGATTGGGTGACATTCCATTCGGGATAGCAAGGTTGCTGGTTCCGGCAAGGTGAAATTTAGATAATGAGGAAATCGAGATGGCTCATGTTGAAACCAAGGTATTCACTGCCCACGTACCCTTACCGCTGGCCGAGAAAGTCGATCAGATAGCCGCTCGTCTTGAACGGTCACGCGGCTGGATCATGAAACAGGCGTTGTCGGCCTGGATTGCCCAGGAAGAAGAGCGGAGTCGCCTGACCCGTGAGGCGTTGGCCGATGTGGACTCTGGTTCCGTCATCAATCATCAGACTATACAAACGTGGGTTGATAGCCTGAGTACCGACACGCCATTGCCGGTACCACGCTGATGGAGCTGAAGTGGACAAGTAAGGCGTTATCTGATTTGACGCGACTTTATGAATTCCTGGCAGCGGTAAATGAGGGTGTTGCGGTGCGCACGGTGCAGTCGCTTGCCGCAGCACCGACAAGCCTATTGGCTAATCCGCGTATCGGTGAAAGTCTAGAAGAATTTGAGTCACGCGAGGTGCGTCGAATTCTCGTCGGACACTATGAGATACGCTACGAGATTCAAGAACCTACCATCTACGTGCTACGTCTGTGGCATACGCGCGAGAATCGTTAGTGGGAAATTAGGGACCCTCCCGTTCGCAGTAACAACTGAATATCAAGCGGGTTGAAGTCCCGTCCGGGTAGTTGTCGGCTCAAAGAGTTTATTGTGTGCCATGCTATAATGCGTAGTAAAAAATACCCATTAGTCAAGCCTGACACCGCTCTCCGCTACTCCTCTGTTGTTTTTCTTGAATCAGATCATGCCTGTAAAATTATTTTCTTTTATGGCTGATTGTGTTAAATTTTTTAATAGAGGGATGGGGGATTTGGCCGTTCAGAAGGCTATTGCAATTTCCACACCGGACACTCCTGATAAAAAGGCCGAATTCAGCACTTTTTTGCAGTCTCCTGCATCCAAGTTTCATGCAAGTGATGCAAGATCAATATGTTATATTATGGCTATCGCCTATGTTTGGCGAGATCTGGAAATACAACAACTGTCATTCCCGCGCAGGCGGGAATCTACCATGCACAATCTATGAAAATGGATTCCCGATAAAAGAACTCGGGAATGACATCGTGGTTATTTTACAAGGACCTCAATGGGTTGGATGTATAATATGTATTGAACTCCTGAAAATACTTCATTTCTGGCATGATTTCTGCTTATAATGAATAGGGAAACAAAAAAAGTTGGTATAAAAGGGAACAAACAGTATGCGAGCGGGGTATATGAGAACCAAAACAGGACAATGGGGTTTTACCCTGGTTGAAGTGATGATTGTCGTGGCCATTGTAGGAATTCTGGCCGCTGTTGCTACTCCTATGATTACGGCCATGCTCCCTCGTTACCACCTGCGCGCTGAGGCGCGGGAACTGGTGATCAATTTAAAGAAGGCTAAAATGGAGGCGGTCAAGCGCAATAGGGATGTTGT
>DIKH01000369.1 GCA_002424495.1 Desulfobacteraceae bacterium UBA5623
CAATGTCCAGGTGTTGCTCGACCAAAATAGGCCGGCCGATGATCCGGATGAGGCCGATACGGCGATCTTCTATTCCATAAACAATACTCAAAGGGGGCTTACGGGCATCAGCTTTGGCAATTTTCTTATCAAATGGGTGGTGACTGAGCTGTCCTCAACCTTAAAAAATCTCAAGGTCTTTGCAACACTTTCTCCTGTCCCTGGTTTTCGCAACTGGCTAGATCCTCTGATTATCAAGGGCGATATGAGCCTGTTCGGCCCATCTGATATAGCGGCAATCAACCATTTGAGACCCGGAGACAACGCAGGCCACAGCTTGATCGAGATCCTAAGCAGTGATTGGCATAAGGACAAAAAGACATGCGATCTTTTACAGCGACCGCTGATGAGCCTTGCAGCCCACTACCTGGTCCATGAAAAAAAGGGCGTAAAGGCCATGGACCCAGTGGCCCATTTTCATTTGTCCAATGGCGCATGTCTTGAACGTATCAACTGGCTGGCGGATACATCGTCAAAAGGTATTAGGGCATCCGCCGGCGTCATGGTAAATTATCTCTATAAGCGCCCCCATATTGATGACTATCACGAGGCATATACTGCAGACGGGAAGATAAATATATCAAAGCAGGTAAAGGAATGCCTGAAAAGGGATTGAAAGGAGAAAATCTGCGATGAAATATGATACAGCATTAAGGCCGTATCTCGCAAAGAGGATCGAGGAGATTGAATCCGCGGATATCCTGATGGGCATCCCATGTTACAATAATGAAAGTACCATAGCGCATGTGGTCCAGATGGTCACACACGGTCTGGCCAAGTATTATAAGGACAAGAGAAGCGTCATCCTTATTGCTGACGGGGGATCAACTGATGACACGCGAGAGGTTGCCAAGGAATTCCAGATTAAACCATGGCAGGAAAAGATCGTCAACATCTATAGAGGGCCTGCAGGAAAGGGCACTGCCTTGAGATCCATTTTTGAGGCGGCCAGATGGCTTGATGTCAAGGTCTGCGGCATGGTTGATGCGGATCTGCGCAGCATTACCCCTGACTGGGTAAAACACCTCCTTGAGCCGGTGCTTGAAAAGGGCTATCAGTTCGTCGCTCCGATCTATGTCAGGCACAAATATGACGGGACTATTACAAACAACATCGTCTACAACCTGACCCGAACCTTGTTCGGAAAACGGATCAGACAGCCTATTGGAGGTGATTTTGCCATATCGAAAGATGTGGCAAAGTTTTATATTGAGCAGGATGTTTGGGAGACGGACGTGGCGCGCTTTGGGATTGATATCTGGATGACCGTCAGTGCAATCACTCAGGGCTTCCGTATCTGCCAGTCCAATCTTGGGGCAAAGATCCATGATGCAAAGGACCCGGGTCAGCACCTTGGTCCTATGTTCCGTCAGGTGCTCTCAGCCCTTTTTACCCTGATGGAGCGCCACGAGACCTATTGGAAAAGGATCAAAGGGAGCGAACCCCTTGAGACCTTCGGGTTTGAAGGCTATATCGAGCCAGAACCAGTAGAGGTAAATCTGGAAGGTATGATAGAGCTGTTTAAAACCGGATATAATCAATTCAGGCCCCTCTGGAAAGAGATATTCAGCGACAGGTGTTTTGCCCAGATATCCAGGACAGCAGAGATGGACACTGAGAGCTTCCATTTCCCGACAAACGTGTGGGGACAGACCTTATACGAATTGGCGGCCACCTTTCATGGCTGGAGTACAAACAGGAATAAATTGCTTGATTTAATGACCCCTCTTTACTTTGCCCGTGTCGCATCCTTTGTAAGGCAAAGCTGGGACATGTCATCACAGGAGGCCGAGGCCCTTGTGGAGGAGCAGGCGGTGAAATTCGAGGAACACAAGGACTACCTTATCAAGGTATGGAATAAGAAACAAAGCCAACGGCAGAGATAGGAGTTTGCAAGGATTGCATATTTCTCCCCTGATAAGAATGTAAATCCCGCCATGGCGTGACTACCCAACCGATGGCCTGAGGGTTCAAGGATCCAAGTGAAATAGTACCCGACCCTGTAATGGTATAATAAACGGGGAACTGGGGGCGTTAAGATTATGCCCCCACTGCCCTGCCTAGGACAACCCATTAAGCTACTGCTGATTTCAATGGGTCAATGCCTATGCGCTCAATCATTTTTCCAAGGCGCTCACCTTTTTTGGCATTTGCCCTATAATACTCAACAACTTTTTTGGCTGCTCCCATCGCTTGATCGTCATTTAGCCCTGTCAATAATTCATCAGCTATACGAGGACTGGCGCCGACGTTTCCTCCCACAACGAGCTTCCAGCCATCGGCCTCACCAATAAGGCCGATGTCTCTCACCCACGATTCCGCACAGGAAAGCTTGCAGCCGGAAACGGATATCTTGAACTTACCCGGCAGTTCATGGCCGTGATATAGGACGTCGAGTTTCATGCCAAGCCCCAGGGAGTCCTGCTTGGCGATTGAACAAAAGGTGGTCCCGGGACAAGCACGGATGCTGCGAACACACAAGCCCACAGCAGCCCCTTTATCCATTCCCAGTTCCTGCCAGGCCTTGTCAATGTCTTCTTCCTTTAGACCAACGATGGCGATTCGTGTTGCGCCGGTAATCTTCATGGCCTGAGCATTAAACTTCTCAGCCACATCAGCCAATCTTCGTAAAAGCCCAGGTGTCACAATCCCGCAGGGTATATGAGGCGCAATAGCATAGGTCGTTTTATCTCTTTGAGGGATCGCCCCTTTTTCGCCGAGTTTAAGCATCTGTATCCTCCTTAAGTTTGAAAAACTGTTATGTTATGGCTTGCTTGCGTCCATATGGCGCAAGTCAGCAAAAAATTTTTAAGGCATTCAAATCAGACGGGATCGAAAAAGTCAATGATTTCCAGTCATGGATATTGGAGGAAAACTTGGCAAGAGGTTATGAAACAAGCTCACCGGAATATCCATTAGCATCCCGATGTAACCGGATTTTTCTGCGGCATACGGGGCAGTCAAGAGTCTCTGATAAATCATCATCTTCAGGGATTCTGATGAATGTGCTGCAAAAAGGGCAGATGATGCTCTTCTTGTTTTTCATGTATTCCTGAAAAATATGGCCAAGCCTTTTGTCGCGATAAACAAGTTATGAAATAGAAAAGATTGATGTTTATGTCAACTATGGACGTTAAGACAAATTTTGACGTCTCTTCCGTAAGTCTCCGTCAATTCCA
>DIKH01000148.1 GCA_002424495.1 Desulfobacteraceae bacterium UBA5623
CCCACACAAATGTGCGATGCGGCGAGATTATTAATAAACCTGAGTTGGAAGGAAATACATGGGGAGAGAAGAGATCAAAAAGGCCGTTCAAAATGCATTAAATGATTTAGCTTCAGGTATGTTGACGGAAAAGGCAGTCAGGCTCTTTGAAGTGCTTGGCTATAACACCGAACGCCAGGCCCCTTTTGTTAATCCCTCCTTTAATGAGTTCAGAGATTCATATGTTGACGGCAATGCCCGCTTTAGTGAAGAAAAGGCCATCGTGTCTGATTGGAACTATGTTGATCTCCTGTTCCAACTCTCCGGTGAAGAGATAAAAAAACAGACAAGTCTGTTTGATGTTAAAAAGGTTGTCACTTCGGGCGATTCCAAGATCGCGATGGAATCCTACCTCTTCTTTGCCATCGGCCTTTCCGGCCCCAAATATACACGGACGGCCTTAAGCAGGATCACCCGCGAAATAAACAAGCTCTTTCCCATGCCCGTAATGGTGCTTTTCAAGTGCGGCGGTACAATCACCCTTGCGGTGATCAACCGCAGGCTTAACAAGCGCGACGAAAGAAAAGATGTGCTGGAAAAGGTCACACTCATCAAAGACATAAACATTAATAACCCGCACAGGGCGCATGTAGAGGTCCTGTTTGATCTCTCCTTTTCCGAGCTGCTGAGGAAACACAAGTTCACAAATTTTATTGACCTGCATAATGCCTGGCGGAAAACGCTTGATATCAAAGAACTTAATAAACGATTTTATCAGGAACTCGCCAACTGGTACTTTTGGGCCATGGATCATGTCAGATTCCCGGATGACGTGGAAAAAGACAGGCCCATTCTTAATGCGACCAGCCTCATCCGCCTTATTACACGGGTTATCTTCATCTGGTTCATAAAGGAAAAGGGCCTGGTGCCGGAGGCGCTTTTTGACAAGAACGAACTTGCAAGGGTACTTAAGGCATTCGCAAAAGATGATAATTCTCACGGTTATTATCATGCCATTCTTCAAAATCTCTTTTTCGGCACCTTAAACCAGAAAATGGACGAACGCGGATTTGCAAGGGAGGGCTCATTCCAGGAAAACAAGAACAATTACGGCATCAAAAACCTCTTTCGTTACGCCAACAATTTCGCCGTCAGTGAAAAAGAGGCTCTGGATCTTTTTAAGGACATCCCATTCTTAAACGGCGGTCTATTTGATTGCCTTGATAAGGAAGATGAACAGGGCAAGGTGCTTTACACAGACGGCTTTTCACGTAATGCCCGGAAGCAGGCTATTATCCCGGATTTTTTATTCTTCGGCGCGGAACGGGAATATGATTTGAATGCCGTATACGGCACTAAAAACAAAGGCTACAAGACTAAAGGTCTTATTGAGATCCTGTCCGGTTACAAATTCACCGTTGCCGAGAACACGCCCGTTGAAGAGGAAGTCGCCCTGGACCCGGAACTCCTGGGAAAGGTATTTGAAAACCTTCTTGCAAGTTACAACCCTGAAACGCAGACCACGGCCCGCAAGCAGACCGGATCTTTTTATACGCCACGGGAGATCGTCAATTACATGGTGGATGAATCCCTGAAGGCATATCTGAAGCAGGTTCTTTCGGATAACTTAAATATAAAGGCCGAAGACGCCAGGGCCGGCCTGGATATACTTTTTTCCTATACGGAGAGGGAGCATGCACTTACCCCTGATGAAACAAGGGCGCTCATCCAGGCGATTGATTCCTGTAAAATACTCGATCCCGCCTGCGGTTCCGGCGCTTTCCCCATGGGTATCCTCCACAAACTTGTGCATATCCTCCATAAGCTTGATCCGAAGAATGAACAGTGGAAAGAACGACAGATTCAAAAGGCCCGCCGGATTGATGATCCGGCCATACGCGACCACCTGATTGCAGATATAGAATCCGCCTTTGAAAACAACGAACTCGATTATGGCCGCAAGCTCTTTTTGATTGAAAACTGCATCTTCGGGGTGGACATCCAGCCCATAGCCGTGCAGATCGCCAAATTGCGGTTTTTTATTTCATTGGTGGTAGACCAGAATAAACAGCCGGACAAGGAAAACCTCGGAATCCGCAGCCTGCCTAACCTGGAGACCAAGTTCGTTGCGGCCAATACTCTCATTGAATTGGAAAAGCCGGATCAGCAGATGAACCTTTTTGCAAATAAGGAAGTCATTGATCTTGAAGAAAAGCTGAAAGAACTCCGGCACCAGTATTTCAGCGCCAAGAATCGTAAGAAAAAAATTGCGTGCCAGAAAGAAGATAAAACTCTTCGGCAAAAGATTGCAGGTCTGCTGATGAATGACGGATGGGCTCAGGAATCGGCAAAGCAAATTGTGGCGTTTGACCCCTATGACCAGAATGCCGGCAGTCCGTTTTTTGATCCAGGGTGGATGTTCGGGATAACAGAAGGGTTTGACATAGTGATTGGGAATCCGCCGTATCTAAGAATTCAGGGTGTACAGGAAACCAACCCCGAACTCATTCCCTATGCCAAAAAACATTTTAAATCTGCTGCAAAAGGTAACTGGGATTTATACGTTCTTTTTACTGAAAAGGGTTTTGGATTATTAAGACCTCACGGCATACTGGCCTTTATCCAGCCGCACAAGTTTTTTCAGGCCGAATTCGGGGCGGCCATCCGTAACTATATTTCAAAATCAAAAGGGATTTACCTGATCGTGCACTTCGGCGCTGAACAGATGTTCGAGAGCGCCACCAATTATACATGTCTTTTCTTTCTTCAAAAGCAACCGCGGCGGAACTTTACTTATATCCCCGTTCCACAGGCAGAGGAATGGCTCAGAGATACCGGAAGTGTTGAGGCTGTCATTCTCCCGCAGCCGAAAGAAGGCCAGAAATGGACCTTTACCAACCGTGAAAAACTCGGCCTGCTGGAAAAATTGAAACAGCAGCCGCAGACCCTGGGAGATATGACAAGGAAGATATTTCAAGGTATTGCGACGAGCGCTGACAGGATTTATGTGCTGCTGCTGAAAGACCGGCGCAAGGATGCCGTGCTGGCGTTTTCAAACAGCCTGCAGAGGGAGATTGAAATAGAAAGCGGCCTGGTTAAACCGTTTCTGATGGGCAAGGATGTCAAGCGCTATGAAAAGCCTGAACCCAGGAATGTGGTCATTTTTCCTTATCTCTTGGAAAATGGAAAAGGCTTTTTAATGCAACCGGAGTATATCAGGAAAAATTTTCCGCTTGGCTGGAAGTATTTGTCTGAGAATCGCACCGAGCTGGAAAACCGGGAGAATGGCCGAATGAAGCACGCTGATTTCTATGCGTATATCTATCCAAAAAATCTTACCGAGTTCGCGGCAGTAAAGATCATGACCCCGGATATCGCCAGCAAGCCGCAATTTGCTTTAGACACTTTTTCAAACTATCACACAACCACAATTTATAGCTTTTCATTCAAGAATGAAGTTGTTGAAGCACATGATTATTTATTGGGGATTTTCAACTCAAGATTGATGTGGTTGTTTCTTCAGACAACAGGCAATGTATTAAGAGGCGGATTTATCAGATTCAAGACAGAATACTTAAAACCATTCCCTGTCCGGAGAATAGACTTCACAAATCCCGCGGATAAAAAGGCGCATGATAAAATATGTCAACTGGTATCGGTGATCATTCAGGGAAAACAATCCGGCAAGGAAACGTTTAAACAGGAGGCCTCAATTGATGCCATGGCATTTCATCTGTATGGGTTTTCCGAACAGGAGATGCTTGACGCCCTTTTACAGATGCCGGATGTGAGCGAGGCCGAACGCCGGGAGATCCAGGCGCAATACAGAAATATCGCTCTAAGGGGAGTTTAATAATGATTTAAATCAATACCTATGAGGATGTTATTAAGAGGGAGGCTATACTTAGTCAGTATTTGGATTAACGGATTCAAATGGAGGAAGACCTATGATAACCGGATTGGATATTAAAGGCTTCAAAAAATTTGTGCACCTTTCTATCCATCAATTGTCCAGGGTAAACTTGGTGGGAGGGAGAAACAACATCGGCAAAACCTCTTTATTGGAGGCCATATTTCTCTTCTTTGACAGGATGAATCCTCATATGGTGACCAACCAATTTGCGAGGAGAGGAGTCAGCATCCTGCCCCTGGAACCTGAGACATTGTGGGCGCCGGTTTTTTTTAATTATGAAATTAAACACGGGATCTCTATCTCAGTCACTTACGGCAAGATAACCGAAAAGATGGACATAACTTATAATCCAAATTACTTACCGGCTTTAGTACGGGCAAATAAAGCGGCCGCTTCGGGCCGACAGTTGCAGATCAAAACCGACCAAAAACCCATGCCGTCTTATGCATTGGATATAGTTTATAAAACAAACGGTATAAAAGGAGCATCCCATCTCACGGTTGGTGTCGAGGGATTGGGTCTGCAAGTTGAAAAAATGAAGGCAACAAAGATGCAGGCTACCATTATCCCATCGCGATACATATCTCCCCCGAATGAAGACGCGGAAAGATATGGAAAGCTGGATGTTGCGGGCGAAGAAAATGATATCCTGGAATTCCTCCGGATTATCGAGCCCAATTTGAAAGGACTTTCCTCTGTAACAATGGGCAATATCTCTATGGTACACGGAGATATCGGGTTGCAGAGAAAAATCCCTGTCCCTTATATGGGAGAAGGTGTCGCCAAACTCCTCTCGATAATCCTTGCCATAGCCAATACAAAAGGCGGGATTGTCCTTATTGATGAGTTCGAAAATGGGCTCCATTATTCTGTAATGCAAAAAGTATGGGAGGGAATAGGAAAGGCCGCAAAAAAATATGACTGTCAGGTAATCGCCACAACGCACAGTTATGAATGTCTCGATGCTGCTTATAAAGGTTTTTCAGGTGATTTAAAGGAGGATTTTACATACCTGCGGCTTGATAGCTCTAATGATGAAACAAAAGCTAAGATCTTTGATTATGATATGCTCAAAGTGGCCATCGAATCCAATATGGAGGTGCGATGAGATGCCTTCCAAGAAACCGATCGAGATCGAAAAAGAAAAGCTGATTCTTGTGGAAGGCGCTGTTAAAAGCATTAAGACGGCTTTACGCCTATCTTTCAGGCAAAAATGATCTAGCAGGTCTGAAGCTCGGTGAAGCAGCCAGAGCAGGGATTTGGGACTGGAATCACCCGGCGCTTATCCCTTTTCGAGAGACTATCATAAACATGTAAAAAGAACAGATATCTGTTGAGACACCTTGTCATATAACTTTGTGACCTTATGACTATTTTCCGGAGGTAACAATGCTTAAAAAAATTGATCCGACAAATACAAACGCATGGAAAAAACTTACCCTGCATCACAGTAAGATTAAAGACGTTCACATGAAGCGCCTCTTTGACGAAGACCCTGAGCGGGCCTTGCGACTTTCCGTCCGTTTCGAGGACATCCTGGTGGATTTTTCAAAGAACAGGATTACCGATGAGACCATGGGCCTGCTCTTTGACATCGCCAGGGAAACAGGGGTGTCTGAGGCGACAGAAAAGATGTTTTCAGGCGAGAGGATCAATGAGACCGAGGGCCGCGCCGTGTTGCACACAGCCCTCAGAAACCGTTCCAATACCCCGATATACGTTGACGGAAAGGATGTAATGCCTGAGGTCAACGCTGTTTTAAAACAGATGGAGGTGTTTTCCGAGCAGGTGATATCAGGCGGGTGGAAGGGCTATACTGGAAGGCCGATAAGCGACATCATCAACATCGGCATCGGCGGCTCTGACCTGGGACCGGTTATGGTGACGGAGGCGTTAAGGCCCTATAAAATGCCGCACATCAAGGCACACTTTGTCTCTAATGTGGACGGCACGCACGTGGCTGAGACCCTGAGGCGGCTAAACCCGGAGACAGCCCTTTTTATGATCGCGTCAAAGACATTCACCACCCAGGAGACCATGACCA
>DIKH01000377.1:0-5401 GCA_002424495.1 Desulfobacteraceae bacterium UBA5623
TGAAAGATATATCCGATGAGCTGATCAAGCTGTTGTTTTACGGGTTGATAGGCCGGGAACAATCGTCAACATCTTAATTTCGTTTTTACAATAATACCAGATTCCCACATGAATTAATCCTGAACGGGAACAATCGTCAACATCTTAATTTCGTTTTTACTGTGTGAAGGAAATGAGCGAAGAAGGTGTCCTTAATATAAAAATTGAAGAGGGTGTTGCCTATATTTCCATTAACCGCCCCAGCCAGTCAAACTCCCTGAGCAGGGCTGTTTTTGTTTCACTCAGAGAGGAACTGGAGAGCATGACCTATGACGACAGCGTCAGGGTGGTTGTAATAAGCGGTGAGGGAGAAAAGGCCTTTTGCGCAGGGATTGATCTCAAAGAACGGGCGAAAATGCCCAAGGATGAGATACAAATATTCCGGGAAAAGGTGATCAGGACATTTTTCAACACCCTGGGGAATTTTTCAAAGCCGACAATAGCTGCTGTAAACGGCGTGGCCTTTGGCGGCGGGGCAGAGGTGGCCCTTGCCTGCGACATAAGGATCGCATCAACTACAGCAAGGTTTGCTCAGTCAGAGATCAGGTGGGGGATGATACCTGCATGCGGAGGGTGTCAGCGCCTGAGGATGATCGTGGGTATCGGCAGGGCAAAGGAGCTTGTTTTTACCGGAAGGGTGGTGGAGGCGGAAGAGGCCTTTCAGATGGGGATCTTCAATAGGGTGGTTCCCCCACAGGATCTTATGGAGGAGGTCAAAAAACTGGCAATCGAGATCGCCAATAATTCTCCGTTGGCCGTGAGGCAGGCCAAGAAGGCCATTGATGTGGGCGCAGATGTATCTGAGGCCTTTGACTATGAATTTGAGGTCTCCAAGGCGTGCTATTATGCGGGTGGTGCAATGAGCGGACCGGAGAAGTTTAAATAAATCTAACAAACTTTTATCTAGGATGGAGGGAATTTATGGATTACGAAAACATTATTTTTGAGGTCAAGGAAGGCATTGCGGTCCTGACGGTTAACAGACCAAATAAGATGAATGCGCTTAATTTCCGCACTATGGACGAGATAAAAGACGCCATAGCCACGGTCAGGGGCGATGATTCCATCAGGGCGATGATCATCACCGGCGCCGGCGACAAGGCCTTTGTGGCGGGCGCTGATATATCCGAGTTCACGGGACTGGGCCTCAAGGAAAGCTATGACTTCATCAGAAGGGGCGCGGGGATCTTCAGAGATCTCGAATCCCTCAATGTCCCCACCATTGCAGCGGTAAACGGCATGGCCCTGGGCGGCGGATGCGAGCTTGCAATGGGCTGCACCTTCAGAATTGCCGCTGAAAACGCAATATTCGGCCTGCCCGAGCTGGGACTGGGTGTTATCCCCGGCTATGGCGGAACCCAGAGACTGCCCCGGATTATAGGAAGAAGCCAAGCGCTCTGGGCCATGCTGACAGGTGAAAACCTCGACGCCAACAAGGCGTTGGCCACGGGTCTGGCAAATCAGGTGGCTAAGCCTGAAGAGCTTATGGATGTTGCGATGAAGCTCGCAAAGAAGATCGCCACAAAAGCACCCTTGGCCGTGAAGTTTGCAATGATCGCCACTAAGTTCGGCGATGAAGCTGATCTGGAGACAGGCCTTGTCCTTGAGGCGTTGTCTGCAAATCTCGCGCTTGCAAGCGATGACAAAAAGGAAGGAGTTGCAGCATTTCTGGAAAAGAGAAAACCCACTTATCAGGGTAAATAGGTTATGAACACGCCCGCCCGTTGTTGCGGGTGGGCAAGTTTGTGTTTCTATTTTGGAAGGGTATGGTCTGGATTCTAACTTGGCCCTTCCGATTAGATATTATAACATTTATGGAGGCAAAAATGATTGAGGATTTTAAAAAGATCTATGACAACAGACACGGCTACATGAAGGCGTGGAAAGAAAAGAATCCTGACTGGAAGGTCCTTGGGTATATGTGTTCCTATATGCCTGAAGAGATCCTTTATGCGGCCAAGGTCCTTCCCATCAGGATGCTGGGCGGTCATGAACCACAAAACGTAACAGAGCCACATATAATGGGTATGTTTTGTCCGTTTTGCAGGGACGTGCTGGCACAGGGATTGTTGGGCAAATACGACTATTGCGATGCAATAGGAATCACCCACACCTGCAAGCACATAAACCAGGCATACGAAAGCCTCGTGCTGCATAGAGGTGTGGACCACTTCTTTGTCCCCACACCTAACAAGATGCAGGCCAAGCAGGCACTGCCCTATTATGCGGGCATACTTAAGATATTCAAGGAGCAGCTTGAGGCCTGGTCAGGCAATAAAATTACGGACGATGACCTTAAGAGAGGGATAGCGATTGTTGACGAAAACCGCAGACTGATGCGTCAGGTCTATGAGACCAGAAAGGCGGATAACCCTCCCATATCAGGGCTTGACTCCATGTATATGGTCACCGCCTCCCAGATGTATGACAAGGTCGAGGTTAATAAGTTCATTGATGAGGCGCTCAAAAAGGAATTGCCAGGCAGAAAGGCAAAGGATGATGCAGGCATACGCCTGATGATCCTGGGGAGCGAGGACGACGACACGGAATTTATCAAGATGGTCGAGGCGTGCGGATCCACCTTGGTGATTGATGATCATTGTACCGGATCCAGGTACTTCTGGAACACGACGGAACCTGGTGATGACCTTATGAGTGTTATTGCGGACAGGTACCTCAAAAGGCCTCCCTGCCCCATCAAGGATATGCCCAGCAGGAGCCGTATTCCTCATATTCAGGGCCTGGCCAAGGAATGGGATGTGGCAGGCGCTATTGTTATACAACAAAAGTTCTGTGATCCCCATGAGCTTGATAAGGTCGCTATGGTAAACGCCCTTAAGGCAATAGATGTTCCGACCCTTTATCTTGAATTCGATGTCACAGTACCTATCGGACCGTTCAGGATCAGGGTGGAGGCATTTCTTGAAACCCTGGGTTCGGAAGATCTGTTCTAATGAGAGCAACTATTTTAAAGCATAAAACGAAAAAAAATATGGAGGCCGATAATGGGAATATATAAGACTGAGCCCCTGAAGTGTTGGGGTAAGGCCAAGGAATTAAGACTGAGTGTATATGAAGGCATTAAAAAGGCCAGAGATAATGGAACCATGATTGTCGCAGGCGGCACAGAGAGCGCTATTGCCCTGCCGGCCGGTTTTGACATGGATTTTCTTGGCGGTGAGCCTTATGGGGCAAGCTGCGCATTCGCAGGCGTTCAGGATACTTCCTGGAACAGGGGATTGATGGAGGCCTCGGAAGCGGCGAGTTACCCCAGGGATATGTGCGCCTACATGCGCATCGGTATCGGATCGTTGCTGTCCGATAAGTTTGTCTTCGGCGGAAAATATCCGGTTCCTACATTCAATCTTCAAACACATATTTGTGACACCCATGGTAAATGGTATCAGATCATGAGTGACATCGAGGGTGTCCCCTATAATGTACTTGATTATGTGCCCTATGAATGGGAGACGGAAAACGAGAGCGAGGAGAGCAAGAGGCTCAAAAGAGTCTATATGAAGGACCAGATGCTGGAGCTCATTGACTGGATGGAGAAGGTGAGCGGCAAGAAATTCGATGATGAAAAATTCATCAATGCCGTCAACTGGGAGTGCGAATCCACCTCCCTCTGGGCCCAGTGCTGCATGGTCAACCAGGCCATTCCCGCGGTAATGGATGAGAAGATGATGTATTCTCTTTATATTATTGCCGTGTTGATGAGGCAGCAAAAAGCGGCGGTTGAATTTTACAAGGTGCTTCTGGATGAGCTGAAAGACAGGGCCGCTAGGGGTATTGCCGCGTTTGAAAATGAGAAATTCAGGATGATCCACGACAGCCAGCCGCCATGGCACAGCCTGCAGATATTCCGGTATCTGGAGCAATTCGGCGCGGTCTCCATCGGCGCCCATTATTCGTTCAGTCTGTCGGGTGGCTGGGCCTATGACCGTGCCCAGGACAAATACCTGCCGGCATTAGCGCCCAAAGAGGCGGGCGTAACACTTTCCACCAGGGAAGAGGCCTGTGACTGGTATTCCGAGTGGCTGCTCGCCTATCAGACCTTGCTGAGGTCTCTGAGATATTCAGGTCGTGGAAAACATAAGAGAATCCAGGATATCATTGACAACTGGAAAATAGACGGCATGATGATTCACCTGAATCGTGGATGTGAAGGCACGGCAGTAGGCCAGATGGAGCTTAGAAGATACCTGTCAGACCGGGGCATCCCGGCCCTTACCTATGAGGGCAACCTGGCAGATGTGCGTGAGTTTGATCTGGAAAGGACCATAGACAAGATAGATACGTTTATGGAAACAGTGGGTCTTAAAAAAATCTAACAGCAATAGGCTGTGATTATAACTGATTTCCCAGGGAAGGAGGATTTTTCCATGATAACAGCAGGAGCAGATGTTGGTTCAAAGACCGTCAAGGTCGTTGTCCTTAAGGACGGTAAGATTGCGGGAAAGGGAATCGCGACCGCAGGCCTTGAGGCCGAAGGAGCCTGGAACAAGGCTTGGGAAGATGCCATTAAGGAAGCGGGCATTTCCCGTGGCGATATTAAGAAAACCGTGGCGACCGGCGCGAGGCTAAAAGAGGTCAAGGGCTATGACGAGGAGATGAGCATGGTGACTGCGGATGCGAGGGCCATGCATGAAATCAATCCCGAAATAAGGACTATTCTCGATGTCGGGGCGGAAGAGGGCCGGGCCATCAAGGTGGACGCATCCGGAAAGGTGTCTGACTTTGCAGTCAATGAGAAGTGCGCGGCAGGCGCTGGCGCCTTTATGGAGGCAATGTCAAGGGCCATGCAAGTCAGCATAGAGCAGTTTGGTGAGGAGGCCCTTAAATCAACGGCAAACCTGCCTCTCAATGCGCAGTGTGCCGTATTCGCAGAATCAGAGGTGGTGTCCCTGGTACACGAAGAGACGCCAAGGCCTGATATCTGCAAAGCGGTCTGTGATGGTGTTTCGGACAGACTGGCATCCATGGCAAGGCGCGTTGTGGTTGAACCCAAAGTGGCCTTTATCGGAGGCGCTGCAAAGGGAGTGGGACTTCAAAAGTCTCTCAAGGATGCGCTGGAATTAACTGACGTGTTTTATCCGGATAATATAGATTTCATAGCGGCCTATGGGTGTGCCCTCAAGGCGGCGGAATAAGGAATAAAAAAGGCTTATTGGAGGGATACGAAGATGGCTGAAGAAGAAAAAAAAGAATACTGGCGTTGGACTGAAACCAACTGGGTAAATAAGGATATTGACTGGCGGTCAGGTAAGACCGTAACCGCCGGGGTTGACGTAGGATCCGTCAGCTCACAGGCTGTAATAATGGTGGATGGTCAGCTTTATGCCTCGGCAAATACCCGGAC
>DIKH01000377.1:5486-14073 GCA_002424495.1 Desulfobacteraceae bacterium UBA5623
TATGGCCGGGTAAAGGTGCCTTTTTCCAATAAGGCTATCACAGAGATCGCCTGCCATGCGCGCGGGGCCAATTACATGTACGGCCCAAGCGTACGCACGGTCATGGACATGGGCGGTCAGGACCTGAAGGCGATCAGGACCGATGATAAGGGCAAGGTCTTAAACTTCCTGATGAATGAAAAGTGTGCCGCAGGAACAGGCCGTGGAATGGAGGTCATTGCTGATCTTCTGCAGGTGCCGATTGTAGAGGTGGGCGCCAGGTCTTTTGACGTGGCCGATGAACCCCCCCCGGTCAGCACTACATGCGTGCTCTTTGCAAAGGCCGAGATGCTGGGCCTGTTAAAGAAGGGATACTCGGTCAACCAGGCGCTGGCTGCCTACTGTTCGGCCATGTCCTACCGCGTTTTTACCATGATCAGAGAAGTTGACGTGGTTGAGGATTTTGTTATCACGGGTGGTATTGCCAAAAACCGCGGCATAGTGGAAAGGCTTGAGGGACACCTTGGGATCAAATCCCTGAAGACTGATGTGGATTACCAGTTGGCCGGCGCCATTGGCGCAGCGCTTTTCGGCAGAGTACTCTATGAGAAAAAGAAATAAATAGAAGACTATGGCAAATATAACAATTGACGGTCAGAAGATAGAGGCCCAGGATGGCAAGACCATCCTTGCGGCCTCTATCGAGGCGGAGATATACATCCCCCATCTATGCTGTCACCCCCAGTTGGATGCTGCCTCTGAGGTAACATCAGAAGGAGAAATCTATATTGGTGGGGTGGCCCATAGGGGCGAGGCAGGGGCGGCGTTTGAAGGCTGCAATCTCTGTCTTGTACAGATAGAGGGAAAGGCCGGCCTTCAAAAGTCCTGCAAGACCCTTGTAGAAAATGGGATGATCATAACCACTGCCTCGCCGGAGCTAAAAAAGGCAAGGCAGGATAACCTTAAAGCGCTTCTGGAAAAACACCCTCATGCGTGTCTTCTGTGCGCGCAGTCTGACGGATGCGACCGGATCAACTGCTCATCCAACATCCCCCAGCAGGAGAGGTGCTGTGATAATTTCGGCAAGTGTGAACTCCAGAAGGTCGCTCAGTATATGGGCACGGAAACCGGACTCCCGCCCTATAAACCCCTTAATCTCCCGATACTGGAAGATGAGCCCCTGTTGCTCAGGAACTACAACCTGTGCATAGGATGCCTGAGGTGCGTCAGGGTGTGCAAGGATGTCAAGGGCTCCGATGCCCTGGGCTTCGTGGTGGAGGATGGCAGGGTATATGTCGGGAGCAAGGCGCCAACGCTCAAAGAATCAGGCTGCCAGTTCTGCGGTTACTGTATTGAAGTCTGCCCCACCGGGGCGCTTAAGGACAGGGATACAGGCGTGGGAGAGAGGCAGACCTATCTGATACCGTGTAAAAACGGTTGCCCTGCAGGGACAGATATCCCAAGGTATATCCGTCACATAAGGGACGGAAAACCAGGGGAGGCATTAAAGGTCATCTACGAAAAACTGCCCCTTCCCGAATCATTGGGGAGAGTCTGTTTTCACCCATGTGAGACAAACTGCAGGCGTTCAAAGATTGATCAGTCTGTGGCCATATGTTCTTTAAAGAGGACTGCTGCGGACTTGGGCCGCGGATTCCGCCCAATACCTGACAACATAAAAAAGACAGGTAAAAAGGCGGCAATCATAGGTTCCGGCCCCGCGGGCTTAAGCGCCGCCTATTACCTGAGTATACTTGGCCATTCGGCGGCCATATTCGAGGCCCTGCCTGCGGCGGGCGGCATGCTTCGTGTGGGGATCCCTGACTACAGGCTCCCACGGGAGATCTTGGACAGAGAGATCAGGATAATAGAAGATGCAGGCGTTGAAATAAAACTCAATCAGAACATCGCTTCAGTTGAAGGCCTGTTGTCACAAGGCTTTGATGCGGTTTTTGTAGGCGTCGGCGCCCATAAGGGCTCCACCCTTGGTATCCCGGGGGAGGAAAACGACGGGGTCATAGACGGCGTCACCTTTTTGAGGAAGGTAAACCTGGGTGAAAAGGTGGATGTCGGAAACTCTGTCGCGATTATCGGCGGCGGAAACGTTGCCATGGATTCAGCGCGGAGCGCGCTTAGGATGGGCGCAAAGACTGTCACTATCCTCTACAGGCGCACCAGGGAAGAGATGCCTGCATACGAGGAAGAGATTGAAGCGGCCCTTGAGGAAGGTGTCGAGATCCAATACCTGACTACACCTGTAAAGGTAGAAAAGAAAGACGGGGCATTGAGTATCGAGTTCATCCGCATGGAACTGGGAGAGCCGGACAATAGCGGAAGAAGAAGGCCTGTTCCAGTTGCGGGAAGCGAATACAGTCTGACCTATGACACGCTTATTGCGGCTATTGGCCAGCAGGTGGTGTTGCCCGAAGGTGTCAGCGTCAAGAAAGAGAACCCTTCAAAGGCGGTATTCATGGGTGGAGACGCCCTTACAGGCCCGGCGTCTGTGATTGACGCCATTGCAGGCGGCAGAAAGGCTGCAAAGCTGATTGACCAGTTCCTGGGAGGCGACGGCAACATTGACCAGGTCTTTGCGGAAAAAGAGGCGGTTAAGCTTTTCAGCGGCAGGGGCGCTGTAGACATGCTGGGAGGCAGGGTAGTGATGCCCATGCTCTCTCCGCAGGATAGGATCTCAGGTTTTGTAGAGGTCTGTCTGGGGCTTGACGCCGATGCAGCTGTCAGCGAGGCCAAGAGGTGTCTTGGATGCGACCTGAGGTTTTTGATAAAGCCTTCTATAATGCCCCCTGAGCAGTGGCTCAATTTTGATGAGGACACCATTGCCTCTGTGCCTGAGCTTGAAGGCGTATACGTGCTTTATGATGCAAACAAGGAGATATACAACATTGTAGGAGTCATAAACCTGCGGGAAGGCCTTACTGAAGAACTCGAGGCAGGCAGGGATGCCAAATATTTCATCTACGAGCTTGACCCGATGTATACAGGGAAGGAAAGACAACTGGTTCAACAATATATGAAGCAGCACGGCAAGATGCCGCCAGGCGCTGATGACCTGGACGATCTTTTCTGATTTCAAATTTGAAATTTGAGATTTGAAATTTTATAAATCGTCAACCATCAATCCATAACACTTGGAGTGAACATATGAGACTAAAGGACAAAAAGGCGGTTGTTACAGGCGCTGGCCGCGGCATTGGACGCGCAGTGGCCATTGCCTTTGCAAGGGAAGGCGCTGATGTGCTGGTGAACTATGTCAGCAACAGCGCTACGGCAGACGAGACCGTGGCCGAAATCAAAAAGCTCGGCAGAAAGGCCATTGCAGTAAAGGCGGATGTGGCCTCCTCTGCTGATGCCAAAAACATGATCGAGACCGCGGTCAAGGAATTGGGCGGCCTGGATATCCTGGTAAACAATGCTGGTGTCTCCATCCCCGCCATGCTTTTGAAGATGACGGAGGAGCAGTGGGACAGGATTCTTGACATACACCTGAAAGGGACCTTTACCTGCACACAGGCAGCGGCCAATTTCATGAAGAATCAGAAATCCGGAAAGATAATCAACGTGATCTCAACAGCAGGGCTTTTCGGGACCGTTGGTCAGATAAACTATGCCTCGGCCAAGGCCGGCATCATCGGCTTTACGAAGTCTGCTTCAAGGGAGCTTGGCCGTTATAACATCAATGTAAACGCCATATCCTGCGGAGTCATCAAGACAGATATGACAACCAAGGTCCAGGGTGACCCGAAGTTGGCGGAGATATATACACAGCGCATCCAACTGGGACGATTCGGTGAGCCGGATGAAGTTGCTCATAGTTTTGTGTTTCTGGCCTCCTCTGAATCTAATTATATCACCGGTCAAGTCCTTCCAGTTGACGGTGGTTATATAGGATAAAATAATCCCTCTCCCCATGGTATTTACGGGGAGGGGAAACCACCAAAAATTAAGGAAACATTTACGAGGTAAGCCAATGAGTATTTTGGATTATAAGACATACGAAGAGGCAAGGGAGAAATTCAACTGGGATCAGGTATGGGATGTCTTTGACGGAAATGCGGACAACTTCAACATCGCCCATGAATGCATTGACCGCCATGTCGGCAAGGGCACGGCCCTTCGCCTTAAGTTTGAAGACGGTCACACTGAAAAATATACATTTGATCAACTCTCAAAGCTCTCATCGCAGTTCGCACATGCACTGAAGGATATCGGCATAGGGCCGGGCGACAGAGTGACCATTATGCTGGACCCCAGCTGGGAATACTATGTATCCCTTTTCGGCACATTAAAGCTCGGCGCTCATGCGGTCCCGTGCTTTACCTTGTTTGCGCCGGAAAATGTTGAATACAGGCTGAAGGATTCAAAGGCAAAGGTCCTGATCACCACAGAGGAGACCGCCAATGCCATAGATAAGAGTCTGGTCAAAAAAGTTGTAGTAGTGGGCGATGACTATAATAACTTCATCAAAGGTAAGCCCGAGACCATTGAAGTATATCCGACCAAGGCCAAGGATGTCGCGGTATTGCAGTATACAAGCGGCACAACAAAGAAATTCCCCGACGCCATCCCCCATTATCACAAGAGTGTATATACAGGCATACCCAATGGTGTCTTTGTCATTGGTTTGAGGCCGGGAGAGCGATATTTCTGCCCGTCTTCGCCTGCCTGGGGATATGGCCTGTGGTATGGGACGTGCGTGCCACTGGCAATAGGATCATCCATCGGTTCTTACAATGGCCGGTTTGACGAAAAGAAGATCATGGAGGCGCTTGAGGAATTTGAGATCACCAACTTCAGCGCTGCCCCGACAGTCTATCGCAGGATGAGAAACTCAGGCGTAATTGATAACTACAAATTCAAGATAAAGAAGATGAGTTACAGCGGCGAGCCGTTTGATATCTCAACTTTTGAATTCATAAAGAACAAATTTGGAGTCTCTCCGTGCAGCTTCTATGGCTCCACAGAGGTAGGTGTTATACTTGCCAACTTTGGCGGTTTTGAAAACTGGACTGTAAAGCCGGGCGCCCTGGGCAAACCCATTCTGGGCCAGGAAGTCTCTGTTGTAGATGACAAGGAAAATCCGGTTCCACCTAATACATCAGGTGAGATCGTGGTCAAGAGACGCGGCAAATGGTTTAAAATTAAGGATATAGGCGTTATTGACGATGATGGACATTTCTGGTGTAAGGGCCGATCCGACGATGTGATTATCTCCGCAGGCTGGACCATAAGTTCGGCAGAGATCGAGAGCACACTGTCCACACACGACGCGGTGCTTGAGGCTGCTGTTATCGCCGTGCCGGACCAGGACCGCGGCAACATTGCAAGGGCATATGTGCAGGTGAACAAAGAACCAAGCGAGGCACTGGCAAAAGAGCTGCAGCAGTATGTCAAAAACCAGCTGGGAAAATATGAGTACCCCAGACAGATCGAGTTTGTGGATGAAATACCAAAGACAGTCGGGGGAAAGACTGACAGGAAGAAACTAAAAGAGATGGCCGGTGTTGCATAGGCCGTGCTGACACAATTTTGAATTTTTAGTTGTGAATTTTTAATTATAGAAAATAACATGTTAACAATTTTTGGTCTGAATTGAAAAACAAGGATTTTTCGCTTAGACACTAACCACAGTTTTAAGGAGGGAAACACATGGATGTTAAAAAAATGATGGTCATTGGCTGCGGCCAGATGGGCGCCGGTATTGCCCAGGTGTGCGCCACGGGCGGCTCTCAAGTGCTGATGTATGACTTGGACGAGAATGCACAGAAAAAGGGCCGTGACGGCATATTGAAATCAGTTGCCAAGATGGTTGAAAAGGGAAAAATGAGCCAGGACGATGGCAAGGCAATTGAGTCGCGTCTCAAATTGATAAAGAGTTATGACGAGGCCAAGGGTGTGGACCTGGTCATCGAGGCGGCGGTTGAAAACGTAGCTATTAAGCAGAAGATCTTTAAAGAACTTGACGCGATCATGCCGGAAAATGTAATCCTTGCCAGTTGCACCTCGGCCCTTCCGATTACCGAAATCATGAACCAGACCAAGCATACACACAGGACGATCGGGACACATTTTCATAATCCTCCGATCCTGATGAAGCTCGTGGAGGTTGCAAAGGGACGCAGGACAAG
The DNA here is from genome assembly GCA_002424495.1 of Desulfobacteraceae bacterium UBA5623. Lineage (GTDB taxonomy): Bacteria > Desulfobacterota > DSM-4660 > Desulfatiglandales > Desulfatiglandaceae > UBA5623. The sequence continues at coordinate 11,609 of DIKH01000377.1, forward strand.
CGATCAGACAGTGGTTGAGACCATTAAGTATCTGACAAGCGTGGGCAAGCTTCCTGTTCCCTGCATGGATTATCCGGGATTTGTGACCAGCCGTGTGGGCATAGCCATGGTCAATGAAGGCATCCGCTGCCTGGAGCAGGGCATAGGCATAGCAGAAGACATTGACAGGGCCTGTAAGGCAGGCTTTAACTGGCCGATGGGCCCGTTGGCTCTGGCTGATCTGATCGGTCTGGATACCTGTCTGTATGTTCTCGAGGATTTGAACAATAAGCTGGGGCCCAGCTTTCTTCCACCTCCGCTTCTAAGGCAGCTTGTTCAGGCAGGAGACCTTGGAGTAAAAACAGGCAAGGGTTTTTTTGATTACACCAAGAAGTAGTTATGATTACAACTGGTTTATGCTGACAAACATGCCTGAGGCTGAACGGCGTTTTCGGCCTCGGGCATTTCAGTCCCGGCGGCAGGGAGGTCATGCGCATCAGCATGACCAGGGTTAAAGCGTATGGAAGTGATGAATCTAGCGGAATTTTACAAGGGTATGACGTTTCCGGAATACACCTATACATTGAGTGAAGATATTGTTAAAAACTTCATTGCAGGAGTCGAAGAGACCAACCCCCTTTATACGGATGAGGATTACGCCAAAAGGGCAGGCTTTGGCTATCTGGTCGTGCCTCCCACTACGATTTCCCTTTATGTAACGCCGAGCAGGGTGTTAAAGACCATTGACAAAAAGACCCCGCCCGGGCTTATTCAGGCGGGCCAAAAATATGAATTTCACAGACCCATAAGGCTGGGCGACACCGTAACTGTTAAGGCGGTAGTGGAAGACCTAACTCAAAAAAAAGGACGGGACTTTGTCTCCATAAAGGGGGAGGCCTATAACCCGGATGGTCAAAAGGCGGCTGTGAGCATCATAACCGTTATATGGCCGCCCCAGTCCTGATGGTTGATTGTCAATTGAAGATTGAAGATTTGTGGAAGTTGCTTTGCTCCATCCTTTGTGAGAAGTACACGAATATTCGATTTTCAAAGTATTTGAGGCAGAATAATGACAGGTAAACTCGATTTTGAAAAGGTCACCGTGGGTCAAGAGCTTAGTCCGATCAACAAGTACATGACCCAGGAGAAGATAAACACCTATATAAGTGCGGCGGAAGACTACAATCCCATTCATGTTGATCCCGAGTATGCCAAAAACACGGCCTTCAAGAGCACGATCGCGCCGGGCTATCAGTTTATAGCATATCTGTCGGAGCTGATGGCCAGGGATTTCGGTGAAAAATGGATCACGGGCGGCGGAATGGAGCTGCGTCTTATCAGGCCGGTGTTTCCAAAAAATACCCTGACTGTGGGCGCAAAGGTTGTGGAGAAGAAAAAGGAAGGCGACAGCATATTTATTAAGTGTGATGTCTGGATAAGAAACCAGGATGGTAATGATATTGTTGCGGGCTACACCACCGTGGCCTGCTGAAAGAGAGGAGGTTGTTTATGACTAAACTGGAAGATTGTGTAATAGTAAGCGGCGTTCGTATCCCCATCGGCAAGTTCGGCGGGGCATTGAAAGACTTAAAGGTTTATGACATCGGCGGCTTGGCCATTAAGGCTGCAATTGAAAGGGCTGGCATTACGCCGGACATGGTTGATGAGGTAATCATGTCCCATACAAGGCAGGACGGCACCGGAACGAACCCGGCAAGGACAGCGCTATTGAGGGCCGGGCTTCCGCTCCCCACACCGGCCCATACAGTAAATAAGGTCTGTGCGGCAGGGTTAAAGGCGGTGTCTCTGGCCACCCAGGCCATTCGCGTGGGCGATGCCGAGATCGTGGTCGTGGGCGGCATGGAGAGCATGAGCAATATCCCCCACGTCCTTAGGGGCGCACGCTGGGAAGGCTTCAGGCTGACAGACATAAAGATTGAGGATGCATTCCTGTATCTGATCTGTCCCTTTAGCAATTTAAGTCCCGGACTTATTGCAGAGCAGACAGCTCAGAAATACAAACTCACAAGAGAGGAGCAGGACAAGATCGGCTATGACAGCCACAGAAGGGCGGTGAAAGCTTGGGAAGACGGCATTTTCAAGGATGAGGTCGTGCCTGTGACCATCCCGGCGACAAAGAAAAAGCCCGAGGTCGTGTTTGATACTGATGAGTGCCTGAGGCCCGATGTCAGTCTGGATACGATGAAAAAGCTGCCGCCTGCATTCAAGAAAGACGGCACTGTAACAGCAGGGCAGTCATCAGGCATTACCGACGGCGCAGGCGCCATGGTGATGATGACCCGCAAGAAGGCAAATGAGCTGGGTCTGAAGCCCATGGCCCATATCGTTGACTACATGTTCTACGGTGTTGATCCCGGTTACTTCCCCGAGGGTCCGGCAGTCACTATACCGAGACACCTAAAGAAGATGGGCATGACAATTGATGACATCACAGCCTTTGAGATCAATGAGGCCTTTGCAGTGGT
>DIKH01000377.1:14087-21543 GCA_002424495.1 Desulfobacteraceae bacterium UBA5623
ATCCCCTGGGAAAAGACCAACCTCCACGGAGGCGGCATCTCCCTTGGTCATCCCACAGGCTACACAGGCGCAAGGCTCACCCTGCACCTGGCCAATTACTTAAAGCCCGGTCAGTACGGCCTGGCGGCGGCCTGCGGCGGCGGTGGTCTTACAGGTTCTCTGATTGTTCAGGGTGAATAACACAAATAACAAGGAGGACAGACATGGAAGATATCAAAGCCATTGATGTAATGAATTATCCCTTTGATCCTGAGTTGGTCAAGATCTGGTGGGAGGGCAGCCCTGAGATGAGGCTGATGAAAGACACCATGTTCAAGGGAAAGATCCCCTTTATCATGTGTTCCACTGATGAATTTGTCTCTGAGATGGACAAGGCTGGTTATGACAAGGTCTTCATAACCATGCCGAGGATGTATTCATATCACAGAAGGGAGCTGTTGATCAATTTCTCCCTTGAACAAATTTCCGATTCCATAAAGAAATATCCGGATCGCCTGATAGGCATGGCCCCTTACAATCCCCTGAAGATAATGGAGAGCGTGAGGATAATCGAAAGATCGGTCAAGGAGTTTGGTTTTAGGGGGGTCTACGCCCATGTGCTCGGGCAGGACATCCGTCCTGATGACAAGTCCATGTACCCATGTTATGCAAAGTGCGTGGAGCTGGGCATACCCTTTTCAATGCAACTGGGGCATTCGCTGGAAATTCTCCCGAGCGACCCGGGAAGGCCGATATACCTTGACAAGGTGGCACTGGATTTTCCCGAGCTTACAATCATTGGTTCTCACACAGGCTGGCCCTGGTGTGAGGAGCTGATAGCGCTTGCCTGGAAGCACCCCAATGTATATCTGGACGTAAGCGCACATCTGCCGCAGTACCTGGACCCTGCGATTGTCAACTTCATGAACACCCGCGGACGGAGCAAATGCCTGTTCGGGACAAACGGACTGGGCCTTGGCCGTTGCAAGGAGCAGTTCATGGCGCTTAACATAAAGGACGAGACAAAGAAGGCCGTATTGAGGGACAATGCCCTCAGAGTCTTTAATCTGGCATAACCAAGGAGTCGCTGCCTCTGTTAAACAGGCGTCCCGGCCTTATGCCGGGGCTGTTTGACAGGGGCAGCGCATTATTTTGAGGAGCAAATAATGGGTGATTATAAGTACGTAATTTATGAGAAAAAAGATCAGGTCGGCACCATTACCATGAATCTGCCCGATAGACTCAATGTGGTGGATTTTCCCTGGGAAGGCGGCATATTTGACGACCTTTTGGCCGCAATAAATGAGGCGGAAATTGATGATGATCTCAAGGTGATCGTTTTCAAGGGCGCAGGTAAATCCTTTTGCGCAGGGCACGATCTTACAAAGATATACAAGGTCTATGAAAATTTTGATGAAGAGCCGGGAAAGAGGCGTCCGAGCCAGCACGCAAGGCTCAAAATTGACAGATACTGGTATGAGATGGAGCACAAGATACTTATCTCTCCGAAGATCACCGTCTCTCAGGTCCAGGGACACTGCCTCGGGGAAGGCGCACTGATAGCGGAATCGTCTGATTTTACTATCGTGACCAATAACGCAAAGATTGGACACCCGGAGCAGCGGATGGGCTTTTGCGGCAGCGGTATCCCCACCATACCCATCCTCTATCTGAAGATAGGCTACACAAGGGCGAGGGATCTTCTCCTGACCGGACGACATATCACCGGGGAAGAGGCGGCCCGGATCGGCTGGGCCACAAAGGCCGTGCCGGAGGAGAAACTGGAGGAAGAGGTGCAGGAACTGTGCAGACTCCTGACCGTATACCCAAGGGATGGTATTGATATCGGCAAGGCTACAAATCATCTGATCCTGGATGCGATGGGGATCACCCGCGGCTGGCCGATCGGATATTACAGCCACACCCTGTTTACAAATTTGAGATATGAAAAGGGTGAATGGAACTTCATCAGCAAGAGGGAAAAACAGGGCGCAAGGGAAAGCTTCCACGAGAGGGACAAAAAATACGAGGGCAAGGCGTAGAATCCTTGTTTATTCTCCCCTCATCCGATTCCATATACTGGGGGTGAGTGGATAGGGTGGGGGCTGATTTCTTGAGTGTGACGATAGCGAAGTCAGAGTTGTTAATTCAGAAAAAAGACTAATTATGGAGGAACCCATGATAGGAATTACTTCTATTGGCGCATATGTCCCGGTCTGGAGGCTGGACAAGGGCGCCATTGCCAGGCATTTTCGGGGTGAAAAGGCCGTTGCCAATTTTGATGAAGACGCCATAACCATGGCGGTGGCGGCAGGTATGAGCGCCCTTGATGATGCGATTCGCAGGGAAATAGGTGCACTTTACTTTGCATGCGCCAGTTCTCCTTACAGGGAGAAGATGGCGGCCACCCTGATCGGTTATGCCATTGATCTTCCGAGAGAGATCCGGGCAGTGGACATGGCCCATTCCACCAGAGGAGGAACTTCCGCCATGCTTGCCGCCATGGATAGTGTCAAGGCAGGGTCGGCCAAGAAGGCCATGGTTATTGCCTCGGACATGCGGCGCGCCAAGCCCAGCTCCAATCATGAGCAGAACTTTGGAGATGGCGCAGCCAGTCTGGTGATTGGCGACACGGATGTGGCTGTGTCCATTGAAGACAGCTATTCCGTGTCTAATGAAATGATGGATATGTGGAAGGGTGAGTCTGAAGATTATGTCCGGTCCTGGGAAACCCGTTTTTATATTTCCATGGGATACATGAACACTGTGGGTGAGGCCATTCGCGGTCTTTTGAAAAAGACCGGACTCAAACCTCAGGACATTGCAAAGGCCGTCATCTATTCGCCTGATGGCAGAAGTGTGGCGGGGCTTGCGCAGTCTATGGGCTTTAATCCCAAGACCCAGCTTCAGAATGATCTTTTTATGCAGATGGGCAATACGGGGACACCCTATTGCCTGCAACTGCTTGCAGCCGCAATGGAAGATGTCAAACCCGGAGATAAGATCCTCCTTGCCAGTTACGGGAACGGCGCTGATGCCCTTTTATTGCAGGCTACCGGCAACATCAACAAGCTCAAAAACAAAGACCTCATGAGAAGACTTCTGGAATCCAAGAAACAGATTCCGGACTATGTGACCTATCTCAGGTGGAGAGGGCATGTGGATACCGCACCGCAGCACGTCAGGCCCACGCCCATAGCCTCCGCCGCCGACCTGTGGCGTGTGCAGGAAGGCGTTACTCCGTTTCATGGCCAAAAGTGTACGGAATGCGGGCATATTGAATGGCCGCCCCAGAGGGTTTGCACCAAGTGCCAGGCCTTGGATAAGTCTGAACCAGTCAGGCTGTCTGACAAAAGGGCAAAGCTGTTTACCCATTCCAAGGATATGATTACCGATCAGTTTGATATCCCGATGATTTATTCTGTCGTAAATTTTGAGGGCGGCGGTCGAATGATCACCACGGTGACGGACAAGGACGTGAAGGAGATCCATAACGGTATGGACCTGGAAATGACATACCGGAAGAAATTCTGCACGGAAGGCCATACGATGTATATGTGGAAGGCCATGCCCATCCGGCTGAAATAGAGACACTAATTTAGATATCATGGAGGTACCAAATGAGTGGTATTAAAGATAAGGTAGCCATTATTGGAATGGGCTGCACCCATTTTGGCGAGCTTTTTGACAAGGGCCAGGAAGACCTGGTCATTGAAGCCTGTTATGAGGCCTTCAAGGACGCGGGGGTTGCGCCTAACGATATTGACGCTGCCTGGCTGGGTACGGTTGACGGCGGGAACCTTGGCTCAAGGCTGACAAGGATTTTGAAACTCCAATATATTCCTGTAACACGGGTCGAGAACCTGTGCGCCACAGGAACGGATGCGTTCAGAAACGCCTGTTATGCGGTGGCGTCAGGCGCATCGGAAATGGCGTTGGTCTGTGGCGTGGAAAAACTGAAGGATACCGGTTATGAAGGGGGGCTGGGCGGTACGCTTCACTCCAAATATCAGGCCAGATATGAGATCCTTACCGGGCCGCCCACCATGTTTGCTGTTCGCGCCACAAAATATTTTGAAACCTATGGGCTGACTCCGGAAAAGGGCAAGGAAATCCTGGCCAAGATCGCCGTAAAGAATCATTACAACGGCGCCAGAAGCCCCAAGGCCCAGTTTCAGAAGGAAATTACTGTAGAGCAGGTCATAAAGGCGCCCATTATTGCAGCGCCTCTTGGCATTTTTGACTGCTGCGGTGTTACAGATGGAGGAGCCGCTGCAATTATCACCACGCCGGAAAAGGCCAAGGCCATGGGAAAGGACTATATACTGGTAAAAGGTCTGGGAATGGCCAATAATGCGGCCCAACCCGTGCTGGATGATAAATATGATTTTATCCATTTTATTGAAAATCAGGTGGCTTCCAAGAGGGCCTACGAACAGGCTGGAATCACCAACCCCAGAGAAGAGATTGATCTGGCGGTTGTCCACGACTGTTTCACAATCACTGAAATGATCATCATGGAAGACCTGGGTTTCAGCAAAAAAGGCGAGGCGTGGAAGGATTACGAAGACGGTTTCTTCAGCCTGAACGGCGGCCTTCCTGTAAACACCGACGGAGGGCTGAAGTGTTTCGGACACCCCCTGGGCGCAACCGGCCTCAGAATGATCTATGAGATATACAACCAGTTAAGCGGCAGGTGCGGGGAGCGCCAGTTGAAGGATCCCAAGATTGGCCTCACCCATAACCTGGCAGGCAACCCCGACTGTTATTGCATAGCAATTACAATCCTGGGTAAACCGTAATAGATTGTGTCTGAACGAAAAGGCCGTTCAGACACAATTGTAAATTTTGAATTAAATTAAAAATTGTAAGGCTGTGGCGGGCTTTTAACGAGAATCCCCACAGCCTGATTTTTTTGGAAGGTCTCTTTTGATATGCACAAGTTCTTCAGTCCCTCCTCCATTGCCGTAATCGGCGCCAGCAGGCGCAGGGGCGGCTCCCAGACAATAAAAAATCTCCTGTTCGGTTACGACGGAAAGATCTATCCGGTCAACCCCGGCTACGATGCGATCCACGAAATTCCCTGCTTCCCTTCGCTTGATCATATCCCTTCTCCGGTTGATCTTGCTATCATCCTGGTTCCTGCGCCCAAGGTGCCGGAGGTTCTTAAAGACTGTGCGGCCAAGGGGATCAAAAGGGTGATGATAGAAAGCGCCGGTTTTTCAGAGACAGGGCCTGGCGGAAAAGATATCCAGGCGCAATGTGTAGCCATTGCAAGGGATGCAGGCATCAGGATCTGGGGTCCAAACTGTATGGGCCTTGTGGATATCAAAAGAAAATACTTTTTTACATTTATGTCACCGCGCATCTACCAGGATGTCCTCCTGGATGGCCGTGTATCCATGGTTGTCCAGAGCGGCATGTTATCAGCGGGTTTTCTGGTGGATCTCTTGAGCAAAAGAAACATTGGTGTAAACAAGATATGCTCTATCGGCAACAAGGCGGACGTAGATGAATGTGACATCTTGGCCTTTTTATTAAAAGATCCGGAAACTGATGTGGTGGCGCTTTATCTTGAATCGGTGGTCAGGGGTAGAGACTTTCTGGATATCATCAGGGGTGCGAAAAAACCTGTAGTGATCTTAAAAGGCGGAAAGAGCAAACAAGGGGCCGCGGCCGCCATAAGCCATACTGCAAGCCTTGCCGGAAATTCACGGCTGTTATCCGATGTCATGGAGTTTTGCGGTGCAACACCGGCCCATGATTTTCATCAGATGATTGATCTTGCAAGGGCGCTTGCGATTCGGTCCGGTATAAGGCCTGGCCCCCGTCTGGCAGTGGTGTCATTCAGCGGGGCCGCAGGCATTGTGTCGTGCGATCTGATGGAAAGCTATGGCCTGAAGATCGCCGGGCTTTCCACTGATACAGAAGAAGCCCTTAAGAGGCTGTACCCTGATTGGATGCCTGTGGCAAACCCGGTGGACCTCTACCCTGCCATGGAACTTCACTGGCATGAATCCCCTGTGGCGCAGGCGATTGCCATCCTGTTAAAAGATCCTAACGTGGATGTGATACTGGTGCATTTTGTTGCAGGACTTGGCGGCGAGGAACTCGATCTATCTCAGCTGAAAACCCTGGCCGATTCTGTGGAAAAGATAATCGTTATCTGGCTGCTGGGACGGCGAAATGCATGCAGGGATATCCGCATTGAAGCAAACAGATGCGGCATCCTGGTCTTTGATGAACTCTTGCGGACTGTGGAGAGCCTGTCTGTTGCCTCACATTTCAGAGCCTTTGAAACCAGTCGGGATAATCTCGCGGATAAAGGCATATCATCCCCGGATCTTTCGTATGTCAGCAAGAATATGCTGCCTTCTGAAGGCGGGATAATGGATGAATATCAGAGCAAGGCTATACTTAAAGACTGGAATATCCCTGTAGTGGATGGCGAGATCGTGGCCACTGTCTCAGAGGCGAAAGATGCGGCGGAAATATTAGGTTTTCCTGTTGTCTTAAAGGGGTTGATCCCCGGCGCGGTCCATAAGACGGAGCTTGGTCTGGTCAAACTTGGGATTGAAGGCAAAAAAGGGCTTTCAGAGGCCTTTAAAGATCTGAAGGACAGGCTCAAGGGGACGGGACGGATGATCATGCAGCGTGAGATCAGGCCGGACTTTGAATTGATTGTCGGTTATGTGAGAGATGCTGATCTTGGCCCCTGCGTGATGTTTGGTCTGGGCGGCATCTTTTCAGAACTTGAAAAGGACGTCAGATTCGCCCCTGCGCCATTAAGTCATCAGGATGCGTTGAGGTTGATATCCAGGATCAGAGGGAAGAGATTGCTGGAGGGTTTCAGGGGCATGGCCCCTCTTAACAAAGATGTAATGGCCCGGATTCTGGAAGCCCTAGGCTCTCTTGGAGCCCGCGATCATGCGATTGAGCAGATTGATATCAATCCCCTGGCCGTAGTCGGCGGGGAGCCTGTTGCAGTAGACGCAACCATTGTCGTTCACGCGGGGTGAGGGACAAGTCATCCTGGCGCACTCAAGATCCCGTCCAGTTAATCGTAACCTGCAACTCGAAACCCGAACTTATTGAAAAGTTACCTGTTTAATGCAATGAAAACGGTATAATCGGGAAATGATCCGCCGAATTTTTTCCCTTGACAATACAAAGACAGATGAAATAGAAAGCCCATAGGGAAAAATTATAATCTATGCATAAAAGTTATAACATATGCGTATCTCCTCAATATCTCTGGTGATCTTACCCCGATTTAGCCCGTCTTTCGCAACTCCGCCCGAAATTTGACTATTTTCGGGCGGAAATTCCATATAACTCATTGTAATTGCGTTCCGCAGAAGCTAAAACCCGCTGTAGTGCCGACTTTTTCTATCGATTCTCGGAAGAACAATAACTTACCGCTCACCCATACTACTTTTTGCGAAAGACGGGTTAGCCCAACTTCGCCAGTTTTCTG
>DIKH01000170.1 GCA_002424495.1 Desulfobacteraceae bacterium UBA5623
TCTGGCTGTACCGCGAGAAATTTCTAAAGGTTGCATTGAACTGGACCAGAGATCCGGAGGCCCGCAGGTTGATTGTCAACCTCATTGTCGGGACCATTCCGGCAGTGATCATAGGCCTTCCCACAGAAAAATGGATCGAGGCCCACCTTTTTAATCCCCTTGCCGTTGCCCTGGCCCTTGTAGCGGGAGGATTTGCAATCCTCCTGATAGAAAGGTCATCCAACAAGGCAAGTGTGATGAGTGTTGATCATATTCCAGTAAAAAAGGCACTGGGGATAGGGACCATCCAGGTCCTTGCAATATTGTTTCCAGGGGTATCGCGCTCGGGCGCCACGATCATGGGAGGGCTCTTTCTTGGGCTTTCACGGACAGCGGCAACAGAATTTTCATTTTTCCTGGCAATCCCTGCAATGTTCGGGGCAACGCTCATCAAATTGATCGAGGCGCGTCACACGCTCGCCCTGGCCGATATGCCGGTTTTTACCATTGGCTTTGTTGTGTCGTTTATTGCGGCGGCAATAGTAATACGGGGGCTGATAGCGTTTGTTTCACACAGCTCGTTCGTTCCATTTGCATGGTATAGGATAGCCTTGGGGTCAGTGCTCGTGGTGACGTACTGGAACTGTAGTTTTACATAAAAACCGGCAACCGGTTTTTAAGGCTGCGGACCTTATTCCGTCTTTTCAGAATCAGATTTTGTCTGTCCCGGAAATTCAAATGGTTCTATTTCACCGTCATATAGGTAGATCGTCATCCCGCACATTTCACAGACTGCCGGCTTGGTATCAGATAAAAACCGCTCCGGGACGTGCCCAACACAGCCACAGTTGGGACAAATTTGACTCTTCATTCATGTTCCTCCTCATTCCTGTTTCCTGCCTCTTTCTTATACCTATGCTGATGGGTTTGTAAATAGGAACGGCAGCTGAAAATGACGGTTTGTGAAAAAAGCCGGTATGATCCGGAGAAACATACTGTCCCATTGCTTGCCAAGGCCAACGAGAGCAACGAAAAAAGGTGCCGTCCTGTTCATCACGATCAGATCCATTCCGCTCTCCTGGTCCACACGAGGAACGCTGGGGCTTTGCACCGTGGAAACCGGGTCCTCCAACAGCCCCCTGGTTATGTCATATGATTAAAAACCTCAGAGGGGAAATATTGAGAAATAACTTATTCAACTTTTCTAAACCAACTTTGACGCATTTCATATGTACTCGTAACAACGACTGAAAGACACCCTTAGGTTTTTAAGTTTATTTTCATATCATCTTCCGCCTTGGCGCCCCTACGATTGATGGCGTAATTGCCCCCTTTCCCTATAAAAGGCAAGGCAAGCATCCACGGCAGAGTGAGCTTCAAAGGGTCTCGAAATTGTCTCAGTCCTATGGTCATGCCCTCATGCCCATGGGAAGGCTGGGCCCGATAGGTTCCCATTATCCGATCCCACCATGGAAGATTAAACCCGAAATTACTGTTTGTCTCCCCAACAAAAATCGAATGATGCACCCGATGCATATCCGGGGTCACCACGAACCAGCGCAGCACACGGTCAATGCCTGGGGGAATAAAAAAATTTCCGTGATTGAACATAGCCGTGCCGTTCAGCAGGATCTCGAAGACAATTACTGCAATTGGCGGAGCCCCCAAAACAGATATGGCCGCACCCTTTATGCACATGGAAATGATGATTTCGATGGGATGGAAGCGGCTGCCGGTGGTCAAATCATAGTCCATATCCGCATGATGCATCATATGCAGGCGCCAGAACAAAGGAACCGCATGAAACATCACGTGCTGGAGATAGATGATGAAGTCGAGGGCTATGGCGCAAAACACTATCTTCAGCCAATAGGGTACCCCAATATGGTTAAAGATTCCCCAACCCTGCATTTCAACCCATACGGCCATACCAATAGCGGCAGAGGGGAAAATGAGTCTCAACAGAATGGTGTTGATGATCAAAATTCCGATATTTCCGATCCAGCGGCGGACCTTCGATGTGGTAAGGACTCTGCGGGGCCTTGAGATTTCAACTAATGCCACGCATATAAATATGCCCAGAAAAATGGCCAACCTTATTGCTGACTCGTTATTAATAACATATTCATGCATGTCAAGAAAACCTGGACTCTCGGAATTTTATTGTCCCACTCGGGGATTGAACCAAAGCCCCCGCCTTTGGGCGAAGGCTTTGGTTTGAGTTTTTGATCAAGGGTTCCAGCGGTCATTTCATTGTAGAGTATTACTAACTGATGTTAAACAACCACAAAACCCTATGTTACTTATTTTTCTGTGCCCCATCCCTTGACCTGTGATGTCAATAGTAGTGAGCTGTTCCATACCCGCCCCACACTAATTATTCAAGGGGTGAGCGTCTCACTGTAATTGGCACAGAGGGCATGCTCAGCAGCCAGTTTCTGGCCTGTTCAATGGTCTCGAACTCTCCGGTCCTTTTACCTCGATTTGCCTCTACAATAGATGCAAAACTGACGTTTTCACTGGCTTTGGCGTGCTTGGGCATTACATGGGCAATACGGAGACTGATCGGAGCCTTGGCAACGGCCTTACCAAAGAGGAAGGAGTCCGCAGTGGAAAGACTGCTGGTACACAAACCGCTGAAATCAACAAGAAGCCTTGAACATGCATGTTTCTGACAAAGTACGAGTGCTGCGTCAAAAGCCGCGTAATGATCGTCTTTGACGGCAGAAGCTGAAAACGTCACGTGGACGATGCGACCTTCTTCATCAAACGAGACTCTGTATGGCATGATTGGCTCTTACTTGCAAACAAGTGAATCATATCAGAATGTTATGCTATAACGGCCCACTTTGCCTGTACGGGCTCAAAATCGGCTGAAACCTTATGTTCAATCTAAAAAACTATATGATGACACCACCGGCCGGTTAAGTCAAAAAATGGACGGTTTTCAATGCTGACTCATTGATATTGAATATACTGAAATCGAATGAGATTATCAACTCGATTCCATAATGAATATATTAAAAGGTTATAATATCAAAGGATTAAACCATGGCGACTAAGAAATAACCAGATTCTACTGATGAGAGGTATCGGAGTCATGTCTACGCAGTTGACAAATTGAGGACTGAAAAGTTTATAGTATCCGGTCATAATTACGAGGAAGGAAATTGACTGGTGCGCAAGACTCTGATATTGAAATCTATGGGGAGGCCCGATGGATTCTGTATCAAGGATAATGGTGGACGTTGATCTTGGGAGAAAAGGGATCGAGAAGACGGAGATGTATGTATACTTGGACGGCAAGTTGATCGAAACCCATTTTGACAAGTCTTATGACGACATAAACGTGGTAGTTCAGGATCTGAAGGGCCGGTATAAGGATGTCCTGGTGGAAGTCGCCTGCGAGGGAGAGGACTTCTTTGGGAGAATACATAGGTGGCCTTTAGAAATTTGAGGATAGGGTTTCACAAAGTTCCACAAACCTTATAGAGAGGACCAAGCCATGAAAAAAGCCATTATATCCTTAGCAGTTATTGTCCTTTTTTTCTTCATCGCCCCAAGTGCCTTTTCAGATGAAATCGTGCTAAAGGCAAACGAAAAGGAGAAAAATACATGGCAGATGCACAATAAAAAGGGTGATATGATCGGGACGCTAAAAAAGGAGGGGGATGTCTACCGGTTCTTTGATAAAAACCAGGAATTCATGGGCTCTATCCTGGAGTCCAAGAGGCTGATGCCAAAAGGTTACAGGAGCCGCAGCACAAAAATCAGCCCGGAACTGGCCCAACTCTATCTTGATATCTTAGAGGCGCTTAAGACCATTAAGTGAAGGATTGCAGATCCTGACAAGGCGGGTTACCTCAGGCCCCTAATAAAATCCCCAACTGAATGAACGCCCCGTTCTTCTACAATGCGGATTGTCTGGGTGCCTATGACTGCTATGTCCGCCTTTGCCTTTAGGAAATCCACGTCCTCCTTTTGCTTGACCCCGAATCCTACTGCCAGGGGCAGATCTGTAGCGCTGCGGCATCTGGAAAGATAGGAGACCAGCTCTTCGGAAAAACTGGTGTCCTGACCCGTAACACCCTTTCTGGCGACACAGTAAATAAAGCCCCTGGCAAAATTGGCGAGATATCTCATCCGCTCAAAAGGGGTTGTGGGAGAAAAGATCAGTATGGGCGCCATAACGTATTTTTCCATGGCTTTTAAATATTCTCCGCCCTCCTCTGGCGGAAGATCAGGGATAATAGCGCCTTTTAGATTTCTGTCCGCCATTTCAGCGACAAAACGATCAGTGCCGTACTTAAAAAGAATATTGTAGTAGGTCATAATCAAAAAAGGGATGTCAAATCTCTGGGCAACCTTTTTTGCAAGATCTAGAGATCTTTCTACGGTCGCCCCTGATTCAAGGGCCTTCTGATTGGCGCGAAGTATTACAGGGCCGTCAGCAATGGGCTCGGAAAAAGGGACCTGCAGCTCCATCAGATCCACCCCTGCCTCTACCATCGCCTCAATGATCTTAAAGGAGTCGTCAAATGAAGGGTATCCCAGCACCAGGTGGGTCATCAGCAGGATATCCTTTTGTTTCATTCTTTCCCTAAGGTATGACTCAAGCACGGTATGCCTCCGCCTTTTTGATGATGAATTTCTGCCACGCAGGGTCGTTAAATGCATCTGCTATGGTGAAGATGTCCTTATCCCCCCTGCCGGACTGATTGATAAGGATAATGTCGTCGCCGGACATGCCAGGCGCCTCCTTAAATGCCTGGGCGAATGCATGGGCGGATTCCAGGGCAGGAATGAGCCCCTCTTTTCTGATGGTAAGGGCCGCGGCCTCAAGGACCTCCTTGTCGGTTGCGGCCTCAAACCTGACCCTGCCGCTTTCCTTCAGGGAGGCAAGGATAGGGGATACTCCGACATAGTCAAGCCCTGCGGCCACGCTGTGGGTCTCCCTCATCTGGCCATCGCCGTTCTGGAGAAAACAGGTCTTGTATCCCTGGGCCACACCAATTGATCCGTCCTTTGATGCAAGGCGGGATGCGTGCCGGCCCGTATCCAGTCCGTCACCCCCTGCCTCAACGCCAACAAGCTCCACCGGATCATCAAAAAACCCGCTGAATATACCCATGGCGTTTGATCCACCGCCTACGCAGGCATATACTCGGGCAGGGAGTTTGCCCTCTGTTTCAAGGAGCTGTCTCCTGGCCTCTTTTCCTATGATGGACTGGAGATAAGCGACCATCTCAGGATAGGGGTGGGGGCCGCAGGCAGTGCCAAGGACATAATGGGTGTCGTCCATGTTGCTCACCCAGTCCCGGAATGCCTCATTGATCGCGTCTTTTAATATCCTGGTCCCCTCCTTTACAGGGACCACCTGGGCGCCAAGCCGCTCCATCCAGAAGACATTAGGCCTCTGCCGCCAGACATCCACCTCTCCCATGTATATTGTACAGTTGAAACCGAACCTGGCC
Organism: Desulfobacteraceae bacterium UBA5623; assembly: GCA_002424495.1. GTDB lineage: Bacteria > Desulfobacterota > DSM-4660 > Desulfatiglandales > Desulfatiglandaceae > UBA5623. The sequence continues at coordinate 5,454 of DIKH01000170.1, forward strand.
GCCATGGTGGCGGTGGCAACCCCGTGCTGGCCCGCGCCCGTTTCTGCAATAACGCGGGTCTTTCCCATCCTCTTTACCAGAATGCCCTGGCCCATCACGTTGTTAGCCTTGTGCGCCCCTGTGTGATTCAGGTCTTCCCTCTTGACATAGATGCGCGGCCCGCCAAAGAATCTAGTCAGGTTCTCTGCAAATGTAATAGGTGTGGGCCTGCAAGAGTAGGTTGACATCACATGCTGATATTCCTGCCAGAAAGAGGGATCATTTTTTGCCGCCTCAAACGCGGCCACAAGCTCGTCAAAGGTGGCGACAAGGATCTCCGGCAAAAACGCCCCGCCGAATTGTCCGTAATAGCGTTTTGTTATCAAATGGAAGCCCTCCTGATATTTTCCATCAACCGGCACATAAGGTTGTGGTCCTTTTTCCCCGGCCTTTCCTCTACACCGCTGTTGACATCAACCGCATGGGGCCTGACTGTCAGGATCGCATCCTGAATATTTGCAGGATCTAGCCCCCCTGACAGTATGACCGGGAAGCCCAGGGTCTTTGCCTTGACCGCAAGCGCCCAGTCAAAGGTTTTTCCCGTGCCGCCCCATTTTTTATCTGAGTAAGTGTCCAGGAGTATGGCCCGTACCTTTCCATGGTATAATTTTACTGGCTCTAGGCTTGATCCGTCTTTAAGCCTGAATGCCTTGATCGCCCTGGGTGTAAATTCCGCCAATAGCTCCGCTGGTTCATCCCCGTGGAACTGGATAATGTCCAGACCGCAAAGCTCTGCAACCTGCCTTACCCTTTTCGGGTCTTCGTTGACAAAGACCCCTACTGACTTAACAAAGGGCGGAAGGGATCTGATGATGGCGGCAGCCTTTTCAGGCTCTATCATCCTGGGGCTCTTTGCAAATATAAACCCCAGGGCGTCAACGCCAAGCTCCACCGCCTTTAATGCATCCTCTGTGTTTGTTATGCCGCAGATCTTGACCTTCATTATTTCATTGCCCTCCCGGCCAAGACCAGTTCTTTCACCTTTTGGGCAGGGTCGTCGTTTTTCATGATTGATGTCCCCACCAGAACTGCATTAACCCCGCTGCCTTTAACAAGGCGAATATCCTCTGCTGTAAAGATGCCGCTCTCGCTCACCACGACACGATCTTCAGGCACCAGGGGGGCGATCTCAAGGGTGGTTGCGATATCCACCCTGAATGTATCCAGGTCCCGGTTGTTGATCCCTATGATCTGAGCGCCTGCATCAATTGCGGCTTCAAGATCTGCCCTGTCATGGATCTCTGTCAGCACTGCAAGCCCTGCCTCCCCTGCCTCTGTCATAAGCTCCTTAAGCTGTTGCCTTTCAAGGATGCGGACGATCAGCAGGATCGCATCGGCCCCAAAAAGCAGAGACTCCCGCACCTGTATATCATCTATGATAAAGTCCTTTCTCAATACCGGCAGACTGACCGCCTTTTTGAGCAGGGGGAGGTTATTGATGTCACCGCCAAAAAACCTTTGATCGGTCAAAAGAGATATGGCCGCAGCGCCTGACTGATCATACATCCTGCCGATATCAATCGGATCAGTATCCTTGCGGATAACACCGGCAGAGGGGGAGGCGAATTTTATCTCTGCAATCAGTCCGGTCCTGTCCGGTGTTGAAATCGCCTTCTTAAAATCCCGGATTTCAATCCCGGAGCCTTGATACGGGTAGTCCCTCTCGGGCAGGCCCTGCTTTTTGAGTCTTTCGACCTCCCGCCGTTTTTCATCCAATATTTCAAGCAGTCTTGAATGCACCTGCACCACCTAACCAGGACAAGCTGGAACAAAAGAAGTTAAAAGGGTTAAAGAAGTTGAAATAGTTAAAGAGGTAACAACGTTTAAGGCTTTGAAAAAATTCAACATATTTTAAATGCAATTTATTCTCTAAGAGACCAATTAGTTCTCACTCTGAGCAACTGTTTGTGAAGGCGATCAAACCATCAAGCTTTTCTCTTGCCCTTCCGGAATCTATGGAAGCTATGGCAAGTTTTATCCCTCCTGCAATGTCGGGTGTAAGCCCGGCGGCGGCAAATGCTGCGCCTCCGTTTAAGAGTACCATGTCCCTTTTTGGACCCTTTTCGCCTTTGAGTATTTTTCGGATAATATCCGCGTTCTCCTGGGCGCCGCCTCCTTTTATCGCCTCTGCTCCTGCCCTTGTAAACCCATAGTCTTCAGGTGTTATTTTAAAGGTCCGGACCTCTCCGTCTTTCAGGTGTGATATTGTCGTGGCGCTGGTGATGCTGATCTCGTCAAAGGTCTCTTCACCGCATACCACAAAGGCCTCTTTGGTTCCAAGCCTTCCCAGCACCTTTGCAATCTTCTCTGTAAGCCCCGGATCATATACACCCAGCACCTGTGCTGTTGCGCCTGCGGGGTTTGTCAGGGGGCCAAGGAGATTGAATATGGTCCTCAAGCCTATCTCCTGCCTGGGTCCTGCTGCATATTTCATGGCCCCATGAAACAGGGGGGCAAACATGAACCCAATACCCACCTCTTTCAAGCACCTTGCCACATCCTGGCGCGCGATATCCAGTTTGACACCCAATGCCTCAAGCACGTCCGCACTCCCGCACTTGCTCGATACTGCGCGGTTTCCGTGTTTTGCCACGATCACCCCCCCGCCTGCCGCAACAAATGCCACGGCAGTGGAGACATTGAAGGAACCTGCCCCATCTCCGCCCGTTCCGCAGGTGTCCAGTATGGTCTTATCCTTGATAAATGTTGCGATATCAATCTTGGCGGCCTTGGCCCTCATCACCCTGGCTGCGCCCGTGATCTCCTCTACGGTCTCACCCTTCATCCTGAGGGCCGTGATAAACGCCCCGATCTGGGCGGGGGTCGCAGCGCCGGTCATGATCTCGTTCATGGTCTCTTCCATCTCGGATTGAGAAAGATCCTGTCCTGCCACCACCCTGGCTATGGATTCCCTGATCATTGTTATCTGTCTCCTTTTGTCGCTTTTGATAAAAAGCGGCCGACAAGCCCAGGGCCTTCCTTTGTAAGGATGGATTCAGGATGAAACTGCACACCTTCCACATTGTATTTTCTGTGTCTCAGCCCCATGATCTCCCCCTCCTCGGTCCAGGCGCTTATCTCAAGGCTGTCCGGGAGAGACTGCCTCTCCACCAGCAGCGAATGGTAACGTATCGCCTCAAACGGGTTTGGGAGGCCCTCAAATATGGTCCTGTTGTCATGAAGGATCATGGAACTTTTCCCATGCATGATCCTGTCCGCCCTGACCACCTTTCCGCCAAAGGCGGCTCCTATGGACTGGTGGCCCAGGCATACTCCCATCACAGGCATCCTGGGCGCAAAATAGCCTATGGCCTCCACGGATACTCCTGCCTCGTTCGGGGTGCATGGTCCGGGAGATATGATCAACTCTGAGG
>DIKH01000450.1:0-287 GCA_002424495.1 Desulfobacteraceae bacterium UBA5623
CGGCAGATGTACGGGGGGCAGCAATCACATCTTCCTCTTAAAATAAATATGTCCGGGGTTATTCCCCCGATTTTCGCCTCTTCAATCATGATGTTTCCTGCAACCATCGGCCAGTTTATCCAGGTTGACTGGGTGCAGAAGATGAGCGCTACTCTTAGCTGGGGAAGTCTGCCGCACACCTTGCTTTTTGTGGGCTTCATCGTGTTTTTCTGCTTTTTTTATACTGCAGTCACTTTTAACCCGGTTGATATCGCTGAAAACTTGAAAAAGCATGGCGGATTTGTTCC
>DIKH01000450.1:348-1965 GCA_002424495.1 Desulfobacteraceae bacterium UBA5623
GTTATTTGTGTGCTGCCGACTATTCTGATCAACAAGCTGAACGTGCCGTTTTATTTCGGCGGCACAGCCCTGCTGATTGTGGTTGGGGTTGCGATTGATACCATAGCCCAGATTGAGTCCCATACGGTTATGCGCAACTATGATGGTTTTATGAAGTCAGGTGGCGTCAAGGGACGTTGAGCTTTTTTGTGACAAGAAAATGACAATTATTCTGAAGTCGCCTCGTGAAATAGAGCTGTTGCTGGAGGCGAACCAGATCGTTGCCAAGACCCTGGCCCTGCTTACCGAGAGGATTGAGGTTGGCTGCACAACCTTTTTTCTGGATGCGTTGGCGGAAAAATATTGCCGCAGTTGTGGTGCCGTGCCTGCTTTTAAAGGGTATCGTGGCTTTCCGGGCAGTCTCTGTGTTTCCATTAATGAACAGGTGGTGCATGGGATTCCATCCAAGAAGGTCATTGTCAGGGATGGCGACATAGTCAGCATAGATTTTGGCGTGAAATATAAAGGGTATTACGGGGATGCCGCAGTAAGCATCCCCGTCGGCGAGGTGGCCTCAGAGTGTCGTTCCTTGCTTGAGGTGACCAGGGGGGCTCTATATCAAGGCATTGCCCAGGCCATTCCTGGTAATCGGATAAACGATATATCACAGGCCGTGCAGGAACATGTTGAAAAGCACGGCTTCTCCGTTGTCCGGCAGTTTGTAGGACACGGTATTGGGAGCCAGCTTCATGAGGCTCCTGAGATACCTAATTATGCCCGGGCGGAGCGCACACCAAGGCTCATGCCGGGGATGGTCCTAGCCATAGAGCCCATGGTTAATCTCGGGACCTATGCGGTTGATGTGTTGCGGGACGGCTGGACGGTTGTAACCAGGGACAGGAAAAAATCGGCCCATTTCGAGCATTCAATTGCTGTAACGGACGGTGCGCCCATAATTTTGAGTGAGTTGTCCGTCTAGCTTTTTTTTGTCTTTACGAAAAAAGATAAGGCAAAAAACAATAAATAAGGTAATATCCTCTGCTTCCTGTCTGTTAGAATATCGGATTTCCGAATTTTGGCGTAGAGGAGTGCATTGTAGGAATTAAGGGGTTTATGACCAAAGAAGAAGCTATTCAGGTTGAAGGGACCATTGTTGAGCCTCTGCCCAATGCAATGTTCCGGGTTGAACTCGATAATGGTCATCGGATATTGGCCCATATTTCTGGAAAGATGCGGATGCATTTTATTAAGATTCTCCCGGGAGATCGTGTCACTGTTGAGTTATCTCCTTATGATCTCACACGGGGAAGAGTGACATTCAGGGCAAAGAAAAAGTAGCAGATTTTTTGCCGCATAACAAAAGGGTTGCGTAATGAAAGTAAGATCTTCTGTGAAAAAAATTTGTAGTGACTGCCGGGTGTTCAAACGAAAAGGCGTCTTGCGTGTTTCATGTAAGATAAAAAAGCACAAACAACGGCAGGGATAATTTCTCATTTATTTTGACTAACAAGGGAGGCATGCCTTGGCACGTTTAGCTGGTGTCGATTTACCAAGAAATAAGCACATGGTTATTGCTTTAACCTACATCCACGGGATTGGCAGAACTTCTGCCGGAAAGATTCTGGATTTGGTTGGTTT
>DIKH01000450.1:2097-2898 GCA_002424495.1 Desulfobacteraceae bacterium UBA5623
GGAATCCGTCACCGTAAAGGGTTGCCTTGCCGGGGACAGCGTACCAAGACCAATGCCAGGACGAGAAAAGGTCCGAGGCGGTCAGCGATTAAAAGCAAAAAGTAGACATTAAATAATCATTCTGGATTGTTTATAGGAGTTATAATGGCTAGTCCGAAAGCGAGTCGTCCGAAGCGCAAGGAAAAAAAGAATGTCCCCGAGGGAATATGTTTTATTCACTCCACCTTTAACAATACCCTTGTTACTTTTGCGGATAGACAGGGGAATGTGATTTCCTGGTCCAGTGCCGGTTGTCTTGGTTTTAAGGGCTCACGTAAGAGCACCCCTTTTGCCGCGCAAAATACGGTTGAGGCGGCTGCAAAAAAAGCACAGGAACATGGAATGCGCAAGGTAGAGGTTCGGATCAACGGGCCGGGACCGGGGCGTGAATCTGCTATCCGTGCTCTCCAAACGGCAGGATTTGATGTGAACGTTATCCGTGATGTGACCCCAGTGCCGCATAATGGCTGCAAGCCTCCCAAGAGAAGACGGGTGTAGTTGAGCAGAGTGGGTCGCAGGACGGTTGATACTTTAAGTTTGATTGAGTGAGATTGAGTGGAGGTCCAAATTGGCCAGATATAGAGGCGCGGAATGCCGGCAGTGTCGGCGCGAAAAACTCAAGTTGTTCTTGAAGGGCGACAGATGCTATTCAGATAAGTGTGCCTTTGAGAGGCGTTCCTTTGCTCCGGGTCAGCACGGCCAGGCGAGGGTGCGTAAGGTTTCTGACTATTCCATTCAGTTGCGGGAAAAACAAAAAGTCCG
>DIKH01000243.1 GCA_002424495.1 Desulfobacteraceae bacterium UBA5623
TTTGGCTAACCGGACAGAATTGATACTCGGCTATTAAAAAGGCGGGGTTTAACCAAGACGAAAAAAAATTACAAGCCGCTGCCCTTAGGGCTTTTGATCATAACGCTTCGTATTTTAAATATGTTGATCGTGAAATGTTTGGAGACAAAGATACTTTTCTGTTTCAGCCAGGGCAAGAAAAGCGTGATTTCGAGATGCGTTTAATGAAGGCAATCATCAAAAGCAAAACTTGCCGCTCAATTGGAGGCCTCACGCTTAGAGCTGCGTATAAGACTTTTCTCAAGAAACCGACAAAATCCTAACCTTAGAACCGACAAATTTATCGGGTAAAACCGACAAGTATGGCCTGAAACCGACAAGTGGTAATCCTTGTCAGGACAGGTAACTGGAAAAGCCTTAAAGTATTCCCGTGACAGGCAAGGTAATACTTTAAGGCTTTTTTATTGATCGGAGGTTATTAAATATGCAGCAAAATTTTAAGGAACGAATACAAGAGGCAGCAAAGAAGGCTCTTGACCAAGCCTTCGGAGAGAAAGACACCGCTGAATTGCTCGGTGTTGCTGTTCAGACATTGAGGAACTGGAGATGCCAACGGCGTGGGCCTGCTTACTGTAAGCTTGGCCGCAAGATTGTGTACTTCGGAAAATTCATAGACGACTATAAAAACAAATGCCTTGTTGACCCGGAACAATGAAAACGCAGCCAGAACTTAAAGTCAACATGAATATAGACGAAATCAGCAGTTTAATTTCCGAACAGGTAGCCAATGAGCGCGAACAATTTCAAGAAGAGATAGACGACTCAATGTATCCAAAGGGGCCTTTTCCCTGGCATGTGTTGCCAAATACAATATCTGAAAGCCTGCAACAGCTTGCCCGGAGCTGCGCCAGTAGCCCTACATCATTACCAGGGGCGGCCATAGCTATTTTTGCCAGTGTGATTGGCTCAAAGATTGCCATATCACCTAAACAGTCATGGCAGGTACCCCTTATCTTCTGGTTTTGTGACATCCGGCCTTCGGGTTCAGGGAAGACTCCTGCGGCACGTTCCCTTTGCAGTCCATTATATACAGCTCAGACTGAATCGGATAATGCTTACAAGCGCGAAATGGAGTTATGGGAACCACTTCCCAAGAAATCAAGGGGAACCCAGCCTGCACGTGCGAGAGGTTATTTCGTTACAGATTTAACCCTGGAAGGTTTACGCGCAGATCACTTCGCAGGGCACGGCGGCAAGGTTTGTTTCCTTGATGAGTTGTCTTCCTTCCTGTCGGCACAAAATCAATACAAGAGCGGGAAAGGAAACGACCGGGAGTCTTGGCTTTGCCTACATGATGGAAACCCTGCAAGGATAATCAGGGCAAAAGAGTCTATCACATTATTCGGGGCAAGAATCAGCATATTTGGTGGTGTACAGCCTTCAATTTGGAAACGCATTTTTGGCGAAGACGGAATTTACCTGACCGACGGGACCATCTACAGATTTCTCCCTACAATTGAAGGCGACAGTTTCCGCCCTTTGACTGCGGAAAGTTGGAGCGATGAGAACCGTGAGGGATGGGAATCCTTACTGGGAGCGGCCATGCAGTGGGCAAATAACGTTGATGAGAGTAAGATCATACACTTGTCGGAAGAGGCAAAAACACTATTTTTAGATTGGCGGAACGAACTTGAACAAATCAAGAATGATTTGCCAGAGCAGGTGAAGGGTTTCGTCCCTAAGCTGGTTGGGTATGCGCTCCGGTTTTCGGGTGCGCTATACTTGATGGATGTCTTTAGCAAGGGGGAAGAAGTCAGAGGTCTCCTATCTGTAGATGATGTCAAAAAGGGGATCACGGTTTCAGAATTTTACCTTGGGCATATTATCGCGGCGATGAAGGCATTAGTATCTAATTACGAGCCGGAGATTGAAATTACAGAACAAGCAGTTCATCTGGCCGAAGTCCTCGAAAGCTTGAGGCCTGATCTGGATTCAGGCCGTTTGGCGGTAGGCTACATTCAAGAAAACTTCAATAAAAGCTGTAATAATGACCTGGGCATAAAGTCATCACGGGCAATGGGTGCAATACTCAGAAAGTTTGGTCTGGAAGTACCGGCAAAGAGGCACAATGTCAATGGTAAGCGTGGCGTATACTGCCTAAGCTGGAATGATAAAACGAATAACTTTATTGATCAATGTTCGCCAAGTTCGCCACCTTCGCTTGCGCAAGGAAATCAGGTCGTTACATAGGCGAACATTGACATTCGCAAGTTCGCTTTTCAGCAATGACCTGGCGAATATAGCGAACAAGGGCGGACAAAGTTCGCCTGTGTATCTATTTGAAAATACGGGAAAGGCGAGTGTAGCGAACATGGCGAACATTGTTTCTGGTAAACAACAAAAAGGAGTTATCTGGCAATGTCATCCCTTATAGATCTGTTACAAAATGACGGGATTTCATTGAGACGGCAAGCAAACACCCACGGCGGTGAATATTCTGGGCCTTGTCCTTTTTGTGGCGGCAAAGATCGTTTCAGAGTTTGGCCAGAAAAAGACCGTTACTGGTGCAGACAGTGTGGCAAGTCCGGGGATGCTATTCAGTATCTGCGGGATACAAAAGGCCTGTCATATCGTGAAGCTTGCCAGGAACTGAAAGTCATACCGAATGAGACTACACACAGGTCTGATGTGAATGGCCGACTTTGGGAACCACGGCAACCAAAGCCGCCTAAATCCACATGGCAGGAAAAGGCGATAGCTTTTCTCGCGCAGTCACAAAAGTGGCTTGAGCGCAAAACCAATCATAGACAATGGCTTTATGGCCGGTGCCTTTCTGAAGAGACAATAAAAAAGGCCTGCTTAGGTTGGAATCCATCCGGCGACTTTATAAAGCGTGAAGAATGGGGTCTTCCACTTGAAATAAACGGGAAGACCGGAAAACCAAAGAAATTATGGCTCCCTGAAGGGTTGGTAATACCTCATGTGGTTGACGGCCATGTCAACAGGCTGAGGATCAGACGACCACGGCAAGATCAATATGGTCGCTACATTCTTATACCTGGAAGTGACACAAGGGCAATAACTTGGGGTACAGAGAGGACATCCTTTGTCATTGTTGAATCTGAACTTGACGGCCTACTTATCAACCAGGAGGCCGGGAACCTGGTAGGAGTAGTTGCTCTTGGCAGTGCCCAGACAAGGCCAGATATCGAAACTCATAACATCCTTGAACAGTCTGAACTAATTCTTGTTGCTCTGGATAGTGACGAAGCCGGGGCCAAAGCGGCTTGGCAATGGTGGCTTAAACACTACCCAAAGGCTAAGCGGTGGCCGGTGATCGGCGGTAAAGATCCGTCAGAGGCCATGCAAAACGGGCTCAATATTCGGACGTGGATCGAAGCAGGGTTAATGCCTGACCGAGACAAGGCCAAGGATATCAAAGCACAGCCAGCGCATGATTCGGGATTGTCACAAGGGAAAGTAGGGCAAAAGCAGACCAGCATAACTTCGAATCTTCCGGAAAAAACAAACCCAGAGAATCCAGGCCGTAAATGTGGACAATGCGTGCACCTAGTTCCTTTTCCGATGCAACGCCCGAAATGGGACAGTCCCCAGTCGTTCAGGAAGTGCAAAATTCTTGGGCTTGGCCGTTTTCCAATGCAGACGGGATGTAAAGATATCGAACAAGATGTAAATGGGAGTGTTTAATTTAACGCCTTCAAGATTGATAATCCAAAAAGAAGAGGTAAAAAACATGGAGTGAGATGATTACTGCATCTGCAATTTTGAAACACACATACCAATGGTCAAAGGGCGATCCGGTTTACTGTGCGATTATGTACTGTGCGATTATGTACTGTGCGATTATGTACTGTGCGGATCAGTCCATTACGCAATAGAACCTACTGGACTATGCGTACTACAATGGAAACGAGACTATTGAAGGTACCGAAGACTGTGAACAGCCAGCTTTACAAGCGGCACTGATTTTGCCAGAGGGCCAACTGATTCATTGATTAAGGGTGGACATTTCTCGCGCGCGTAAGGTGGTGGTATAAACTGGTAACTTGGCAACTAATAGTCTTATCTCTTTGATAATTTTATTGTTTTCCGAATAGAAGAGGTATTTTTTGGTTAACAGATGGTTAACTAATTAACTTAATACTACAGCGGCTTTTTTT
>DIKH01000035.1:0-24173 GCA_002424495.1 Desulfobacteraceae bacterium UBA5623
TAATGCGCCGCATATATACAAATGCCCTTTTTAGGCGCGAGATAAAGCGGCACAGCCTTTTCAAGCCTCATTGCGGGCCATCCAGTTGTAATGACTTTCCGGTGCAACAACGACCGAGATTGATCCAGCAGATCATATACTCCCGGGCTGTTGATATCCCCACGCCTGGCCGCGTCAATCCCGCGCAGATTTTTATCCCCGACAATAAGCATCACTCCGATATCCTCGTCATCAAACCGGCTCTTTGCCTCGACAATCAACCCCGTCGCAACCACGTAGATGCAGGGGAAAAAGGCCGTCATCCGGGCAAGTTCCTCGATATCATCCGCCTCGGCCTGGCCTGCATATACCTCCAGGGTCTTAAGCCCGCCGCCTGTCTTTAGCGGTTGTAGCGCTGTTATCACAGCCTGCTCCAGAATTTCAAATTCATGCATGCTAAAATCCCCGCATTTTTGAGCGCGTAAAAATCCTGTCGTTATACGTAATGTCCGCTGTGTTGCCTGTATTGGTCGGCGCGGGGGTCGAGGCCCCAAGCTCAATTTTTCCCTCCGAGACCTTTTCCAGGAACCGGATGGCCTCTTTCTGGCGATCCTTCCTGAGATCCGGAATCGTGTCATCCCTCCTGGAGTAGAGGTTGTAGATGGCCAGATCCACACCGATCGCATTGATCTTCGCCGGTACAGGCGTTAGCGGCACCGTGTACCGGCGCTGGCAATACGCATCAACGGTGGCATCCGCATCAGTTATGGCCTTTGTCACATGGGCCTCATCAACGGCTCCGGACTGGTCATCATCCGTTAACTGTATAAGCTTTTGCTCATCCAGTTGGTCCCTGATATCATCTATGGTACAGTAGGCCACGGGCTACTCCTTCGCCTCTTTACCTCTTCCCTTAGAGGCTGGCCGGGGTGGGGGCTCCTGTTCCTCATCCAGCAAATCCTGCACCACGAGCATGGGCTCGGCCTTCAGGACCGCCAGTTCTTTTTTAGTGAACCTATCATCCGGATACTCCACCGGGTCCTTTGGGTGCGCGATCCCGCAGCGCCTGAATAAATGCTGCTTGCTTCTGATTCTGATCATAACTACCTCCCTGGTATAGGTTTGAGGTGAGAAGTTTGAAGGGATGGAAGATTTTTATTCTTCAATTTCACCCTGCACTCTTCTCACTTATTTTTACGCCGCTCCCGTGCTGCCATAACTCATCTGCCACAGGCCATAACCTCCAGCGGCGCGTGCTTCGGCCCCGAACCGGAAATGCTTGCGCATGAACACCGCATCATTGTCGGGGGTTGTTTGCTGCACGAACACGGGTTTTTTCCGCTCTTGATATACAAAGGGCTTGAGCGGGCGGTTCGTCACATGCAGAAACCAGGCGGTGGTGCTGGTCAACCTCGGGTTCACCATCACCGTGGCGGTTCCCTTGTAGGGGTTGGGCGATTGGTCGGTCAGTTTATCGCTTTCGCAAAGCAGTCGCGCTGTGGCCTCCAGGGCGGGCGGCACCTCCAGAACGTCGGGAATCAATCCCAGGGGCCTTCCCTCATCGTCCTTTACGGTCATGATGGCGGTCCGGGCAGCTCCATAGCTTGCGGCCGCCGCCGCTGTCGTGGCCGCGGTAAGAGCGGCCGTCCCTTTATTGGACACGCTCGCCCCGGCGACGGAGTGGTCGGTATCGTAAAAATATTGGCCGTCATAGCAGACATTGGCGAATGCATTGTTTTTCAGATCCGCATCGATCTCGTCGGGCAATTGTTTGGCGCTCCACCCGGCCTCCTGGGCCTGAGGCGCATAGATTCCGACGCTATCATCTTCGATATCGTTCCTGTCCACTTCGACTGTCGCCTCCCAGTCATCGTTGACAATCGTGTACTTGTAGGCGCTGAGGGTCTTCATGACTTTATCCCCCAGCCATTTGCGCATCTTGGGAAACCGGGAAAGCCAGGCATAGTCATTCTGCCCCGATCCGGACGGGACCAGCATAGTGGTTTTCTGCCACAGGGATGGCGCCGCATCGAATGCCTTGTTGAATGTGGTTTTCAGATTGATGAAAACCGCCGTGAGATTAGCTTGATTAACTATCATCGTAATACCTCCTTATAATTTGGAATTGAGATTTGATATGCCTATACCGTTGACAGGATGCACCCGTCATTGTTCCCCGCTCGCCAGACCAGCGCCCCCGCCACCTTCACCGCTCTCAGAACAATGGTGTCCCCGGCGTCATTGAGCGTGATTGTATTGTTCCCGGTCTGATTAATAGCCGCTGCCACGGTAATAACGCAGTCCCCGCCGTCAACATCCATATTGATGACAAGCTGGAGGCCCGCCAACGCCGGAATCGCCAGAGTCCGCGTCTGAGCGCCGGTTGTGGTAATCGCCACGTTTCCTGACTTCGTGACCGGGATTGCGCCTGCGTTCCCTGGATCCGCTATCGCCACAGGTGCCTTGGGATAAATTTCCTGCAGGGCCGCCTCGACTGTCGTCTGACTTGTAAACCCGCCCGCATCGGCGATGCTGATAGCGCTGGCCGCATGGGCGCCCGATGCGTCCGCGATGTGCGAGGCCACATCCGCCTGGCGGATGGCGGGCTCGATGTCTATCCAGGCGTGAGTGGAATCAATATATCCCGCAATCACCCCGCAAAAGATGTCATTGTCCACGTTGGCCGCAATGTCCACGCTCTCGTCATCCACAACGAAGACATTGTCTCCTACGTTCGCCTGCGTAATGGCTGTCGCCATAGCAGCTTTTATAAGCCCGCGTCTCCTGAGCGCTGCCCGTTTTGCGCCGGCGGCCCCCTCGCTGTTGTCCACCCGCTGTATAGCCACACCCTCGAAAATAAGGCCCGCCGTGTCTGACCCGGGAAGCGCATAGCCCGCCGCATTCACGCAGACCAAGCTCCCCCCGTATATGATGTCCGATGCAACCACCGGGAAGGCCAGCTCAACGCCTTCGGTGTACTGCAATTCCTTGTCAGCCGATAATGTCATAATTTCCTCCTTGTTTGCCGGCGTTATCCGCCGTATTTTTTAAGGTCCTCTTCCGTGTTGCCCATAAGCTTTGCCACCGTCAACGTGGCCTCGTCCGCCGCCGCGGCCTTTTCCTTGCCGCTCCCGGGCGGATCTCCTATCGGAATAACGCTCCCCTTGGACCTCGACAGAACGATCTTTTCGAACTGCTCAGGGTTTTTCTCGGCCAGGTCCTTTCCCCATTTTTCCAGCTCATCCGGAGAGGTCTTCCCGTCCTTAAGGGCCAGGGCTACAAGATCATCTCGCTTCATCCCGTTAATGGTACGGGTAAGCTCTGCAACCTGCTGGCTTAATTCCACCGCAACATTTCCGGGCGCTTTGATCGCGTCGATCTTGGCGATCACCTGCGCCTGATCGGCGGTCTCGGGCAGATCCAGCGCCGCCATGACGGCTTTTGCGGCCACCTCCTTTTCTTCCATCCCTTTGGCCCTGGCCGCCAGTGCCCGGACAGCCTCCACAATGTTGTCCTCGGTTGCGCCCTCGGCCAATCCGAGCAGCTTCAATAATTCAGCGTTCATAATTTCCTCCTTGTTGGGGGTTTCATGGTTGTTGACGCCCATTTTAGCAATAATCGGTTTGAGGTTGTTGATGCGAGGATAATTGGTCAGCGCCGCGTTTTCGAGCCGGACCACACGGCGGCCCTGTTTGGCCACCCACATGACCGGAGAAAAATACCGGTATTCCCGGCTCGTCAGATACCCTTTGGCCTTATCCGTCCACTCCACCACGGCCCACAGGCCGTCTTTCCCTTTATTGATGAGGCGCTTGATCCATCCCGCGGCAGGCGCCTGCACGTCCTTGAGAGTCTGGTGCTCATAATCGACCACCATGTCATTCCCGCGCCGCTCAAACGCCGCGACAATCCCGGCCATAGCCGCCTCATCCACTATCGCGGGCGGCTCGCCCTCTATCGAGACCTCCCCGTAGGGCAGGATCTGAAATTCACCCGGCGCGGCGCTCTCCATCTCCTTTGCAACGATCAATAACAGCTCATTCATAGATTGCCTCCAGTTTTTCCCGAAGCGGCGCTGCATACTTGCCCATATCCGGCTTCCAAGGCTCTTTGGCAAAATTGGTTTGAAATCCCGTATCCGGTTTAAGATCCGTCCCGCGTTTTTCTTCCTTCAGGCCTTCTTCTTCCATCTCTTTCGCCGAAAGAGAATTCACGCGGCATCTGCATCTGTAGCCGTTTGGCGGATACCACTTATCCCAAAACGGGTGCGTATGGTGATGGACCTTGCCGTCATGGGCCATGTGGGAGGGCCGCGTGCGGGAATCATTCACCGCGTCATACTGCCAAAAGGGCCGCCGCTCCGCGATCGCCGTCATCTGCTTGTAGCGGCCCACACTGTACGCGGCCTGGAGATTGGTCCTGAAGATATTGTCCAGCCTGTAAGGGGCAAGCCCGGCCCAGCCTTTGCGGGCCATGATATCGTCTATTCCTTCCCGGAAATCCCAAAAAGTGGATCCGGATTCAAGCGCCTTAAGCACTTCGTCGTAGATATCCTGCAGGAGATCCGCAACTGCGATGTTTGATACCGTAAAGGCGAGGCTTGCAGCATAGTCCCCCAGCTCTGCCGCCAGGGCCTCGAATTCAGGGCCGGTCAGGACCGCCTTTTCCCTGAAAAAGGCCAGAGCTTCTTCAAACGGCATCAATTCCATGCGAACCTGCCATCTAAACCATGTTCAAAAACGTTCATTTTGCGTTCAGATTCCACGATCATCTTTTTTGCGACCATTGGGCCGTCTTTTTCATTATCGTCGATCCTGGGCCGGATTTGGAAGTTTGAGAGGATGAAGCCTGTTTGTTTGATTTCACCCTTCACCCTTCACAATTTACACTTCCTTCACCCTTCTCACTTCACCCTTCTTCACTTCCACGCCCCCGCGATAAAATCCGAGATTGACTCCGTCAGATATTCCACGTCCGGGTCTTCCACGTACATATATGGCCGCGCAGGCATGGTTACGCTTTTTTTCAGGATGAAGACGGGAATAATCCGCACGCCCTTTCCTTTCTTCTTGCGCTGGAAGATAATCCCCTTGGCCACGAACGTGTCCTCGAAATCCGCGGCCCTGAGCGGCACGGGTTTATCCGCAGGCCCCCCGGGAAAAGGAATGGTCAAAAACTTTTTCTTTTTGGGCCGGATCACGCCGCCGAAGTGATGGATGGCCGCATAGTCCACCTGCTTTCCGCCTCCAGCCGACACCTCCAAGGTGTCCGTCGTCTCCTTGTGCATCAGGCTTCCCTTGAGCCTGCCGGTGTTTTCCTTGAGCACTGCACCTGACAGCCTCTTGGCTATTCTGCGCACAAGCCGCTCTCCCATATCGGCCAGAGGCCGTCTAAGATCACCGGCATGGCCCGCGACTACATCCAGAGCCCTGATCGCGGCATCCTCGCCCGCTATGCGCATGGTTATTTCCATGTCTTCTCCGCTAGTCCTTTAAGCGCCGCCGTAACAAGCGCCTCTTTTAAAAGCCCCGTCAGGTCCTCTACGGCCATATCGCCATAAAGGCCAAATATTTTATCCCGCACCTCTTCAAGGGAGTTACAACTCGCAATCAGCCTTTTGACAGGCGCATCAAGCCTCAGGCCTCCCCCGGCCGTCAGAGCCCTGTCCGCCAGGTCCTCCAGCTCCATCTGCTGGTCATCAAAGACAGTGCCGTTATCTGTTTTTGCCTTAACAAGCGATAATGCCCCCGAGTTACGCCTTGAATACTTCATGGCCGTGCTCCCTACTGAAGGCGTGAGGATTGTCTGCCCTTTTTCGGGAAGTGCAATCCCGAACCTCTCGCTCACATGCTCGGCGGCAATGGGCTGCCCGATCTCACTGGCACCCTTGTAGACCTCCATAAGTGCCTTCAGATCCTCCGGCTCTTCCAGGCAAAACTTAAACCACGGCACCGGAGTCTCCCATCCGAAGTTGTAGCCCACAAGCGGTCTTAATATCTGGTTGCGAATGGTGTTCGCCAGGCTCCAACAATCGGATTTGACAAGATCCAGACGGACATCGTTATGTGTCTTGGCTGCTGCATAGGACCCGCGCTCCCCCACGTCTGTGGTCAAGGTGCTTCCGATTACCGCCTTTGACATTTCAGTGTTCGCAAAGTCAGACAGGGACTTGTAGATATTTTCCGTGGATGAGCCTTTCACTGCCTCCACGAACTCGATTTCAGTACTCTTACTGATAATACCGGCTGCATCAGATCCCAAGGACTGTATGGCCGCAATCAATGCGTCTTTGTCTTCCTTGCCCGCGCCCGGGTCGAATTTCCCGAGTCTCAGCGGCATGCCGAAGACCTCGGCAAAGGCCACCCAGTCCTTTATCGCGTAGTTTTTAAAGAGATACATCCATGCGCACACCCTGATCATGCCCGCCCGCGTGTCGTAGCCGGACCTTGCCTTGTGGCGGTGGAACACCGCTGCAAACGGCCCGATATCCTCACCCATTGGATTGTCATCGGTCATAAGTTTAGGCGTCAGGCTGTTTGCAAACGTGAGCCGCTTCTGGTGTATCCACTTAAGCTCAGAGATAACGGCTTTGCCGCTATCAATCTCCCACTTGATCCAGGAGCAGGCGAATCCCTTGCCGATAGCGTCCAGGAGGTCAAACAGGGATTCCTCGAATGAGGGCATGGAAAAGATCACATCCCGGCAAAAATCCGTTACCTTGTCATTTTCAACTTTCTTCTTCTTCCGGTATGCGGATGTTTTGGCCCTTTCTTCATAGGGGATTACATCAAAATCAAGGCAGTTCACCCCGTTTTTCCGTTTCAAGAGCTCGGCGGAAAGATGGGTATCCTTTTCCTCCATCTCCTCAAAGAGTTCCATCTGCCTGTAGACATCGCCCTGGTCGGCCTCCTTCAGGATCGCGGCCAGCCGCACCGGCGTAAGATTGTCCGAAGGATACTGGCTCCACCTGTCGCGGATGGAGACCGTCGCGATCTCACGCCGCTCAGGCTTTTTCGTCGCCGTAAATTCCCGGCCGAATTGATCCAGGATCATCAGTACGCACCTCTCTGAGTAAATCGGCGTTGCTTAACAGACTCGTACTCGACCGGGCCGCCGCCCACCTGAACCATCCTGACTGCCCCTTCCAATGCATCCGGGCCATCGTCATGGATGTTTTTGGTCAAGATGTAGATCAATTGCTCAACGAGCAGGTCCTGGTCGCTGTGGCCTTTTTCAAAAAGCAATTTGCCATGTTCTACCAGGTAGGATAGAGTCCCGATAATACGGGCCTCCTTATTGGTCGAGTGATGCACGGCACGCCACGGCAGGTACCTCTTAACCTCCTTGGCGTAATTGTAGATGGCCTCATGCAGGAAATCCTCGAGCATATTATCTTCAATGCCCACCGCTCCGCCGTACTGATCAAACTGCCGGTATGCAGCGGCGAACATCTCGCCGGGGCTGGCATGCCTTATCCACGCATGCAGGCACCGAAACATCATCTTTTGCCGTTCAAGCCCCACCGTAACGATCGCCTTAAAGTCATTGGCCTCGCCTGATTTTGCGGACGGGTCCACAAATGTCGCCACGATCATCTCGGGCATTATCAACTGCACTCGCTCATAGTATTTAAACCACAGCTCCTTAAAAGGGCTTTCCTCAGAGCCGGTCAGGTTCATCATCTCAGCATTAAAGGCCACCGTGCCCATGCTGCGGCGCTTTTTAACCAGCCTTTCCATAGACCAGGCGTCCGGCCACAAGGGCCTTTCCGTGGCTTTTCCAAAGTCCAGGATGGCCTGGTAGATCTTGGATATATACAGAGGATTTCCCTCTTCATCCTTGTCCGCCATAAACTGCGCAAGCACGCTCTTGGGGTGAAAAAGGTTTCCGATCATCAGAAAACAAAAGCCTTCACCCAAAGAGCCGATAACCGCCTTTAGCAGCCACGCCTTTCCCTTTTTTACCAGCGTCGGGTTTTCAACGTTTATGTCATTTTCAAAATCATCAACAACGGCCTTGTCCGGCCTGTGCTGCCTGTTTTTAAGTCCGCGAACCTTCTCCCCCCTGCCTCTGGCCAAAAGCCTTACACCGTTTGAGGTTGTAAAATCGCTTTGTGTCCATGTGGGTCCGCGCAGGTCGCCGAAGTCGTGCCGTATTCGCGGATTGTCCTCCAGCTCCAATCGGATGGGCAGGGTAAAGCCCGTGGCCTGGTCATTGGTGTCTGATATGATCAGCACAAACCGTCTAAGCGCATAACAGATGTCATGGACCACATCTCCGAAGGTAAAAAACGTGGATTTGGCATGCTCGCGAGGGGCCGCCACAAAGGCGCATTCATCCCGTATGTCTCCCAGGTCCGCCCATTCCTCATGAAAGTCGCCGAAGGGTTTGCTGAAGTAATGGGGCAGATACGTCTGCATGAAATAGAGTTTGTCCCATTGAGCCCTGGCCTTCCGAGCCTGTTGCTTTTCAGGGCTGTCATCTTCAAAGGGCGAGACAGACTCCTGTATCCAGGCCTTCAGGTCATCGGCCCACTGGTCAAAACGATATTCCGTGATATTAGGCCGCTTTCGCATTCTCATCCTTGAAGCGTTTGACAATTTGGTCAAAATTGCGGGAAAAAACCTTCAACCCTTCAGGGTCGATTTCCTGAAGCACACCGGCAATGAACTGCATATCCTCCAAAAAGATCTTTGGCCGATCGAAATCCACCGTCTGACCTGTTTCCATTTTTTGGCGGATATTCAGGATGTTTCTCAAAATATTGTTGTAGGTATTTACGGCATTGTTATCCACCGTCCCAACGGGTAAGGTCTCAAAATAGGTCTCATACCTTTGTCGCTGTTTAATGCAGTTTAATAACAGCAGGTCAGCCTCGCTTTCTCTTTCGAGCAGTCTTTCCTCGGCCTCCGCCCGGGCGGCCCGGCCCTCCCAGTCATACTCGGTCTTCCACGCATGCAGGCTCTGACGCGATATCACATAGCCCATCTCTCCATTTAAAACCCGCTCAGTCTCGGACAGATTCTGCCCATGATCACGCCAAACCTTGTAGGCAAGCTCTTTTGTCTCGGCAGGTACCGCCATATCAACCTTTCCCCAGCTCAGCCTTAATATTCCTGATTTCCTCAAGGGTCTCTCTATATTTGACATGCAGCTCAGAGAGGTCTACAGCCTGGCCTGCGACAATATGGGCCTTCAGGTTTTCAACAGATTCAAACGGATCAAGTTGGTTACGGATGGAGTCCCTTAGTCCTTCAATCCTAAGCTTTAGCGACTTAGCCTCGGCCTCTTTTTCCAATAGCCTGCCCTCAAACTTTAACCTCTCGCTCATGACTGCGTCCCCCCTGCACGTTTTTCAAGCCGCACCATCGGACAAAATTGGTTTTTTTCTACGCTGTCAGTAAGTTTTTGCGACGTCTGAGTATTCATAATAACGATTTCTTTTAGGTCTTTTGCTATGGATTGGGTTTGTTCCAGCAAAACAACATTGTTTTCATACATTTTACGTTGCGCCGCATGCCGACGCTCATGATTGCGGTCCAGGATCAACATAACTACCCAGGGGCCTATCATGGCGAGCAGGAACAGAAACCAAATGGGCCAGCCGCTCGCCTTATCGAATAACGCAACAATAGCCGTCAAAACGCTGATCTGATCCGGACTCATATCTGCCTCCTATGGTTCGTATGTTTCGTGGTCACCTCTCCTTCTCAAATTCCGTTTGACACTCAAGACACCGCGTACACCCAGGAACCGCCTCCCTGCGAGGCAAGGGAATAATCGCCCCACAATCTTCGCAAATTTCCGCACTTTTGCCCTTAGGCGTTCTTTCAGCCTGCGCAGCTAAATATCCTTTTCGATATCGTTCGGCGAATATGTCCGCCTGATCCGCATCATCCATCATGAATTTCCAGTGATCATGCCTGTAATTTTATTCGTTATGCCGTATTTTTCAGCACTCCTGCCGATCACCCAGATGCTGCATACCCCGCCCCATGTAACCCAGAATTCATTGGGCAAAGTCAATGACGGCATGGGGTTTTTGGTTGTAAAGGCCAAAAGGGGCAAGAATACATGAACGAAAAAGATAAAACTCAAACCCGCATATACAATCGTAGGCCTGGCCCTTTTGGTAAAATTGTCGGACTGCTGCATCTCCGCCACAATGATGTTTTTCTGCGTGTCTATGATAGCGGACTCACGCTGCTGCAGCACTGCCTGCATTGCTATCTGCGCCTGCGCCTTTTCCGCATCCGTCATGGCGGCCGGAAAAAAGCGTTTAACCAGCTCCCCAGCAAAATCAGCAATCGAACCCAATCCTGTTAAATCCAAGCCCATAATACCTCCTTACGCCACTGCCCGTCGAACCCAGCCGCCAATAAAACGGGGCTGGTTGAGCGACAGGTAATAATTGACAACCGCAATCTTATATTCCGCCAGCAACCACGCTGGATTTGGGTGGCTGTTTACCGCCTCGATGCTTTTTGGTCCCAAATGCCCGTCAATAGCCACTTGCACACCGGACGAAACCAGCGCCGTCTGCAACAAAACATGCGCCTCCATAGGACCCATGTTGACGCAAAAGGAAAAGACCTTCTCAGCGATCCTATCATCCGTTATCTGGTCATAATGATACATCCGCCAGAAATCCTGGTAATAGATCTCAACAGCCTTTTCCCTGGTAAGCGCTTTGATATCGAGGGTGGGATAGCTACGCCTGGAAATACCGTATTTGGTCTCACCCCCACGGTCCTCGGTGTCGTTGTTATATCCACCCTCGATCTTTAACAAATTGTCTACAAATTTAAAAAATCGCTCTTCCATATAACAGCCTCTTTGTCCCTGCCTCATACAAACGACAAATCTTCAAGGCCCACTTCTTACCGACGCCGATACCCCGCAGCCTGCAATAGACGTGCAGAGGATTGAGATAATGTTTAATGTTTAATGCTGAATGTTGAATTGAGGATGTTTTCATCTAATTAAACATTAAAAACTCACAATTAAAAATTATGATTCTCTGCGCCTCAAGCCCCCCTGAAACAGGAAAGGGCCAAATTCAGGCCCAAGCATAACCACGCGTCAAATAGCCCGCAAAAAAAGTATTTGAGAAAAGCATTGAAAATAAAAAGGCCGGAAGGATCTGCTACAGATCCTTCCGGCCTTGTATAGGCAGAACGGGTGCCCGCCCCTACGTTATTGGTCTGCCGATATTTCCGGCGATCTCCTTAATCCGGCGGCGAAATTCTTCCTTGTCAGACTGTTCCGCATCCTTCATCCTTCCCCCTTCACAATTCTCCCTTCTCCCTTCGTCCCTCTTCGCCTCTTCCTTCGCCGTCAATCCCTCGGCGCTTATCCTCTCTGCCGCATCGCGCAACACAACTTTCAGGTAATTGTGGTCCTTAAACCCGTACTTTTCCGCATCACAGACCTTTTGCATAGCGGCCCTTACAGCATCCTTGCTCACCCTGTAGCGCCTGCTGTCATATTCAAACACCCCGGTTTCCCAAAGCTTCGCCAGTTCCTCCAGGTGCCGCAACCGTTTTTTTAAAGCCATCCGCGCGTCACGTTTCACGCAAAACGCCTCAACATACTCATTTGCAATCTTCCATGCACTCCCGAACCTGGAGGCAAGCGCAGCCCTTTGCCGCCACAGATCCGCCATGTCAACAATATCCAGGTCAATAGAACTCTCACAAAAAGGGCATGTGATTCTTTCAGTCATTATTTCCTCCCTGTCCGTTCAAACCATGCCAAAAAAGTGTCCGACAATAATCTACACCTGACACCGTCCCTGATGAAAAAATGTCCCCTGACATCTTCCTCCGACACCAGTATTCCATGATAACGATGCGCCCGCTTAATGATATCCGGAGCCAGCCGAGCCGTCCCCTCGGGAGGCAAGGCCGGATCAACATTCGAGGCCGCAAGAAATATCAGCACTAAGGCGGCTACAACCCTTTTCATCCCTCATCCCTCCGCGTCTCCGCGCGATCATCCTATCCAAACAACCTCAATTGTTCCTGCTTAATCCTGGGCTCTTTCCCCTCATCCAGGATCTGCCGGATAGCAGAGACAGTCAGGTTATGCTCGCGTGCAAGGTCCTTGTAATTCCCACCATTAAAATCCTTTTTTATGCGCCTGTTACGAGCGCCTCTGGCGACTGTCTCCCACTCGTTGATATACACAGCCGCCCCGCCATAATTGCGCACCAGGGCCAAGACATCGTCAAATCCGATGATATCTGCCATCTCCCGCAATTCGGGAGGCAAATCCTCAAGCTGTATGTCGTTTTCCAGGTCCTTCACTCTTCACCCTTCAAACTTCAAACTTCACTTATGTTCCTCAATATACCGCCGAATCCCCTCATCCTCATAGGCCCGCGCCCACCAGTCCTTCCCGTATTGCGCCTTCATCTCATTTTCAAACATCTTCTTGAGCCCCTCAATCACCAGGTACGCCTCTTGCGCCGTCCGCACCCTAGGAAATCCCATCCGTTTTTCCATCCAAAGAAAAAGGCCGTCCGCCTTTCTCCATGTGATCAAGGCCGCCAGGGCCGCAATCTTTTCATGCTGCTCGCGGCTTGCCAGTCGCACCACATTCCCAGGCATCTTCTCCCGCGCCCTGCGTTTCTCCCCTCGCACATAGTGAGAGGGGCCTGGGATGATGGTCTTAGCTTTAGGCGTAAAAAATCCCCACTTTGCAAACATATCAATCAAAGCCCCGGCCTGCACCCGGCTCAACTGCGTGCAACTGGTAACCCTGAAATGCTTCTCCAGGATCTCACGGTAGTCTATGTCATCAAGGGATTTGCCCTGAATGGATTTGATCATCCTGATCTGCGCCTTTGTAATGGGTAGCCGTTCGGTCAAGCCTTTCATCCCTCCCCCTTCACCCTTCACTCTTCATCCTTCTTTTCATAGCCCTGACATCCTTAATATTATGAATATTGTTCTTCAGCCCACTGAGTCCAGTCAAAGTTACAGGCTCCGTCTTGCCATCGGACCATGCAGTTTTCGTATACCTCTCCACACTTTGGGCAAACAGGTGAACTAACCTGGATAATTGTTCCAGGCGGATAATCTTTGGGGTCAAAAATTAATGGATCAGGACCCGTATCATCGCCCATGTCGCCATAAACATAACTATTCCACATCGGGATATGCTCATCCATATTTTTGCCGCCATAAATGTCAGGTTTCATTTCATGCCTTTCGATCTCTAAATATTCCATCTGTTAACCCTCAGCCGATTTCATTGTAAAAAAAGTTGAAAATAATTTAAAAAAACCCTTGACATCTTGATTGCAAAGATGTATCTTACAATCAAGACTAACAACCAATGGAGGTAAAAAAAATGAAACTGGTTGCAACGGCACAAACATTTAGCCATCAAAACAGATGGACGGAATACGAGATTTATCGCCACGGGCAAAGATACCGCATCCAAGAAGAGGATTGTGGACTTGGTTGGGGCCTCCTTTGTGACGACGAAGAGCCGTCCCGACGATGGGGATCGGCTCGGGAAATCAGGTGGATACTCTCTATGGATTACAGGGACGCCGGAACGGTTGATATCATTGACGAATCGGAATATGACAAAATTTTCAAGGAGGATTAAAATGTCAGACAAATTAACCGCCATCATCCTCCGAAACGTCCCGGAGTCCATCCGCCGGGATCTAAAATCCAAAGCAGCCCGGGAGGGCAAAACAATGCAGGGCCTCGTGCTAGAGCTGATCACGCGATATGTATCTAAGTAGTGTTGCATTTTATCTGCCGCCCCGGGTCGCCGGGGCGCTCTGCTCCCGTTAACCATCCATCTCCATCAGGAGCTCGCACTCATGGACAATCTTCCGCAGATCCTCGTGCCCCTTGCCGCCCGGTCTGTTATACCGGCATATCCGTTTAATGATATCGCCCTGGATAAACCCTAACCCATTCCGGGTGGAAAATTCTATCGGTTGGATGGCAAACCCCTTGTAATGGTCGCCGCCCACCTGCCGTTGTAGGGGCGAATGATTATTCGCCCCTACGGGATGATCTCCCTCGCCCATTGTCCCCCATGAGGGTGGCAGCACCGGATTTAATCGCGGGTTGCCGTTCGCCTCCCGCACCGCCGGGATATCAGCGTCAGGGTCGGGCTTTTTTCGTCTTTTATTCTCCGCCGCCCGGCGCATCTTACATTTTTTGCACATCCGCTCCAGATATCCATGTCCGGACCGGTAAAATTCCGTCTCCGGTTTTTCCTCCCCGCACTCGCTGCAGGTGCGGGATGGAAGCGGCGGCGCTTCCCTTATTTCATTCTTCTCTCTTCGCTCTTCACTCTTCTCCTCTGTCATAATCTTTCTCCCTTGTCCGCAATCGATGCAATTATCAAACGACATGGGCAGATGCCGCCAGACATGCCTGCCCGTGGCGTCCACGGCCTCTTTGGCCTTTTGCTGTCTTGCGATGCACGCCCGTTTCGACATCATTACAGGCGGCCCCCCGCATTGGGTGCAGGTGAACATCTTATCTACCCCCGCAGCCCAGTAAACGCGACATATACTTACTGTTGTCATACTTATCGCAGATGCCGTCTGGATTGATCCGGTACCTCCTGCTGTTGCGGAGTCCTATAACCCTACATCTTGGCTGTACAATGCCACTGGACGTTCCATCCAGCAATTTGACATCAAATTTCGAGACGTAAAAATTGCATTGACTGCAATAATGGGCTGTACTGCCGCGTCTGTAATTTAACTCAGTTTTCATTCTAAGCCTTGGTTTTCCCATATGTTATCCCTCTAAATTATCTCTGTTAATTCCATGCCCTCTGCGTGAGACATTTTATAACCCCGCAACCATAGCCGACAATTCCGCGGCCTTGGCCTTCAGGACCGCCAGCTCTTTTTTGGGCATTAGAACAGAACCATATTTCTTCCCGATTTTTCTCAAACCATCTGCAAATTTTTCAGGGTCTTTGAGCATCCGGTCCAGGAATGCATCCACCACCTCGACAGGAGCGGGCAATGCCGGCGCCGCCTTTTCCCTCTTGATGGCCAGGGGAGTTGTCCTGTCCTGCATCTCTTCAAACTCAAAAGTCATCTGCCGCACCATGTCAACAAGGGCCGCCTTTTTTCCCCTGGCCGCCTTGTATATCCCGGTCAGGCCGCGTTTTCTGAACCTGTCATAAAACTGGGCCGCCTCTTCATCGCTGTCCGCAATCCAGTAGCCGCCGCCGACCCCCGCCCTGGACAAAACCGGAATATTGTCATGATCCATCAGTAAATGGTTCTGCATATGCCGGACATCCCGCTTCCACTCCTCCAGGGTCGCCCGTTCATGCAACAGCAAAAACTCATCTACATCCTGAGCAGCGCCCGTGTAGTACTGGATGGCAAGTCGGTCAGCGGAGATGATATTTTCCTTGCCCACATGCCCGGCCCAGAGTATCCCCACAAACTTTTCTTCAGCCTGCGTCAGCCGCCTGTCGTGATACCCGGTCCTAAGATCGTAGCCCAGTTCATTCAGTTTCATGTCGCCCTCCTTTTTCCCGGCCTTTACATGATTATTATGATCAAAGCGCTCCAAAACAGCATTGATATCGCAAACGCAATAATCAGCCCCTTGAAAAAATTTTCCGGTTGCTCATACTTTTTCATTCCGTTATCCCTCCACTTCTCTTTTCAACCTTCAAACTTCACCCTTCACTCTTCACCCTTCACCCTTCTTACCCCGCCGCCCGCATTCCCAGAGCGGTTTCAGTCTGGCGCTTATTGATAACGTCCCGCAGCACGTCATTCCCGCCAGGTGCGGCCACAGGCGCGGGCTTCTTCGCATTGTCTACAGCCTTTGCCGCGCCGAACACCGCATCCACATCCTCCTTTTGCACCTTATCTCTGCCTTCGGCCCAGGCACGCCCCATCACCCGGATAACAGCCTCCTGCATGTCCAGATAATTCCTTATGCCCCGGCCCGCAAGCGCATCAACCGCCGCGTCCTCAAACACACTCCCAACCGTATCCTCCACATATTGCCGCGCCTCATTGGCCGATAATCCCTGCATGCGCACGCAATCCCCCCTAAGCCTAATCTCCGACACATTCTGAAGCGGATCAGACTGCCCCAGCAAAATAACCGTGAACAAATCCTTCTTCCCCATCCAGTCCAGCCGGCGCAAGGTCTTGAGCGCCCGGATGGTGTTTCCGTGCAAAGCGTGCGCCTCCTCGATGACAACCACCACCTGCTTTCTCCGCGTGGCCTCGCCAAGCACCCGCCGCAACTGTCTTTTCCGTATGCTCTTCCCCCTCATCGGCCTTTCATCCGAAAGCGTCATAATCATTTCCTGCTCGATATCCGTAATCAACAGCCGTCTGTAATCGGCAAAATCAATCAATACAAGCTCCGCGTCCAGCTTCTCAAGCGCTGCCACCGCGGCCCAGGTCTTGCCGCTTCCCCGCTCTCCCACAATGGAAACAAGCGCGTGGGACCGCACGGCCAGGGCCACGGTCTTTTTTATCCGCATCCTGTCCGCCGTCTCGTTATTACACCCCCCAAACGGGTCACGGTCAAAACCCATGTTTACCAGCAACTCCAGCCTCGATATACTACCCATGCGACAACCTCCTTTCGTTTTCGGCCACAAACTCCAGGGCCAGGTCCTTTACAAAGTCCCGCTTAAGGCCGTTGTCGATAATCAAATCACGTATGGCCTCGCGGTTATCATCATCCAGCCTAAGTCCGCTTATGCCCGCAAAGTCACGCAGCGCGGCATCCAATGACCCATATGCGTCAACACATAAGGGGTCCTCAACCTCCACGGTCCGTTTAACCCTCGTAGGCATCATGGCGACATTTCCCGCATCCTTCGGCCTGGAGTAAAGCGTATCACCGGAAACTTTCAACTCCTGTGCCGCCTTAACAGCCTTCTGATGCGGGGTCTCCTTGTGCCCGGTGAACACACCCAGGGGATTAGGCCTAAAATCTTCCACTTCATATTTTTCACCCGTGGCCTTATCCTCTACAATCAACCTGTCCTCGAAAACGCCCTCGTACACATTCACCTGTGCGCTATGAAGCCCCTTTACCTCATAGAGCACGTTGTCTACGCTTATACAGCCGTCCGCGCCCACAACGCGTTCATACCGCTTGAATATCGTCCTGAACGCCGCCTCGGGAATAGCCACGGCCCCACCGTACAAGCTTATCTTCCGCCATGCCTGAAGCCGCGATATCTTCTTTTCATAACGGTGGGCCTTCGTATTATATTCTTCCTGATAATTGAAAAACTGGCGGTTGAGTTCACTCATCATGATCTCAAACTGTCGCCAATTGCTTTGCATGAAATACGTCGACTCAAAACGCTGCCAGGCCGTTCTCCAGGGCCGCTCTATCTTTCCGTGGCTTTCCTTGTTCTCGGGCATGCTGGGGTCTATCTTCATATTGAGTCTTTCAAAAAACTCCTGGCTGGCAGGCCCGCGCATCATGGGCCCCAGGTCCCCCTTGATCATTTCAGGGAGGCCGAAAAAAGGCGTGTCTTCGTTTTTGCTCCACGCCCATCTGAGAAAATCCAGGTTGTCCACGGCAGATTCACCCATAGCCGCCACATACCGGCCTATCCAGAACCCGGAATAATCATCCACCAGCCCGTAAATCCAAGGTCGCATCCTTATAGGCACCGGCTTGTTTTTATATCCTTTCTTGGCCGCATGAAGTCTGAGGGCGTAATCAATCACATTTCCCGCTTTATCCCTTATCTCCCGGGCCACAAAAAAGCTCCTGGAAGACGACGCATCCACGTGATGCAACTGATTAGGCCTTTCCGCTTGATATCTTTGAATACGTCTCTGCCGTTGAGTCAGCCCCAGTTCCCTCGTAACACGATCAATAGTGTTTTCCTTGCCCGACAAGGTGTCCGGAACAAAGCCGTCTTTAATAGCCTTTCGCAGGGCCAAATCTGTAGGCACCTCACCCATGTTCGCCGGAGGCTTTCGTTTTATCCACGCCACAATCCGCGCATAATCCTCGATATTCTTAATCTTCCGTTCGCCCTTTCTTTCACGGTTAATACCGAGAGCCCGATACACTGCCTGCTGCGAGCAATCGAGAAGTTTGGCCCATTTCTTAACAATGAACGTCTTTCCCCCGTATGGAGCCACCATCCAGTCATTACGAATCTGCTCAACTACGCTGTCCAAAATTTCCATCCCCCCCTCCCTCATACGGGCAGGCCCCGTACCTGTCCTATTCTTCCCAATCAGCCAGAAATCTTTCCGTCCACGTATCTCTGAGCATCTTCAATGCCAATTCCACCGATTGCATTAAACCCTCCACCTGCCCGATAACAGGCATATTGTCGACAATGCGCTCATCCATGACCACCCGCCTGCATGCAACATCGAACTCCAGCACCATCTTTTCAATCACCTTCATTTGATCAATCATCCAGGTCTCGGGGTCCTTGTCGTCAGGGGCGAATTTCTCCAGACGATCAACTCTTTCAATCAGCGCTTTTCTCTCCAGATTAAGCGCCTTTGTCTCCTCCGCGACCATCTTCTCCGCGTTGTTTTTGTACTTTTTCACATCCGCCTTCAGGGCCTTGGTCTCGTTGGCGTGGGTCTCCTGCATGGCGTCAATCGCCGCCTCAATTTCGTCTTTGTTTTCGGGGGTAAGCTCGATCTTTTGGCCGTCGATAAGGAGTGCCCCATCTTCAGTTTCGGAAAATTTTTCCGAAAATTCTGACAGCCCTTTACCTAAGTACCTGATTTTACTCAATGGCATATTTAGAAAAATGGAAATTTTTTCCGAAAAATTCTCATATACAGGCCTTAGATCTTTCAGAATATTGTCAATAGTTCTACATTCCTCCCCGTGCTCAGAGCAGAATTCCGCCCAAGTCCGACCTTGTTTCCTGTATTCTTTCGCCTGCTTGACTTTATAAAATTCCGCATAACGAAGGAGCTGGTTGAAGGCGATATTGCATCCTGTTGTCTGTATTTTTGCGTCCGACATGGCCTCCTGCCGGATCATTTCGACATTGTTTTCCAGCTCGGTCAGCTTATCCTGCAACTTAATCCTCTCCATCTCGCCCTTGAGCCTTCCGGCTTCCTCAATTGCTTCCATAGTTTTCACTTCAACTTTCCCCATAATCAATTCTCCTTTAGTTTTTTATGCCTAACGCCTTCAATTCTGCCTGATCACTGGCCATCCTGTTTTCCAGCCGGGCAGTATACCGGTAATAATAGGCAGCCATGCCTGTTCCCATTTCGAAACATTCGCCGACGGTTCTGATAAGACCCCTATCCCCCAATGTTGCAAGGTGACACATAACCGTACTATACGGGACCTTAACAGCCGCTGAAATCTGCTTTCCGGATACAGGTGCTTTCTGCTCAGACAAATATTCCAGAATATCCATCACTAAATCATCGGCCTTGATCCTCTTATAGCTCTTCATCGTCTACACCTCTCATCATGATATCATCTACAAACATACATACAAACGCCACTATGCAGTAGATCATCCAGGCCCCAAAAACGCCCACAGCCAAAGGCCCAGCCCATTTCCAACTCGTATTTATAACCATAAAAATTGTATCCATTATTTCTTCCATCATCTACTTCTCTCCGCGTCTATTGACCTGAGTTACAAAGGGATTGCGACTTATTGACATAATCTCCGAATGGGGTTAAAATTTTACCTGTTGATTAATTCTATCTGCGCCGTCCGCTTATCCTTAAGCGCGGTGGCATAATCGGTTGCGGCCCTGTGCACAAAAGAAACAAGGGCGGCGGCCAGGATGACGATAACGATCAATTTTTTCATTTTATTTTGCCTCCTTTAGGCATAATGTGTTTGATTTTTGAAACAGGCCCAGCTGAACCGCCAGTTCATCGGCCTGATTTTTTAGCTCGTCGGCATGCTTTTTACAGATACCGGAGGAGTTCCTGACGGAAGACATATTCACCAGGGTTGTGTTCCCCTCTTTTGCGCACCAGGCGCAGTAGACAGGGTATCTCCTGGACTCAATAAGTGCATTTTTCAATTGATCTGACCTCCAAAAGGGGTTATTAATTAAGGGCAAATGCCCGTTCCCGAAGCCACTCGTTAACACGGGAGAAGGAGACCTTAAGCCCGCTAAGCTTTGAAACGATCTCCTTACCCCTGGCTTCGGGATGCTCTTTTACATAGGCGAACACCCGCTCCCGGTCTTCCGGGTACTTGGTTGCGCCCTTATCTGACCGGATACCGGCCCGAAGCCTCTTACCCGAGACTTTGTTGACGCGCCTGTAAGCCGCCTGGATGCTCACACCGTCCCGTTCGGCCAGGTCCCTGACCAGCGATCCCCGCTTCCGGCTGCACGGAAGAGAAAGGATCTGACGGGCAGCGGACACCAGGTCATCTTTTTGGGACCACTTGGAAGGTTTGAGTTCCCCGCGCATGAAGGCGTAAACCAGGTTGGCGACAGCCACCTTGTAGGCCTTGGCTTTGGGTTGCCGGGACTCGAAAATGATGAGTTGGAGGCCGATGGGGTTATAGAATTTTTGCTCGTAATTCTTGCCGTCAGTGCCCGATAAATACACGGGCACTGAAAATTGTTCGATGTGAGGATTTTTGCGAATAATGTGTCCGATCGGATCTCGTTTGGACATGTCATACTCCAACCACTCGCCGATTGCCCGGCGGGTGAAATGTGGCGTTCCGTCAATCCAGCATGACTCTTGGAGCATAACGTCTTTAAATATAGATGGCGTAATATTCATGCTTGTCTCCTTTAAGTCTTTAATGAGCTCAGTACTCATTGTGATTACTGAGCTCCGATTACCCATTACTTGCCTTGCGCAGGTAATACTCCGGCCAGATCTCTTCGACCGGCCGGTTAATGGCACAGGCAATGGCCTCATGGACACGCGCAGATATTGCGCCGGCGTGAATGATGCGATTAACAGCTTGGGGGGTGACAGGAGGGTCCAGTTTCCTGCCTATCTTTGCTTGGGTAAAGCCTGCACGCTCAATGGCGTGTTTAACTTCTAGGGGGGTCATAATATTTCCTTTTTTTTGTGGTTGTTGGTTTAAATTACATTTTAATACAATATCGGTCGCAATCGCGAACTTGTCAAGCAAAAAAAGTACGCATATGAGCACCTTAATCGAAAGATTTTTTATCTTGGCTAAAGAATTTGCCGAAGGAAAGCACACAAATCTCGCAAAACTAGCTGATATTCCTAAAAGTACCTTTCAGGGTTACATTAATGGTAGGCCTCCCCATATTGAGCATCTTTTGCGCATTCGCGAACGTTTTGATATTAATCTCGACTGGCTTCTAACCGGTGAAGGTGAAATGACCCAGGAGCAGGCTCAAAATGCCCGGATGCACCTAGGTGTGATAACAAAGGAGCAATCAGAGGCAAATAAACGGGCCTCTTTATTATATAAGGATATGTTGAACGATCCTGAGGTCGGTGATCTACTTACCAAAACCTGGGAAATAATCAAATCAGACACCGGTTATGCCGCATCCCTGGCCGCGAATATCAGATCCTTTCACCAGGCCATGATGACCGAGAACCGCCTCAATGGTATGGAGACACAGCTTCAGGATGTCGGCGAGATGAAAAATATCGTCAAAGACCTGGTCCAGGAATGTAAGGAAATCAAGGAAAGGCTAAAGAAATCAGACGGTAATATTCGGCAGGAAGACAAGGAGGAACAAAGAGGCGAAATCCTTAAAAAAAGGGCAATGTAATTTATGTAAAGTTCTAATTTAGGAGGAGTTAGAATGTTTAAACGAATTTTTATATACCTTTTTTTATTTAATTTTTTATTGCATGGCTTAGCATTTTCTTGGGATGCCAAAGTGGTTGGTGTCTCAGACGGCGACACAATAACCGTTTTAAGTGCCGATGAAAAACGAACCAAGATAAGACTTTACGGGATAGACTGCCCAGAAAAACACCAGGCATTCGGCCAAAAGGCCAAAAAATTTACTTCTGACATGGTTTTTGGTAAATCCGTTGAAATTAAGTCGGTTACCACTGACAGATATGGACGCACCGTGGCATGGGTTAGTATGTCCGGACACAAAGGGCCAACTCTCAATGAAGAGTTACTACAGGCTGGGCTTGCATGGCATTATAAAAAATACTCAACTGATCAAACACTTGGGATACATGAACAATATGCTAAAGGTGAAAAGATAGGCTTATGGAGTGATCCAAATCCCATTCCGCCGTGGGATTTTAGGCGCGGGGTTGTCTCAATAGCAAATGTCCCTATGCCCGCCCCGAAGGTAAAAACATATTCACCTCCACGTGCGTCATCCACAAGTCGGCATTATGGAACTTCGATAATCACAACACCTACAAATCGGCATTATGAAATCGCGCCATCTGCACAATCAGCAAGTAATTCTATTGATTCAGGACCTTTTCACGGGAACAACGATTCGTTTATATTCCATAGCTCAGACTGCCGTTTTTTTAATTGTAATACCTGCACAGAATACTTTGTAACCCGTCAAGAGGCAATGAGCGCAGGGTATAGTCCCTGCAAAATATGTAACCCCTAAAAGGAGGAAAACCCAAGGCCACACAGAAGATATGCCCGTGAGGAAATGAAGTGGTATTTTTGAAACGATTTCCAAGCCGCCCGAAGACAAAAAAGTGTCTCAAGTTTCTTTTTCTGACGGTCCAAAAATACCCCCAAAATTAAACGTCAAACCAAGTTTGAAAATTGCCACAATTCACCCCTTTGTAAAGCACCTGTAAAGAAATTCGAAAATCACTTATCATCGTTATAGGTACTTAGATTTAACCCCCCTGTACAATATGAACCTCGTCATCTTCTCTTCCATCTCAGCCACCATTTCAAAAACGCTGCCACAGGTGGCGTCAACCTTTTGCGGTTGTAATCGGCGCCGACCCGGCGGATGGCCCCGGCCTGCGTCGGATATGGGTGAATGACATCCGCGATCGTCTTAAGACCGATCTTTCCGGCCATGGCCACGGATATCTCGCTGATGAGATCCCCGGCGTGAGCTGCGACAATGGTCGCGCCGATGATCCGGTCTGTCCCCTTTTTGACCAGGACCTTGACAAAACCTTCGGTTTCTCCGTCCGCAATGGCCCTGTCCACGTCAGCGAGGCATACATTGAAGGTGTCCGTGGCAATGCCGCGAGCTTGGGCTTCTGTTTCGTAAAGACCGACATGGGCGATCTCAGGATCGGTGTAGGTGCACCAGGGCATGGTCAAGTCGCTCAGTCGTTTTTTCCCCAAAAACAGTGCATTTTGCACTGCCATGCGCGCGGTTGCGTCTGCCGTATGGGTGAATTTCCAGTCCATGCAGATATCGCCTGCGGCAAAAACGTTCGGGTTCGTAGTGCGCAAAAAGTCATCTACCACCACACCCTTGCGTTTGTCGTAAGTTACGCCTGCCTTTTCAAGGCTAAGCCCTTCGACATTCGGCTGACGGCCAGTACCGATAAAAATCTCGTCGGCTTCAACAGTCTGCTCGCCATCTCCGGTTTGCACGGTCACTCTCTTGCCCGTGCCGCTCGTTTCGACTCGAACCGGTTTGGCTTCAAGCAACACGCGAATTCCTTCATGCTCGAAAACACGCGTAAGGAGCGCCGAGGCATCGGTATCTTCGCGGGGCAGAAAACGAGTGTGCTGGATGATTGTGACTTCTGAGCCCAAACGACGGAATGCCTGGGCCAACTCGCACCCGATGGGACCGCCACCTATGACCGCTAGACGTTGCGGGAGCACAGTGAGATTAAAGATTGTCTGGTTTGTCAGATAGCCTGTGTCTGCCAGACCGGCTATGCCTGGCAGCACTGCGCGTGAACCGGTGGCGATAATTGCCTTTTTGAATCGTAGGGGGAGGCCTTTGACGGTCACGGTGTGACGGTCGGCGAATGATGCCTCCCCGAAAAACACGTCTACACCCAATTCGCTGTAACGTTGAGCGGAATCGTTACGGCCGATTTCTGCGCGAAGACTACGCAGCCGTTCCATGACGGAAGCGAAGTCGGAGGCCGCGACCGTGTGTGGTGTCAGTCCGAAGCGGTTGGCGTTGGACATCTCCGCTGCCGCGCGGGACGAACGTATCAGGCACTTGGAGGGCACACACCCCACATTCAGGCAATCGCCCCCCATCAAGTGGCGTTCAACCAGTGCGACCTTTCCTCCGAGCGCTGCACAGCCTATTG
>DIKH01000035.1:24297-26598 GCA_002424495.1 Desulfobacteraceae bacterium UBA5623
GTTACATTGAAATGCCAAGAGTCTTCCGTCATTGCGGGGTCTCCTTCGGTTCAGTCATAGATTGCATCCTTTGGCCAAGGGCGCGACGGGCGATGCGGGTGATGACCAAGGTGACAGCTATTGTCGCAACCAGACCGACGATATAAAGCCCCCATTCGACGGGCGAGCGGGTAATGGCGCCTGCCCTTACGCCCAATTCCGCCAGACTGCCTGCGAGCGAACCAAGATAGACATACATCACCGTTCCTGGCATCATGCCGATCCATGACGCCAGCACATAGCTGCTGAGGGAAACCCGTGTCAGACCTAAGGTGTAATTAAGCAGGTTGAAAGGGAAGACCGGTGAAAGGCGCAATAGACCTACGATCTTCCAGCCCTCGGTGGCGACAGCCTCGTCCACCGCCCGGAAGGTTGCGTTTTTCTCGACCCGCCGGGCCACCATATCCCGGGCCAGGTAACGTCCGACCAGGAATGCCGCCGCTGCACCGGCAGTGGATGACAGCGAGACCAAAAGCGAGCCATGGATAACGCCGAAAACCGCGCCTGCTCCGATAGTGAGAATCGCCCCCGGCAGCATGAACACGCAGGCTACGACATATAGCACAAAGAAGATCAGAGGCCCAACCGGACCGGCTTTGTCTATCCATAAGAGTGCGTCACGTGACATCTGCTGTAAGTTATAGTGCCCGGCCGCCAGCACGATCCCCACAATGATTACAGTCAAGACGGCGAGCTTGACCATCACGGGGACGTTGCTCTTGGGGCGGGCGTTATTCGTGTTCGATATCATTGCGTTCCAGGTTTGTCGCTGAGCGACCAGTCATAGTCCAGATACTTAACTGCATAGCCTCCTGTCTCCAGATACTTCCGGTCCGACTCCGAGAGATGGCGCATTGACTTTCTTCACCTCCATAAATAAGCCCCGTGCCGTTGGAAACGTGTTCTGAGAATATTTTTACAAAATGGTTCAGCCCCTTGAAGTAGTCTCAGGTTATGGTCATGCCGGCTTTGATATCAATGGGAAACAACAACCCCCCTTCACCAGCTTGGCTGGTGCAACGGGGTTGTTGGACGAGGCCTTCAAAAAGAGTTACTGGGTCGGGTGGGATACCCTCCACGGTCATATTTTTTAACAGAGACTCACATTAGTCACTTGTCCGTTTTGGCTGCATCGTCGAGCCCTGTCCTCACCTCCCGTCGAACCAAATCCGACACTCCAAGAGCCTTCAGCAATGGACGGTCGAACTCCTGGATCTGGTCGCCTACAGCCGGTTGTACAGATGTCGCGATCCAAGCGGCCACATAAAGATTGAGACGCGCAAAAAGGTTGAAAAAGAGCATCAGTACAATCACCGGACCGAACACGGCGGCCGCGGGATTGCCCGAAAATTTGCCCATCAGAAAACCGGTCAAGTACTGCAGAACGAAAAGTCCCGCGGATCCGAACAGAGCGCCCCACGCGATGATGCGGAAAGGAAACTTGACCTCCGGCAACACCTTATAAAGGTACACGAACATAGCCCATCCGGCAATGGCCGACAAAATGGGGCCCACAATCCGCAACAGAACATTGACGCCGGGGACTTCATCCAGTGCAAGCCAGTGCACGATCGTGCCGGTCAACGAAGTCGCCGTGGCCGCGAGCGCGAAGGTCACTGCCAGGATGACAAGCAGGCCCAGTAGAATCGCGAAATTCACCAGTACCTCCAGAAGGATGAAACGTTTGCGCTCCTTCATGTCAAAGAGCGGACGGGTCTGTGCCCGCACGGCAGACTTCAGGTTCCCTGCCCATCCGGCGCCGGAGTACATCGACGATAAAAGGCCCACCAGACCCACCGAGGCCCAGTTGCGCAGCAAACCGCCAATCAGGGCGGTCAGTTGGGCCTGCAGGTCCTCAGGAGCGCCCTGCAGCTGAACCATGACCGCTGCCTGAACCCGCTCCAGCACGTCGGGACGCAGCACTGTCAGAGTGAACCCGCAAGCAGAGAACGCAAACATCAGGATGGGCACCATTGCCAGCAACGAGAAGTAGGTGATGGCCCCCGCGAACTGGTTTCCCAGCCTGGTGACATACCTGGTATTCATCCGGAGCACGTGCGCCACCGCCGGCACCTGCCTCAGCGCTTTGACCTTATCCTGAACCTGTTGAACGATTGCTGTCACTGTTCATCTCCCTTCGTATGCAACTCGTAATCCGTCCCCTCTTACTGATGTGATATTAAATGCGAAACCTTAAAACCTTAGAGCGCCCCCATTCCCACAAGAGAGAAGGAATTCCTTAATACTACAGCGGCTTTTTTT
>DIKH01000138.1 GCA_002424495.1 Desulfobacteraceae bacterium UBA5623
GCACACTTTTAAACGACCATTGACACCTGATTAACAATTCTGAAACCGCGATTAATTGCATAAGCTTTTCGCCCAGATTGCTTAGGGCATTTTGTAATTCCTGGTTATCTTTTTTGATTTTGGCCAGAATATTTTCTCTATCCAGAAAATCAACATATGCATCGAGTATTAACCTATTCTTTTCAGATAATTCACTGATATTCATTTCAAATAAGTAAGAACTGGCCCCGTTGTTCCGGACATGCCGGCAGTCTGTTATCGTTCCCTTGATGGTAAAAGAATCAAGGTTGGCATCTTTAGGCAATGCTATTTCAAGCTCAGATTCTGTGCCAATGTTTCGGGATTTATCAGAACTGAACTTTGCAGTATTTTTTGTTAATTTTATAATTTCATAATTCATGTTACGATATTTCTTCTATCAATGGATTTATGGATCTCCACCTTTTCCCGGGGTCTGCTAAAGCCCTCGCGCAAGTGGCGTGCCACATTCAGTCAAAATTCAAATAACGATTATATACCTATATTTCAATATGTTATGACATAGAGATAAAAGGCGTGGAAAGTATATATAAAAAAATACCATTTTATCAGGGTAATGTATTCCACCTGTTGGTATTATTTTACATTATGATATTATGCGCTGGGACAGGAAACTATTGTTGAAGATTGTTGGTTTGGTATATTTGATGGAATTTCAATTTTATCGTTAAAACTCCGGCTGCACCTTCTCCTGCGCCTTCTTCTTTTTTGCAAACATTGAGACAATAATTCCGATTTCATACAGCACGATAAGCGGCCCTGACATCATAAACTGGCTGACCACGTCAGGAGGGGTCACTATCGCTGCCACGATAAAGGCGCCCAAGATAGCATACTTACGATTTTTTTTCAGGTTATCGGTCGTTACAATCCCTAATTTGGTCAGAAAAAAGATGAAGACGGGAAGCTCGAATACCATGCCAAAGGCAAAAAGGAGTTTCAGGGAAAAGCTGAAATACTCCATCGCAGATGGCAAGGCCCTTACATACTCATTGGAAAACCCCATGAAAAATTTAAAACCGAAAGGAAAAACGATAAAATAGCCGAAGGCAGCCCCTCCCACAAAAAGGAGAGTTGAAGAGGTAACGAACGGGATCGCCATTTTTTTTTCATGTCTGTAGAGTCCCGGTGCCACAAACATCCACATCTCGTAAAACAAAAAAGGCGCCGCCAGCAGGACGCCGCCTACAAGGGCAACCTTCAGATATGTAACAAACATCTCGGGAAGAGCGGTAAAAACCAGGTGATCGCCCTCTGGCATTGCTGCCTTGAGCGGTTCAATCAGAATCTGAAAAAGCCTCTCTGAAAAGCAATAGCAGATGGCAAAACCTATTCCTACTGCTATTGCACTTGCAATAAGCCTCTTGCGCAGTTCCTCCAGGTGAGCGAGAAAAGGCATTTTCTCCTGATCATTCATGTCAGTTTTTCCCCTCTTCCCTGCCAGCCTTAGCCGTCACCTCCCCTTCAGAGTTGTTGTCTCCACCTTCTTTTGTCTCAACTTCTTTAGAGTCATCCTTACCTTCCATATGCGATTTTTTTTCTGATGGGACATGGATGGCATTAATATCAAGGGGTTCGTTCAGACCGCTTATTGAATCGGCAAGGTCCTCCTTTGCCTCTCTGATCTCCCCCTCGATATTCAGGCTTTCCTTGATCTCCTGGGTGGCCTTCTTAAATTCCGCAAGCCCTTTGCCAATGGCCCTGGCCAGTTCAGGCAATTTGCTGGGTCCCAGAACTATCAGGGCTATGACCATTATGACAATAAGTTCCGGCATGCCTATGCCAAACATTTTTTCCTCCTGATTAGGGACTCAAAAGATACTAAAGATCAATCATAAGTGCTGTTTCATCACAGTTTGGAAATTTGGGGCACTTCAGACAGTCAGACCAGATCTTATGGGGAAGGCCTGATTTGTCCATCTCATTGAAACCCAGCTTCTTGAAAAAATCCGGGACATAGGTCAAGACAAAAATTTTATTCAATCCCAGAGACCTCGCCTCGTCAAGGCATGTTTCGACAAGCCTTGATCCAGCGCCTCTACCCTGGTGGTCTTCAGTAACTGCGAGAGACCTGATTTCAGCAAGGTCGTCCCAGCATATGCCCAGAGCACAAACACCCTTGACATCATTTGGCTCGGCGCTGTCCTGCAGTACAAAGTAATCCCTCAGATGGTCATAAAGCTCACTTAATGATCTTGGAAGTAAAAGGTCTCTGCCGGCATAGTCGTTTAGTAACCTATGAATGCTGTGGACATCACGGATAATGGCTTTTCTGATATGCATCTGTTCATTTGACATCTCGAAAATCCCCTAGGAGGCTGTCCGAGAATGGCTCTTTTTCCCAATACCTGCGTCAGGCTCAAATTTTAAACCTCGAAATACTCCTATGTATTCCTGCGGGTAAAATTTTCGCCTTCCTTGATGTTGGAAAAAATATCTCATTCGCGGACAGCCTCCTGGTCTTGAAAAAAAGGGGTTGAACATCAAAATCAATTGCCTGCCCTGGTCACAACCCCATAAATTCCCACCCTGCCGGCAAGCGATTTTTTAAAGGCATCTGCCATTTCTTCAGTCTCAAAGGGTCCGCAAGTCACCCTGTAATACGGTCTTCCACCCCTTTTTGTGTTTGACAGTGATGCGTTAAAGCCTCTGCCGGAAAGCTTTTTAGCCAATGAAAGCGCCTTGGCCCTGTCACAGGAGCCGCCAACGCTTAAGACATATTGCCGCAACTTTTCATTGGCGCCCTTGGCTGTGGTCGCTTCCTGCTTTTCCCTTGGTATTGGCCTGACCGGCTTGGACACAGTAACCAACCTTGGAGCAGGAGCGGGGATGGCAATTGCGTCAGGCATGCGTTCCACGGCGGGCTTGCTTACAGACGCTGTTTTTTCTTCAAAAACAGGCAGTGTTTCCGGTTTTTTTAGACTCACATGATCCGGTGTGGTTTCAAGAGCAGGCTCAACAGCGGAATCAGACTTGACCAGGGACGGCTTATAACCTTCAGCAAGGGGCTTATCTTCCAAAACGGCATTGGCCTTGAGGCCTTGCGCCCCACTTTTTGCAGCCTCCTCCTTTGTTAAAGAGAGCTGATCATAAAATGCAAGCTTTGGATCTTTGACCGGCCCCGGTATCTCCTCAGTCTTAGATGTATCTTTTCCCCCGACCATTTCCTGGATCATTGCGAACTTATCCTTCAAGATATCGAATGACAGATAACCTCGACCAACCATGACTCCCAATATAAAGATCCAGACAAAAAGAAAGGACGACCCCAAGACCCAAAATATGATAGTCTTAGATGTCAGTTCTATAAGATACTTCCTGGATTTCTTTTCGTTTTTGGATCTGTTTGCACTCATGCCTTGGCCTGACTCACATGCTTTGAGGGGCGCTGACCCCCATCATCCCGAGCCCGTTGGCGATAACGATTCTAATGGCCTTTACCAGGGACAATCTGGCCTGACTCAACTCGGTGTCTTGCGTGATTACCCGGTATTCGGGGGTCTTCGTGCCCAGGTTAAAATACCTGTGAAACGAGGCGGCAAGCTCTGTAAGGTAATAGGTCAGGCGATGTGGTTCCAATGACCTTGCAATATCCGCCAAAAGTGATGGAAAAGCAGCCATTGCCCTTATCAGAGCCATCTCCTGGTCCAGGACAAGATGTTTTAACACTCGGTCGGATTTGTCCGGCAAAGAGATTCCCTCCTCCTCCGCCTTCCTGAATATACTGCATATCCGTGCATGGGCATACTGGACATAATAAACCGGATTTTCACTATCCTGTTTTTTAACAATATCCATATCAAAATCAAGGGGGGAGTCATGGTTTTTTGTCAGAAAAACAAACCTGACCGCATCAACGCCTACCTCATCAATAAGCTCTTTAAGGGTGACAAAGCTGCCCGCCCTCTTTGACATCTTCATCTCCTGGCCGGCCTTCCAGAGTTTTACCAGTTGAATGAGCATGACAGAAAGCCATTTTTCCGGTATCCCGCGGGCAAGCAAGGCCGCCTTGACTCTTGGGACATAGCCGTGGTGGTCTGCGCCCCATATGTTTATCGCCCGGGAAAACCCCCTGGCATACTTTTCCACATGATAGGATATATCCGATGCAAAGTAGGTAAAATTGCCGTCATTTTTCCGGATCACCCGATCCTTGTCATCCCCGAAATCAGATGTCCTGATCCATTGGGCGCCCTCATGTTCGTAGAGCCTGCCTTCCTTCCTCAGGGTCTCAAGTGTCCTGTCGAGAAGGCCGGAGCTGAACAGATCACTCTCACTGTACCAGTTGTCAAAGCCGACTCCAAAAGTTTTCAGTGTTTCCTGAATTTCTTCAAACATTATGTCCTTGCCAGTCTGTGAGCATGTCCGGATGGCCTCCTCAGGGGCAAGGGAATTAAGGTCGGTCTTATCAATAACCTTCCTTGCAATCTCCACAACATAGTCTCCGTGATACCCTTTCTCCGGAAAGGGATATTCCGGATCATCCATCTGCTTGAAACGGCTATAGACAGATTCTCCCAACATCCTGAGCTGCTGACCGGCATCATTGATATAGAACTCCCGTACGACATCATATCCGCAAAAGGAAAGTATCCTGCAAAGGGTGTCTCCCAGGGCGGCCCCCCTGCCATGACCGACATGAAGAGGACCAGTGGGATTTGCGCTGACGAACTCGACCAGGACTTTTTGCCCGTTGCCGTCCATGCTTTTGCCATAATCACCCTCAAGACTGATTATTCGTGAAAGTCCCCGGAGCCACTCCTCAGATCTGATCCAGAAATTAATAAAGCCAGGGCCGGCAACCTCCACCCTTTCTACTAAACCCTCAGAGTCAACAAGCCCTCCACA
>DIKH01000387.1 GCA_002424495.1 Desulfobacteraceae bacterium UBA5623
CATTTCTGGATGGGCACTAGTTAATAGTGGGTGTTTGAAATCGGCTCTGGAGATTTGTTATTTTACTGAAGATGATTTTATAAGACTTCATCATTTTTAATCCCTGCAACTTTTGAAACCAGGTTGTATCAGCCCAAAAAGGAGTAACACGCATGGAAAGAAAAAAGATACTCTGGCCCACAGATCTTTCAAAGAATGCCAGGAGAGCTTTGCCTTATGTTTCATCCTTGGCTGAAAAATATGCGACTGAAGTACATGTTCTTTACGTAATAGAAGAACTCGGTCACCACGAGCCTTGGTATGGAGAATTTGACCAGTCACATATCACCAAGATTCACGAATGGGAAAGTGAAAAGGCGAAGGAACGTCTTGATCAAATCTGTAAGAAAAATTTAGAAGGCTGCCCCCTCTATAAAAGACATATTGCCATAGGTGACCCTGCCCAGGAAATCTTGAAGCTTATTGATAAAGAGAAGGTGGACATGGTTGTAATGGCTTCCCGTGGGGAAAAAGGGCTTTTTCAATTCGGAAGTGTCGCTGAAAAGGTCGTCAAAAATTCTCCTGTTCCTGTAGTAACAATTCCATGTGTATAAGAGAATCTAACCTGAATCATAGCTCTTAGATAGTGTTTATATTTTTTCGTCCCTAACTTATAGCTTGAATTACGTGCTCTTGTCCTCGTTAAAGGAATGCCCGGAAAAATTACCACAGGCATTTATTGGTGTTCAATAACGCCTTATCATCATTTGGCTAATCCCGCCATGGCGGGACTAAAAGTCAATAGCTAACCGCTTATTTTAGACTCTACTGTATGTTGAGACACTTTTCTATCTTCTTTAAGAGTGCATGCGGGTTTATGGGCTTGGATAAGTAATCGTCCATTCCAGCCGCAAGGCATTTTTCCTTTGCTCCCTCCATGGCATCGGCCGTCATGGCGATTATCGGCATATGTCTGTGTGTATCTGTATTTTTGTTTTCCCTGATCCTGATTTGACGGGTGGCCTCATAGCCATCCATCTCAGGCATCTGACAATCCATCAGTATGAGGTCATAGATGGTGTTTTCCACTGCATGCACTGCCTCAACTCCGTTACCCACCGCTTCCGCGGTAAAGCCGAGCTTTTTGAAGATGCCAAGTGCAACTTTCTGGTTGGTGATGTTATCTTCGGCAAGAAGAATTCGTATGCTTCGCTGTCTTTCATCCACAAGCGAATACTTCGTGACAATGGGATGCTCTTTTTGTACAGCCCCGGATCTGTCAAGCACGGTCATAAGACAATCATATAATATTGACTGTTTGACAGGCTTGGAAAGGTAAGCGGCAAAACCAATGGCCTTTGCCCTGCCGGCGTCTCCACGGTTTCCCAGGCTGGTCATCATTATAAGGGTGGTATCTTTTATGCCTGGGCTTTGTTTTATCCTTTCCCCAAGCCCTTCTCCGTTCATGCCGGGCATAATTTTATCAATAATGGCTATAGGGAAAGGATCATTTTGGAATGATGCTGTTTTTAGCTTTTCAAGGGCGATCTCTGCGTTGGGTGCATCATCATATCTACAGCCCCATGACTCAAGCATAACTGAAAGCCATCGCCGGCTTGTCATGCTGTCATCAACGACAAGAACGCGTATGCCCTTAAGGTCAGCTCCTGATCCAAGCAGTATACCAGACCTTTTCGTATCATAGTCCAGATCCTTCTGTTTTTTTAACGCTGCTG
The DNA here is from genome assembly GCA_002424495.1 of Desulfobacteraceae bacterium UBA5623. Taxonomy (GTDB): domain Bacteria; phylum Desulfobacterota; class DSM-4660; order Desulfatiglandales; family Desulfatiglandaceae; genus UBA5623. The sequence continues at coordinate 1,716 of DIKH01000387.1, forward strand.
TAAACCAGAAAACCGATCCTTTGGCCTCGACACTATTAAGGCCTATTTCCCCAGACATCATTTGTGTAAGCTGTTTTGCAATTGTAAGACCAAGCCCTGTTCCTCCAAACCTGCGGGTTGTTGATGCATCCGCTTGGGTAAAGGCATTAAAAAGAATTTTTTGATGTCCTTCCGGAATTCCTATGCCCGTATCGCTTACCTCTATCTTGACTTTAATATCCTCATTATCTTCGCTGACAAGATACACGTGTACTGTTACTTCGCCGACTGATGTGAATTTTATTGCATTTCCAACCAGGTTGTTGACTATTTGACGAAGTCTGCCTGGATCGCCATTTACCATTGAGGGGATGTCAGGTTCAATAATACAGACAAATTCGAGCCCCTTCTCCTGTGCCCTTACAGACAATAGGTCGGTTGCCTCTTCAATTGCAGTGCGCAGGTTGAAATCAATCGGGTCCAAGAGCAGCTTTTGCGCCTCGATTTTTGAATAATCGAGTATGTCGTTAATGATTTCCATTAGAGATTCAGCGCTGCCCATTATTAATCCAACATATTCAAGCTGTTCCTTGGTCATCCTTGAATTAAGCAGCAGCCCCGCCATGCCCATGATTCCGTTCATGGGAGTGCGTATTTCGTGGCTCATATTCGCCAGAAATTCACTCTTTGCCTTACTTGCGAGTTCGGCTGACTCCTTTGCCTGTTTAAGCTCTCTTTCGCTTATCAGCAAGGACTTTTCTGCCTTCTTGCGCCTTGCGACTTCCTCTTCAAGTTCTGTGACCCTCTGTTCCAGTTCCTTTGTCCTTTGCTCGACCTTTGCCTCCAGGACAAGATTCTGTTCTTGAACAAGGTTGTGGAATTCAATGCTTTCAAGGGCATTGGCAGTGTTTAGAAGGACAATGGACAACAAAGAACGGGAGGTCTCAGGGACTTTACGGTTTTCTGCCCCAATAAGTCCTACAAACATGCCCTTGAGCTGGGAATGAGTTGCAAGGACATGCAACAGGAATTGTTCAGATCCATCCTCTGAATCAATTAAGACACCTCTTTTTTCACGCAGGGCCCAGCCAAAAAATCCCTTATCCACCATTAAGTCAACATGTCCCTGGATGAGTTCCTTGGCATGAATAGGATCGCATACTCTCAAAATAAACTCTGAGCTATCCGCATCTATAACAAATAATGCACTGGCCTCAAATTGGATAAGTCCGCTAATCCTTTGTTGCGCCTCCTTTAGGATCTCATTCGTGCTGCTTAGTCTGGTGACATCCTGCTGAAAATCTCCAACAGACAGCACGGTTTCAAATGAGTTTTGGACATAACGTCTGTTTTCTTCAAGATAATCAATACGGGCCAGAAGTCTTTCCAGGTCAGTGGTCTCTATCATCTTATTCCTTTTTTTGCCTCAGGAAGCTGTCAAAGGCTGATAGCTGGTTGATGGCCTGTCTTATTACGACATCAAAACAGCTTGGGGAAAGCCCAAGGCTATCCCAGGCATTGGTATCGAGAGGCGGAACCAGTCGCTCGCCGCTGCTGCCCAATCCCATTGCATTTGCAATTATGTCCGCCACATGCACTATAGAGGCCTGGGCGGGATTGGGGGCGGCAGAAGGGTTGTGATGGCAGGATATGTTGTTTTCCAGATTAAAGGGAAGCTTCCATTTTTTTAGCAGAATCCTGCCGATGCCAGTATGTCCGCATCCAAGACAACTGACTTCTTCCTGGTATAGAAGGTTTCCCGATTTTATTGATCGGCTTAAAAGGACGCCTGCATGATCGGGAAAATACTTATAGATTATTGCCCTTCCTATATCGTGCAGCAATCCGGATACAAACAACTGTTCCGTCTGAGGCATGTCCTTTTGTGCTGACAAGATTCTTGAAATTATGCCACAAGCAAAGCCGTGCCTCATAAAGGCAAACATATCCATAAGTTTTTCGGGGATGCCTTCAAAGATAGTGATTACACTGATCCCAAGGGCGAGACTCCCAATCTCTCTTGTCCCTATTATTGTTACGGCGCGGGAAATGCTGTCAATTTTTGATGGAAATCCATAAAAGGCAGAATTTACAATTTTTAAAAGCAAGGTGGCCAGGCTAGGGCTTTTTGAGACTATCCGGGCGATATCATCGGCTGAGGCAAGGGGATCGGCCATGATGTCATTTAACTCAAAGACAATTGAAGGGATCTCCGGAAGTTTAACCTCCTGTAACATGATTTTTTTTCGTATATCAGGACTTGTAAGTTGGACGGAATCGCCTAATTTACTAGAAGGGATTGCGATTATTCCCTTCGATGAGTCCTCCCCAGTTCTGAATTGGACCGCCAATCGGAACAGCTCTCTTGCTGCAGGGTGATTGAGGTCAACGTGTCTGAAGTTTTGTCTTACGTCTTCCCTTGTCTTTTCAATCTGTTTCTGATCAATTGCAGATTCTGTCTCCTTTTCACCTTCCTCTTCACCGGCGACATTTACTTCCGTAACCCCCCACATCTTCAATATCCTGATATGGCTGGGCCCCATTTGTTGACCTTTTTTTAAGAGAAGTCTACCTTTAATATCTTTAACTTCTTCAGATAATATCATGTTATCTTTTATATTATCAGTATGTACAATGGCCATTTATATCCTCTGGCTTTTTAATAGAGTTTTGTATTTAATGGTGTAAACATTCTTTAGGTCTACATTACACCATGGCGTTGAAGGTAATATTTTGTGGCTGAGAACAGTTATGCTTTTGCAAACAGAGCCCTTGCGGGGGCGCGTTTTTGGAGCAGCCACCTGTGCGAAAAAAAGGGAACAAACACCTTGCATTTTAATAGAGAATGAGAGGCGCTAAGATGCTTCTTTTAGCGCAACGTCAATTGACAGCTGACCTCCACTGGTTGTGCATGGAATCGAAATAATAGGGACGTCAGTCGGATACGCCACCTTGTGTTTACCGATAATAACG
>DIKH01000406.1:0-2715 GCA_002424495.1 Desulfobacteraceae bacterium UBA5623
ATCCACCTGAGCTACGGGGGCGTAAGATGTCTTTTATTTATAATGAGGGTTAATGTCAAATATTTTTAAGGGCGTATGATGAAGCCCTGTAACTTATAAAGGCCAAAAATCCATAGGCCAAGGTGTAATTGAGACCTGCTAAAGGATTTTAATGATAAAAATGCTCAATCCATTCCAGAGGTTATGATCTTTACCTCCCTTGGCTTTGCGAAAAACATGCTGTTCCCGTATAGACTGCTTGCAGGTCCTCTGACTTCGGGATGAGTATCCGTCATAAAACCCGTTGATTTTATGATCAAGGCAGATATAATATAACTGGATTGAAGCAAGGAGTCCTGCCCCTCTGACGGATTTTCTGCTACAATATACCAGTTAGTGTGGGGATGTAGCTCAGTTGGGAGAGCGGTACGTTCGCAACGTACAGGTCGTCGGTTCGATCCCGATCATCTCCACCAGTCGTTTGTTAAAAGCTATCAGCATATTTTAGATCCTTAGGGACAAAAGATAAATATACCTCTTTAGCATCTTATCTTCAGTCCGTCTTCACCCGGTCCTCTATATCATTGTCTTCAGAATCCCGCCCCAGGGAGGATTCCTGGTGCCATGCAATTTCGGATCGAACAAATCCAGCCGGAAGATGAACTCTGAAACGGTATGTTTATGTCTTTAGAGTCCATGCCGACTTGCTTTTTTGCCATATTCCAAGCCTTCAATGGCCCTGAAATTTACCGAGGGAGACAATGGCAATAGTAAATGCCCCAACTGAGGTAAACCTTATAGTATTACAAAAGATCAGTTGCCGAAAAGCAATAAGATCGTCTTTCCGTTTCTAGGATGTAAGATACCATTAAACTATGAGCTTTCATCTGATTCTGGTAATGACCACTTTTAGTTCGGGATGAAGACATCAATAAAGACAAAGATAAAAAATTTTAGGATCTTCCATAGCCTGGCCCTGTATATACCCTCTTGTATTTCTCTTGTATTTTTTCTATTGTAGAGGAAATCTTTTTTTGTGCGGATAAAATCTATAACCTTATGAAAGACATGATTTAGCCATAAGACCTTTAGAAAAAAATGAAATGGAAAAATTAGAGAGAGGCACCCTGTGGGATAAGACGCTTGAAAGGACCGAACATGCCTTAAATATCGGTGCACTCAAGCCCATAACAACTGAAAGCATGCTTATTAATGACAGTGGCGTTGATTTTTTGGTCCGGATTATTTCAAGTCTTACGCGAAAGGCAGAAGAGAAGTGGAGGGGAGAAGAACATGGCGAAAGAAAAACCCCCTTTCTTCCCTATGAAGAAGAACTCTTTGTATCGCATATATCTGATACCCATGTGTGCCTGCTGAACAAATTCAATGTCATTGATCATCATCTGTTAATCGTTACCCGACTATTTGAAGATCAGGAAATGCTGCTGACCATGCAGGATTTTGAGGCCATTTGGACATGTATGGCCGAATTTGAAGGCTTGGCCTTTTACAACGGTGGAAAGGCGGCAGGTGCGAGCCAGAGGCATAAGCACCTTCAGATGATCCCCATGCCTATGATGGAAAATGGGCCGAAGGTGCCGATTGAACCGCTCTTTGTCGGGGCCGGATTGGAAGGTGATCTTTTTAGAATTCCAGCGCTTCCATTTGTTCATTCATATGTAAGACTGGCTCCGGACCTGGCGGGGGATATTCCAAGGGTAACAAGGCTTACATTTTCCTTTTATCGCAGTATGCTGGAGGAGGTGGGGCTGAACCGTGTTATTGAGCCGGAACAGATGAGACAATCCGGTCCATACAACCTTATTCTTACACGTGAATGGATGATGCTGGTTCCCAGATCCGTGGAGTTTTACGAATCTATTTCGATAAACGCCCTGGGTTTTGTCGGTGCACTGCTGGTTCAAAACAGGCAACAGCTACAATTGGTCAAAAGATGCGGGGCAATGTCGGTGTTGAAACAAACGGCGATTGCCGAATAATGTCTGCTGCAAATTGTGGCTGCATCTCATGCTGTATTAAGGGCCTCGGCCAAAATGGAACATTTTATTTTGGCCGAGGTCTTAAGACCAGATCAATTGAAAAATTGGATGGTTTTATCATCTTAGCAAAAATATTCCTTGACTATGCAATATTTGTCTGCTAGCGAATGTTTGCATGCAGCCTGTTAAAATAGAATCAAAATATTTCCTCTGTACTCAACTCACACGGGCAGCGAGAAGAATTGTCGCTTACTACAACCGAGAACTTGCTCAGTGGGGACTTACTGCTCAACAACTTATCGCCCTTGGTATACTTATCTTGGAGGAAGATATCAGCCTTGGTCAATTTGCCAAGAGGCTTAAAATGGGAAAGGCTGGAGCAGCAACAATGATCACTCGTCTTGAGGTTTTGGGCCTGGTTACAAAAGAACCGGACCCTAAGGACGGACGGCTTAACATCCTTAAGATCACCGATAAGGCAAGGAAGTTGCACTCCAAGATCCAAAAAACAGTTCTTAACCTTGAAAACACCATTGAATCTCAAATGGGTGATTCCAACCTGAGAGAATTTGTTGCACATCTTTCCACCTTCTTAGATCTCGAATTTTAGATATGTCCCCGGAAAGATATAATGACTCGGCTAATAGAGGCTGGTTCTCTGCGTGTGATAACTTTTTTTATAACTTTATTATAACTTTTTTTATTGACAAAGACCATGCTGTCTGCTAGCGAATGT
>DIKH01000406.1:2754-3945 GCA_002424495.1 Desulfobacteraceae bacterium UBA5623
GGATTGTCGTGGAATTTAACTTTAAGACCTCAGAAGGTTCACAGAAGGTTCATAAGATCTTGAGGCCAATGCAAGGGTTATTTAAAAATCGCTGAAGGGTGCCATATGGGGAGGCGACAGGCCGTATATCGGTGCGGTCGCTGTGGTGCAGCCAAGGCCGAGTCTTAAAGATCCTAAGATTACAAACATCGCTTACTCTTTTATTTAGGGGTGATCATGCTTTTCCTGATCAACAATAATTATGAGGTTTTAAGGCGCCTTAACCCTACAACGATATTTAACTAATATTTAACCGCGGCTTCTTTTTCCTATGTGACAGATAAGCACGATGATTTTTCTCTTGAATCCAAGCCACAAGAGAGATTAACCCATCGCAATCAAACGACCTTACAGGCAATACGACTCTGATCAGAATTCTAAGCTGCGACAGCGTAATTGCTGGTGCTTTTTTTCCCGATCTGAGCTTGATGCGCCAGAGAAAAAAGTGAGCCAACATGCATGTCATCATATGATGAACCCAGCCTGGAAATTTCCGAACCTCGTAGTGGTCCATTCCTATTTCGGTTTTTGCTTCTTCAAAGCACCGCTCAATGGCCCATCGCGTACCACTAAGCCAAACCAGCAAATTAAGTCTGCAGCTCACAGAGGCATTGCAGACAAAATAAGAATAGGTTGGCTCATTACCCAAGGTTCGACGAATCAATAGCCAGACCTCTTTTTCAGGAAGCCCGTTTTTAGACAGCACAACTCTTTTCTTGGTAAATTCATATTCAATAGGTCCTTTTGTTCCTTCAGATACTTTACGGCGATACCAGAAATAATTGTTGGTATTTTTAGCGATGGTTTCAAATGGAATCGGCTTTTGATCGGGTGTTTTTAAAACTTGCTCAGACCTCAACTCCCCCTTGTATCGGTATTGTTTCTGAAGCAGCACTGGGTTCCTGACCCAACACAATGTATCGGCGGGCATGGATACAAGATAAGTGACATGAGGCATATCTTCAACAGCGCTGATGAACTCAGGACTATTGCCATATATCGAATCCGCTTTCATCAAATATCAGAACACCTTCCGGATCTGCCATGTCTTCACTTACCATTCTACGATACTTTGACATGATTTTATCATTGTCCCAGACAACATCGCTTACAAAGAACTGCACTGCCCTTACCTTGGCGCTTTCAACGGCT
>DIKH01000034.1 GCA_002424495.1 Desulfobacteraceae bacterium UBA5623
GGATGCCACCCAACTCGGATCATGTTAGCCAAACGGTGATAGGTTCCCGATGTCAGATATACCTGCTCGGTATCGCTTCCGGCGAGTTTTTCACGGTGATCTTCTGTGGTTTCGAAAAAAATTTCAAAGCCAACGTCCTCCTCATTTCGGTTTTCCTGAGACATGCGAATAACACGCTTGCGGATTTTTTCCCACCGGGATTGTAATGTTGCTTCAAAGGCCTTCCAATCGTCATCTGTGATGTTGCCCTCCGCAGACAGGCGTATTTTCTCAATACTGCAGCGGACAAATTCGCGGATCGCATTAAACGGCACCGCCTCATGGAACAAATCCCCCATTGAACAGACAAAAATTTTTTTCCCTTTGGAAAACTTGATATCAAATTTGTCTTGATGAATTGTACCTGGGCAAAAGGGGTCATCTTTCGGATATCCATAACGGCCCTTGAGTCTTCTTGCCATCCGCTCGGCATAGCAGTTATAGCAACCCGCGCTGATCTTCGTGCAGCCGGTTATAGGGTTCCAGGTTTCATCCGTCCATTCTATCTTGCTCGACATAACAACGGTACCTCACCATCCTTTTGGCTTTTGGGTCCGTATTGGGGTCAAGGATATCCTTGATAACCTTTTTTATCTCTCTCCCCCCCCCGCGCCAGGGCCGCGCCATTGCAGATATTGGCCAGATCTATAGTTTCCGTTTTTGTGATCATTTTCCCCTCCTTTGTTTAGATGTTAATAGTGCGGACCGTTTCTCAATTTAAACCCCGTTTCGCGGTACTGCTGCTTTCCCGTCTGGCCCTTGCTGCATTGTGGCTCCAGATACAGCAAGATATCTGGAGGTGCTTGTATCGGCCAAGCTTAGGGGTGCCATCCACTGACGCCCGCACTCCCTGTTAATTCAGGCCGAGCTTTTCGCACAGCCATTCAGGCACGCCCACCTGCCAGTCTTTCCCGGTGGCCCGGTCATCGTAGAGTTGCAGGGAGATAACCTTTCTCGGCAGCCATACCGCCCTTTCCTCGTCTCCCACATCCACCAAAAGCAGCAGGGCTTTCGGCGTCCGTTGCAACTCCTTTTTCACCCTGTAGTATTGGTTCCATCCGTGGATCGCCATTGCTTCAGGTCCTCCGCCGCCATTTTGATTAGATCCCCCACGCTATGGACGCACATGCACAAAAGCGCCAACAGCAGCACCGGCGCCCACCAGAAGCGGGCATCACTGATGATTTGCAGCACAGTCTCCATATCCGTTCTCCCTCAACAAAGTGTAGAGTTTATCAATATTTCTATGCTTTCTTTGGCTGCCCCTCTCCATTTCCGACAGAACAGCGTGATTAATGCCGACGATGTGGGAAAGCCCTTTTTGCGTCATACGCATCTTGGCCCGCATGGCCCGTATGCACACGGCAATGGACGGCAACAGTTTATCCTCCTCTTTTACCCCGTCCACCATAGCCATGATGCGCTCTCTGGTTGCGTCCGGGTCCAGATCAAGCACGCCGCAGATCCATACAAACCCCAAAACCCTCTCATCGCGGCTCAGGATGAACTCCCGCGCAGCATCTTTATACCTGCGCACGTTCAGCCCGTTGCGTTCACCATGGCAGCGGCCCATAGCATCTTCAATAGCCAGCCCGAGCACATCCGCCCACAGCGCCCTGCATGCCTCTCCGCCCCAGTATCTCTCATCCATGATCACTTCCCCTGTTGATCTAAAATGACCACCCTTGTCGCCGGGATCTTGTAGTCAATAACCCAGCCCGCCAGTATCCGGTCAATCTCCATCTGGAATGCCCTGTCAGTATCCCTAAACCCGTCATCCGCCGGAGGGTCCGTATCGGGCTGCAAAAAATACAGCTCGTCATATGTTTTCATCCACCGCAGGGCCAGGGGCATGGCTTCCCCGACCAGATCGTGGAACCCGGCCCGCTGGGAATACGCCAGGGAATCCAGCACGGTGCGGTCGCATATCAGCGTTTCATTCCTGGAGCTTTCTTCAATCTCCCGGACAAACTGCTCATGGAATATCCAGCGTTGGGCCTCTTCCGTCGCGTCCTGATTAACAAGGAAGGGGCAGGATCTAACCACCTCACCCAGGATGCCGATCTGGTTCCCGGGTTGTAGATGTTTGAGGTTTGCGGCCAGGCGCAGGGCATAAGTGGTTTTGCCCGTGCCGTGTGTACCCATTATTCCTGTTTTCATGCGGCCTCCGGAGAGTTGAAAGAGTTGAAAGAGTTTAAAAAGTTTAAAGAGTTACCTTGCCCCGCCGTGCCACACCTCACCAAGCCACAGCGCACCTCGCCACACTACGAAAAGTTAAAAGTTTTTATGCATCCCCCCCGAATTTTTGTTTTCGGATCCTGTCAAACTTCCTCTGCCAGTCTGCCCTTGTAGATTTCCGCACAGGCCGGGCATCCTGCGGGATCAGCTTGTCAAGCTCGGCCTGCAACCCATCCAGTTGCTGGTTAAAGTTGGTGCGCATGGCGAGCATGGCCATCCGCATCAAACACAGTTTTTGATTGATTTCGTTTAACGTCATTTTCTCTCTACGCCTCTGTAGCGCACCGTAAAGCCCCGGCCCTGTCGTTTTTGTCCAGATACAGGGCCTCCCTGCGTAGCCGCTCCACGATATCCTGCAAGCGGGGCTTGTTCAATTCTGCCAGCTTGTCCGCCTGGCTGCGCAACCATTCTGCCGTGCGTTTTCTGTCGTCCTCGGTCATTATCCTTCCTGAATTCCTTTGTATGACATCGGTATACTTCGTCATTTCAATTCGTTATCCAATCTTGCTTTATTTACAGGTATATTTTGTGAGCCGAGGTATACCTTGCCTTCAAAAATTTTTTGAAATAAGGTCTTGAATAGTATGATGCAAATGAGGGCGGACCTGCATACCAAGCAGGATCATGTCCCTCACGAAGATTGA
>DIKH01000418.1 GCA_002424495.1 Desulfobacteraceae bacterium UBA5623
TAAGATTGATCTTTTTGAAAGATGGACAGATAATGATAGCCAAAGGGCTTCGGAAATCATTTCCTTCCGCGGAATGAAGGGAGAGAAAGAATCGTGTAGTCATAACGCTAAATCCGAGCCCTAATTTTCAGTCTTAGGTGAGCCACACAAAACCAATAGGCCGGAGGATTAACAAACCATGAAGAGAACCAACTGGTCGCTTGTTCTAGTGTTTTTCATGCTCTACCTTCCTAGCCAGGTTTGGGGCTTTGCACATTATACTAGGGTCATCGGTTATAATGCCGGTGCCATGGGACGGGGAGGCACTTCAATTGCCATTGCGGATGAGCCAAGCAATGTGAATTTTAATCCGGCTTTAATAAGCGAGACAGAAAGTAATGCGCTTGATGTAAATCTGCTTCTTATTTTTCCCCAGTTTGACTTTACATACACGGGTACCGACAACAAGAGATATACGGCTACTGATAAGGACAGGATGGCCATGGGACCTGGGGTAAGCTACGCGCACAAAAATAAGAATTCCCCATGGTCGTGGGGGCTTGCCTTTTCCGCACCAGATGCCATTACCACTGATTATACAATACAATCTAAACATTTCGATTCAGTTAATATGTATTCTGAGATTATGCATCTAAGATTTGGGCCAATTGTGGCCTATCAGCTTACACCAAAGCTGTCTATGGGAATCCGCTTTTTCGTTGACTACAGTTCGGTGGATTTCAGAACTCCTCTCGGCCTAGTTTGCATGGACCTTGGTCAAGCTGACGGCTACGGTGTTTCAGGAGGAGTGGGACTATTATATAAGCCAAGTGAGGATCTGAATTTCGGTTTTTATTATGAGAGTTCTACACTATTACAGGATCTGGAGACCCGAAGTGCGGATTCTTATCTTAAATTATATGACCCGGGTTCGTCTACGACTAAGACATATTCGAATATGGTTGCAAAGGTGAACAACCTACAATTCCCCCAAAATTTTGGCATTGGAGTAGCCTATAGACTATTACCTTCGCTTAGACTAAGCGCCGATGTCAGATACTTTAACTGGAAGAAAGACTGGAAAGAAATGGAGGTCGAATATAGTGGAATGGGTTCTGGTTACATGGCTGCCGATGGAATCCCAACTTCCATTAAGCTTCCCTTCAATGTTGACAACCAGACAATATTTGGGCTTGGACTGGAGTATTCTTTAAGTGAAATGTCTGCGTTGTCAGTGGGCTACTGTTATGGAGATGATGCCACAGGCGCCAATTATCTTTTTCCAATTACACCAGCCACTATGGAGCACACTGTTACTGCCGGTCTTTCGTTTCTACCTGCAAAGCACGTGAGGTTGGGGATTTCTTTCCTATACGGATTTTTTAATGATCCAAAGGCAAGTTCCTTACACGGTTATGACAGATCACTTGAGCGGCAGATGGGGCTTCCTCCGGGATCTATCAACAGCGAATTGAGTGGCTCAGAAGTAGATTATACCGTATACAATATCCAACTTTCCGCTACCATATTTTGGTAGGGAAACAACGTGAAATCATATAATAGCAAGTTAATATACATAAACATAGCTATTGCTTCCTTTTTTTCAAAACAGATGTTCAAAGGATCCAATCAAGCAATAACTAATAACATAGATGGTTCATCTGATATGGCTGCTGAAGGACGATATTGAAGGATTATATAAAGAATGCTCATGAGACGTAACCTTTTGTAACCTTACAACAGAGAAGCTTTGGAGGTATAGCATGACATTTAGGGATCTGAGGACATTTGTTGATTTTTTGGATAAGAATGGAGAATTAATTCGGATTGAAGAAACTCTTGACAGCAAGTTTGAGGTTTCAGCCGCCATCCGCCATGGCGCAAAGATGACGGACAAGGCAATCCTTGTTGAAAAGGTAAAAGGCTATCACTGCCCTGTTGTTGGAAATCTACTAGGGACCAAAAAGAGATTAGCTTTGGCGATTGGTGCCGCCGAGGAAGACATTATCAATAAGTTACTGATAAAGGAAAAGGATCTCATCCCCAGCAAGACGATTGATAAAGGCCCTGTTAAGGAAAATATAATTAGTAATGATATTGATCTTTTTAAGACTTTGCCGATACTGACCTATCATGAAGACGATGCCTCGCCCTATATTACCCAGGGGATAGTATTTATGAAGGATCGGGAAAGCGGCCTAGAGACTATGGGTGTCCATCGTCTACAGGTAAAAGGTAAAAATAGGTTAGGAGGATTCTTTACAGGTAAGACTTCAAGTGAAATTATCAGAAAGGCGGAAAAAAGAGGAGAAGCACTGGAGATAGCCATAGCCATCGGTGTTGATCCTTCAACCTTGTTGGCATCAGTTATTTGGGCACCATTTGCTGATAAATTTGGTATTGCCGGGGCATTCAGGGGATCTCCTCTGGAGCTGGTTCAAGCTGAGACAGTAGACCTTAAAATACCTGCTCATGCAATGTTTGTCCTGGAAGGAAAAATCATACCTGGTTTGAAGGAAACCGAGGGCCCTTTTGGAGAAAGTAACGGCTACTATATAACTGCCGAAAATCCGGTTATTGAGATTAATGCGATAACTCACCAGAAGAATCAAATTTATTCTGTTTTTGTACCATGGGACAGGGAAGATGGGACCATGTTAGATCTTTTTGCCACGCCCCACATTCACAAGAGCATAAAGAGTGTCCTTCCTTCATTAGTTGATATTAAATTGTTTTTTACTGCAGGATTTGCCATAGTTTCAATAAAAAAAAGGTATGAAAGCGAGCCTCGCGAACTCCTTTATTTTCTTTTGAGTACTGTTCCTTTTATCAAGATTGCCATGGTGGTTGATGAAGACGTGGATCTTGAGAGTCAAAAGGAAATCAACTGGGCGATGGGCACGCGATGTTTTCCGGACAGGGACATAATTGTTATGGACTCTGTTACCGGCTCCCCTCTTGATCCTACGGCAAAAGGGAAGGACTTTGTTGTATCAAAATTTGGACTTGATGCAACCAAGCCCTTGGACAAAATAAACGATTTTAAAAAAATAAGACCTCCGGAAGAAGTTCAAAAAAGGATTACAACTTTATTCGAGAAGTATCTGGGCTGAACATTGGTTAACAAGAAACCAAAAAGTATGTGCGGTAAAATCGTTGGAGGCATAAAAAAGGCCTCTTACTTCACAAACCTGGATTGGGTTCAGGAACAATGTATGACAAAGCTGGGTTTCAGACCGCACCCAGGTACACTTAATCTGCAAATTGAAAACGACTGCCTTCAAATACTTGAGCAGTTGAAACTAGAACCATGTGACGCACTGGTGCCTCCTGATCCGGGTTTTTGCTCTGCCAGAATATACCCTGTTATAATCGGAAAAGAAAAAGGCGCTCTTTTAATGCCTGAAGAGAGTGTTCGAGTGCATGGCGATGCGATTGTCGAACTTATCGCGCCTAAAAGTCTTAAAGACGCTCTCAATGTTGATGACGGAGATTCCTTGACAGTGATTATATGTGATTCATAGGGGTTAAACAACCTAAAAACTTCATTACGCAAGATCAAAATTAGGGCTTACCGAACATTGAAATAATGGGAAGGTTATAACAACTGACATGCGACTGTAATTATGACCGGGCCTGAGTGGCATATATATATCGGAAGGATACCTTTTGCTGAAAGGAGTAATTTCTGGGTCAGCTTTGAGAGTGATAATAAGCTGACAAAGACAAAATCAAATATTTATAACCGATGTCTTCCCTGTATTACAAATCTGTATGAACAGTTGAAACATGGCTGCTCATCCATAACTCTGGGTACAGCCTATGATTGCTGGAAAATAACGGCTGTTTTAAAAGGAATTGAAGAGTGTCAGTCACTTTTGCATGAATTTGAGATAAGGTTCCCGGGTAAATACGTTTATGGTAAATTTGGCAGTGGACAAGCTAACGCCAAAACAAGGGTTGTTATATTCCATGCAGAAAGCATAGAAGAACGTGACTGGCTGGAATCTGCTCTTGCAGAATGTCTTCCCGTTGTTGATAAAAAGGCGGATATTCGAATTTCCAGAGCATGCGAGGTCTTATACGCCGAGCTGCTTGGGGACTGGCGAAACTGGCAGCCTGAAACACCAATTAAAGATCCTGCAATTGTTGATAAACTGTCGGAAAGGATCAAAGCTATACTCAATATGTCGGTGATGTAAACAATGCAATCGAAAGATTTTCAAAAAAACAAATATGATATTAACTGAACGTTCCTCATCAGATGACAAAGTAAAACATCTTAATATTTGTCTGGAAAAAGATGTTGAATCGGACCTGACAACGGGTTTTGAAAATTATTATTTTGTTAATAACCCCATTCCCGAGATAGCATTTGAAGACGTTGATACCTCGTGCAAATTGTTAGGCAAGGTTATATCTGCGCCGTTTATCATCTTGCCCATGACAGGCGGGTCTGATGCCTCCGTCCAAATTAACAGAAGCCTTGCCATGGCTGCCCAGAAACTTGGCCTGGCAATGGCAGTTGGTTCCCAAAGATTGGGCCTTGAGGATCCTTCCCTGGCTGATTCATACAAAGTCAGGGATATAGCCCCTGATATTCCGCTTATTGCGAACCTGGGGGCGATTGACCTCAATTATGGTTATGGTCTTAAGCACTGTGAAAGAGCAGTACAGATGATTGGGGCAGATGGCCTTTCCTTATATCTTAATCCGATGCAGAAGATAGTTCAGGGAAGAGGGCATCTTAATTTTAATGGCTTGATTGATAAAATTGCTGAAATTTGTCAACATCTAAGCGTACCGGTGATTGTCAAGGAAATTGGCTTTGGAATGTCATCTGGTTCGGCGCTGTTATTTAAAGAGGCCGGCGTTAGTATTTTGGATGTGTCCGGAGCAGGAGGGACATCATGGGTGAAGGTTTCGAGGCATATGTGTGATAACAACTTGGACAGGACCTTCTCATGTTTCGATAACTGGGGGATTCCTACCTCTGATTCATTGATTTCTGTCAAAAAAGCTGTAAAAGATCTCCACATTATAGCATCAGGCGGGATTCGCAATGGGATAGAAATTGCTAAGGCAATAGCATTAGGCGCGAATTATACAGGGATGGCTCTTCCCCTTTTGGCGCCAGCCATTAAGTCGTCACAGGCTGTAGAGGAATGTATTGAGGCGGTGATTGAACAACTTAAAATAACCATGTTTTGCTGTGGTGTATCTACCCTTGGCCAGTTGACGGCAAAAAATTGTATCATCAAACGGTAGAATGAAGTTATGCAAGGAATTACAATGGGACAGGATATTTTTATAAAAATACTAAGATATAATCCGAACAACAGCCAAATCGGGCACAATGAAACTTTCAGAATAGAAGCAAATAACAACAGCACTATTCTGGAAGGCTTATTGCAGGTATATGAAAAATACGATTCAACTCTTGCCTTCAGTTACGGCTGCCGTGTCAAAAATTGCGGTCTATGTGCCGTGAATGTTGATGGAAAACCTCATTACGCATGTGTAACCAGGATAAGAGATGGGATGCAGATTTCACCTCTTGAAAATCTTCCTGTTATTAAAGACCTAGTTTTTGAGCGCAGGATATTTTCTAAATATTTAGAAAACTTCAAGCCTTATGTGGTCAGAGAAAGAGAACCTGAGGCCTTGCCGGAAATAATAAATCAACCAGACGAGCACACTCAACTTATGAGTTGCAGGGAGTGCTTTGCATGTATGTCTTCGTGCCCGAAATATGACTATAGGCAAGATCACTTCGGAGGCCCCCTGGCATTCGTAAAGCTCGCTCAACTCCATTATGATGTAAGAGATTCCATAGACCGTGTTAAACAGGTCAAGGGGATGGGAATTCTAAATTGTTCGGGCTGCAGCCGGTGTACCTGCATTTCGGGGATCCCTATTAATAAAATAGTAATAAAGCCTTTTCTTGATCTTTTAACTGCGATGTAATTGGAGTTGTGCAAATGATACTAAAAACTTGCGATCTGTTGTGTATAGGCGGTGGTGGAGCTGGGGTTGCAGCGGCAGTTACAGCGAGCCAGAAAGGTGCAAATGTTATTATTGCCTCCAAGGAGCCCATTGGATATGGGAATACCAGAATTGTCGGCGGGGTAATGGCATATGGAGATATTGATAGGGAAAACGAGGGAGAGGATTTCCTTCGGGATATGATTGTCGGCGGGGAATTTCTGAACAACCAGGCCCTTTGTAAAATGCTTGTGCAAGAGTCCCGCCAGGCAACTATGATATTGGAAGGCTTTGGAGGTATGCTGGGCAGGGATGATGAAGGGAAGGTGACAAGCAAGGCCCTTATGAAGATGGGGGGGCATACTTATCCCAGAACGCTTCTTCTCCCATCTACAGGCCCCGGCTTAGGCCAAGCCCTTAGATATGCAATCGCAGGGGAAAATATTGAGACTCTGGAAATGACTATCGTTACCGACTTGATCCAGGATGGGAATAAGGTCTTTGGAGCGGTTGGCTATGATCTTACAAGAGGTGAAATAGTAGTAATAAATTGCAGGAAGACCCTTCTGGCCACAGGTGGCGGTGGATGGATATATTTCCCCCACACTGATGTCTCAAGATCAGTTACAGGAGACGGTTTTACCCTTGCCCTCAATGCAGGCGCCGAACTTATTGATATGGAGCAAATTCAATATATTCCCTTTTCCCTGACCCATCCTCCAGGACTGGTGGGAATTGTCGTGGGAGAACCATTTTCAGCTGGCCCTGCCGGCATCCTAAAGAATATCAAGGGAGAGGACATTCTTCCCGGAGTCAGTTTAAAAACCAGAGCCGAGGTGGCAAATGCAATCATTCTTGAAACTGAAAAAGGTAACGGGACAAAGCACGGGGGCTGCCTTCTTGATCTGAAAGAAAATAAAAATCATCCGGGTGGGAAAATCTTATATGATCAGTTTACAAAAGGATTATTTAAAAACGTTACAGATATTGTAAGATTTGCGTACGGCCCAAAAGCTGCGTCTTGGGATGAACCTTGGGATGTATATCCGTCAGCGCACTATTTTATGGGCGGGATTGTAGCTGATGAATGGGGCAGGGTAAAAGGTGTGGAAAATCTTTTTGCCTGCGGAGAGGTATGCGGCGGAATTCACGGGGGAAACCGTCTCGGTTCTGTATCACTTATGGAGATATTCATTTTTGGGAAAAGGGCCGGGGAATGCGCGGTATTTGAAATGGATAATATCCGAAAATTGGATCAGGATTTAATTAATAGCTATGCAGACAAAATCATGGGAATGTTCGGCGGAAAAGGAAAACATAGGCCAATAGAACTAAAAAGAAAGCTTCAGTCTGCCATGTGGGAATTTGTAGGTCCCGCAAGGACCGAAGAAAAACTGGAAAAAGGTTTGAATGCACTTTTTTCTATCAAGGATGAAGCAAGGGAGCTTAATATCTCATCTGACAAAATATACAATACAGAATTTATAGACGCAGTTGAATTGGAGTTGATGATACCGGTATCAATTTGTATTGCAAAAAGCGCTTACCAAAGAAAAGAATCACGAGGCTCGCATGTCAGGCTGGATTATCCTCAAAGGGATGATAAGAATTGGCTTAAAAATATTGTTATCAAAAAAGATGGGCGGGATGGATTTGTGGTTGAGTTTCGACCTGTAAAGTTAACGGAATTGCAACCGCCATCATGAAATCCATCTTATGATAGAATAAATTTGTTGAGAACGGTAAAAGATATGTCATTTCAATTCCGTAATTTTTTGGACGTATTGAATAAAGGAGGAGATTTAATCGAGTTTGAGAAGGAATTGTCTCCTCGTTTTGAAATACCTGCAGCAATCAAATATGTAAACAACAGGGAAAACAAGGCCGTTCTTTTTAAGAAAGTAAACGGATATCCTGGAATTATGGTGGTGGGCAATCTACTCGGACACAAGAGGAGACTTGCACAATGCCTTAACTGTCATCCTGATTGCATTGTTGAAGAATATTTGAAGCGAAGAAACCCTCCTATAAAGCCTTTGATAGTAGAATCCGGTCCAGTAAAAGATGTAATTATTAAAGATATTGACATACAAAAGACTCTACCAGTGGCAACACACCACGCAGAAGACGCCGGACCATATATTACCTGCGGAATCACTGTTGCAAAACATCCCGAAACAGGTATTAGAGGCATGGGCGTCCATCGCATACAGGTAAAGGGAAAAAACAAGATAGGTATTTTTTTGGCGACTCCCCCCCTTTCAGAATTCTTAAGGGTGGCTGAAGAAAAAAATATGCCCCTTGAAATCGCGACAGTCATTGGCGCTGACCCTTTAACCTTTTTTTCTGCTGTTACACGGGCACCTGAGGGCGTGGACAAGTTCGACATTGCCGGAGGGCTTGCAAATGCACCGATAGAATTAGTTAAAACCGAAGGTGGAACCCTTGAGATTCCCGCAAATGCCGAAATTGTCCTGGAAGGTAGTGTCATACCCGGAATACGGGAGTCGGAAGGGCCTTTCGGGGAATCAACAGGGTATTATTTTGCTTATGAAAATCCAGTTGCTGAAATAAACTGCATTACACATAGAAAAAATCCGATCTACCAAGGCCTTGTCCCATTTACCTCGGAGGAAGACGTCCTTTTAAATGTTTCCTGGGAGGCCGAATTCCTGAGAACAATACAAGACCAATATCCACAGGTCAAGAAGGTTCATTTAAAGGCGTCAACCCTTGGTATCAGCGCTGTTATTCAAATGTGTAATGAAAGGGAAGGGCTTTCCAGGGAGATATTGAACAAATTTTTTGATATAAATCCCTTTGCTAAAGTAGTTGTTATTGTTGATGACGATGTAGATGTTGAAGACCCGGGAGAAGTTGACTGGGCTATTGCCACAAGGGTAAGCTCAATAAGTGATATCATGGTCATACCCGATTCTCCCGGTATGCCGATTGATCCGTCGGTAGGCGATAATGGACTAGTCGTAAAGGTGGGCATTGATGCTGTTAAGCCATTTGATCATATAGATAAATTCAGAAAAATTGATTTCCCGAAGGATGTAAAGGAAAAAATATGGTCCATGATGAAAGAGGCGGCCTGCTAGGAATGCGGCCATAATAAACTATCCCATTTCATTAGCGCCCTGTTACCTGGAAGAATAAATGCGAAAGCTCCTTGAAATGTGTTATATGGCTATAGACAATTCTCAACCCATTTCACTAGTTCATGTGCCAGGCAAACATTTAATAATCGTAGAGGAAGCTGGGATTCCCAAAAACGTCCGTTAAGACGATAAGAAAGCTCATTAAGATATTCCTGTAGATATTTCAACAATACACCATAGAAAGTACCATTCAGAAAATTTTTCAGGTTACCAATTACAACATGCACCAGAGGCAAACAATTCAGTGGCTTCTTCTGCCGGAAAAGTTATACCTTCAAGTGTGTTGGGAAACAGATGGGTATAAATAAATATTGCTTGTTTATTTTTTTAAGATACATAAATTAAATTATCAATTTATTCCCATCATATTTTGAAGAGTAGAGGGCCGCAATGCCTGCCAAAAAGCGCTTTAAAACGAGGTATCCCGGGGTTTATTATATTGAAGGAAAGGCCTTAGGGTCAAAAAAAATGGAGCGAATTTACTACATTATCTATCGAAAACGTTCTAAAATCATTGAAGAAAAGGTGGGTGGGCAGTTTAAGGATAAAATGACCGCAGAAAATGCCGCAAGGATTCGTACCGAATGCATAAAAGGCAAGCGATTATCCCGAAAAGAAATGCGAGAACGGGTGAAGGCCGAAAAACAATTGCCGAAAATATACCTTCATTCAATTTTAGAACAAAAATCCGCTTTAGTGGACTCATTAGAGGCAAAATGGTCTCTCTTTAGTGAGGCAGCTGCTGACCGTCTCTTTATTTTCGATTCTGAACTCAGCTTACTTGAAGCAAATAAGGCCGTTCTTGAAATGTTTCCACCCGGTACTAGGAAGAAGGATATAATTGGAAAGAATCTCTCAGATTTCTTACCTCATACAAAAAAGACCGGAGAATATGACGAGCATTTGAATGTAATCAGGACTGGTAAAAGTTACGAAGTGAAAGACTTTATCCCTCCCCCACCTTACCCGCGACATGAACATGTGAACATTAAGGCTTTCAAAGTGGGCGATGGCCTTGGCGTTGTTGTCAGGGATATAACAGAACTCAAGCTCAATGAGGAAAGGTTGATAAAACAAGATTTGGAATTGCAGACCAAGGCAAGGGATCTTGAAGAGATGAATACGGCCCTTAGAGTACTGCTTAATAGGAGGGAGACTGACAAAGAAGAGCTTAAAAAAAGTATGCTGTTAAATATAAAAGAATTGGTTTATCCTCTTTTAGCGAAACTGAGAGGTACTGAACTCAACAGAATTCAAAAGTCATATATCGATCTAATGGAATCCAATTTAAATGACATAAGTTCACCTTTTTTGCGAATAATGTCCATGGATCATTTAAGATTAACCCCCTCGGAAATTCGACTGGCGGATCTTATCAAACAGGGAAAGAACTCAAAGGAAATTGCGGGCTTGCTGTTTCTCTCCAGTAATACTATAAATTCTTATAGGAAAAGGATCAGGAAAAAACTGGGAGTGCAAAACAAAAAAATAAATCTTCGAACCCATTTGATAGCAATCGACAAAATGGGCTAATTTTGTAACTCTTCCTACCCCAAATTTGTACCGTTGACATTAAAACCATTTCCTCAAAAAATACCGTTAAAATAAAAGCACTATTCACACATAACAATAATAGTCTTTTGTCAATTTTGTGTAAAGACAAGGTAAATTGTTTCTGACAACATTTTCAAATACCTAACTTAACATATGTTGATTTTTTTTAGAATTTTGCCATTGCACAGTTAAGCAAAGAGAATATCTATTATTTCAAATATAAGGGAGGTTTACTAGTGAAAGAGCTTATACAATTAAAGGTAAATGGGCAGGCTTATGAGGTTGCCGTTAATACACATCATACTCTTTTGGAAGTATTAAGAGAAGAGCTTTCATTAACGGGTACTAAGGAATCCTGCAATTTAGGGGAATGTGGGTCCTGTACTGTTCTAATTGACGGCATACCTGTGCACAGTTGTCTGACTCTGGCAGTTGAGGCCCAGGGAAAAGACATTACGACTATTGAGGGGCTTGCTGAAGGGGGTAGACTCGATCCTCTACAACAGTCATTTGTTGATCACGGCGCCGTCCAATGCGGCTTTTGCACACCGGGCATGATCTTAGCCGCAAAAGGGCTTCTTAAAAAGAACTCTTCTCCAAATGAGGCTGAGATAAGGAAGGCCGTATCAGGAAACTTATGCCGGTGTACTGGGTATGTGAAGATCGTCGATGCGATTAATGCTGTTGCAACAAAATAGCCTCAATAAACGGTCTCTAAATTTTAAAGAGGAGGTTGAAGAAAAATGCGTTTACCTAAATTTCAATATAAATCACCTGCGACAATAGATGAAGCGATTGCGCTTGTTTCAGAGGCGAAAGGGGATGCTGTCATAATCGCTGGCGGGACTGACCTTTTACCGAGTATGAAACAACGAAGGCTCACCCCGAAGATTGTTGTCAACATCAAAAGAGCAGAGGATCTGGCGTATATCAAAGATGGGGAAAACAATGTAAGGATAGGTGCGCTGACCCGCCTGAGTTCCATTGAGGAATCCGATATAATAAGAAAAAAGTTCCCCATGCTGGCAAAGGCGGCAGGGGAGGTGGGAGTTCCCCAACACCGTAATGCCGGAACCATTGGGGGCAACTTATGTCTGAACACGAGATGCTGGTATTATAACCAATCGGCATTTTTCAGAACATGTAGGCCGGTTTGTTATAAATTTGGGAACGAGGAAGATAAGTGTCAACTGTTTCCCACCCGAGAGGGCAAAGCCAATGTATGCTATTCGGTATTTAGCGGCGATACAGCGCCCTCCCTTATCGCTCTTAAGACAGAGGTAAAGATTAAGGGACCTAAAGGTGAACGAAAAATACCCCTGGCAGAGCTCTATACGGGGGATGGCAAGAGGCCCCTAGCCCTCGGGTGGGGAGATATTTTAACTGAGGTAATCATCCCCGATCCACCGGCTTATTCCTCTGGTTGTTATCTTAAATACAGGATAAGGGAGGCTATTGACTTCCCTTTAGTTGGGGTGGCTGCCAATATAGTGCTGGATTCCAAAGATGGTATATGTGAGCGTGCCAGTGTAGTATTAGGCGCGGTAGCATCAAGACCTGTAGAAGTGACAGATGCTGAGGATATTCTTAGGAGTAATAAGATCACAGACGATTTAATCGAGGAGGTCAGTGAAGCGGCCTTTAAGGCTGCAAAACCACTTTCTAACCTGCATGAGTGTTCAGCGCAATATAGAAAAAGGTTGGCCAAAATTTTTACAAAAAGAGCAATAAATTCGATATTAAGTGCTATAAGTCAATCATAGCCACTTAGATAAGACGATATGGAGGCAAAAGAGAATGATGAATGCATTTTCAGTGATAGGAAAAAGTATACCACGAATAGATGCCCAGATACAGGTTACAGGAGAAGCCAAATTCACTGCTGATATAATACTTCCAGGAATGTTACACGGAAAAATTCTTCACAGCCCTTATCCCCACGCAAAAATTCTTAATATAGATACGAGCAAAGCGGAAAGACTTAGTGGAGTCTATGCCGTAGCAACAGGCAAGGATATATCCGATATTCCTTATGCATGTTTAAGGGTCGAACCTGCCCCACCCTTTGCAAGGGACAGATTCGCCTTATGTAAAGACAAGGTGCGCTTTGTGGGAGATTGTGTCGCAGCCGTGGCTGCCATAGATGAAGACATAGCAGAAGAAGCGCTGAATCTGATTAAAGTGGAATATGAGGAACTGCCTGCTGTCTTTGACCCATTTGAGGCTTTGAAGCCAGATGCGCCAAAAATCCATGACCATGGGAACATCTCCGTTGATTTTTCCTTTCATGACGGAGACGTCGAAAAGGGTTTTAATGAATCTGACTTGATAATGGAGGAACACTTTGAGACTCAGTATGTCTGTCATAGCAGTCTTGAAACTCATCTGGCTGTTGCGGAATTTTCTCCGACCGGGGAACTCACCGTCTGGGCAAGTACACAGACGCCATTTTTCGATCAAGTGGCCTTAGCTGAAACTCTGGACATGCCTGTTAGCAAAGTTAGGGTAATAAAGCCTTATGTCGGCGGCGGATTTGGTGCAAAGGCGGAGACAGACCCTCCCATTATTTGCGCAGCGCTGCTTTCAAAAAAGGCGGGACGTCCGGTAAAGGTGGCCTATAGCAGGGAAGAACAGTTGGTGAGCAGTACAAGGCGCCATCCCGTTTTTGTTGAGCAAAAGATAGGAGTAAAGAAGGATGGCACAATAATGGCGGTCGATTCGAACTTCGTTGCTGACGGCGGCGCATACAACAGTACAGGAACAATCACTACCGTTCTTCATGGCATTCTTCAGAACGGGCCTTACAAGGTCAAAAATCTTAGATACAAGGGATTAAGAGTATATACCAACAAACCTTTTTGCGGCGCTCAACGGGGGCATGGAGCAATTCAGGCCCGATTTGTAGTTGAATCCATGTTGGACATGATAGCTGAAAAACTGGGACTTGACGCCTTTGAATTAAGGATCAAAAACGGTCTTAATGCAGGAGATATTACGGCATCCAACTTTGTAATAACCAGCAGTGGGCATAGAGAATCCCTGGAAAAGGTTCAAAAGGAGATCGGATGGAAAGACAAACGAGGAAAAAAGGACGGCAAAGGTGTTGGCCTTGCCTGCAACTTTTTTGTGTCCGGCACCATGAAGTCCTTTTTCCTTAAAGACCCACCTTCACACAGCTCGGTGAAATTAGAGGCCAGGAAAGATGGCTACTTTACCCTCCTGAGTGGTGTATCAGATGTTGGTCAAGCCTGCAACACAACCCTGGCCATGATTGCGGCTGAAGAGTTGGGGGTAACTGTTGATCATATAGGAATTGTAACAGGAGATACTGCTGTAACCCCTATAGACTTGGGTAGTTTTTCCAGCCGCGTGACAATGATGGGAGGAAATGCCGCCAAAATGGCCGCTTCGGAAATGAAGCGAATTTTGCTGGAAGAGGCGGCGGAAAATCTGGAGGCGAATCCTGAAGATTTGGATGTAAAACAAGGTCAAATTCATGTCAAGGGGAGTCCTGAAAAGAGTCTTACCTACTCCGAAGTTATAACTTCATATTTTATAAAACATAAAAAGGTCTTATTCACCCAGGGAGACTACACACCGCCCGAGACGGGACTAGAAAAAGGTAATGAAGGCGGATCTCCCGCCTATAGCTTTGGTTGTCATGGGGCCGAAGTAGATGTAGACAAAGAAACAGGAATAGTAAAGGTCAAAAAGATCGTTGCTGCCCATGACTGCGGTTTTGCCATAAATCCCATGGCTGTAGATGGCCAGACTGAGGGATCTGTTTCCATGACTTTCGGCCAGGCTATGATCGAGGAGTTTAAGGTGGACAAAGGCCAGGCTATAACCTCATCATTCCTGGACTACAAACTTCCCACGTCAATGGATATGCCTGAAGTAAAATCAATAATTGTAGAAGCGAACGATCCCAGAGGACCATTTGGAGCCAAAGAGGCGAGTGAGGGCACAAATATACCGACAATACCTTCTATAACAAATGCGATCTACGATGCAGTTGGTGTGAGGTTAAAGGACCTGCCGGTAACTCCGGAGAAAATATTAAAGGCTTTAGAAGAGAGATAAAATTAGGATAAGACATCGTTTGTGAATGACGGAGAAAATGAATATAAATTAATACTACAGCGACAGATTTG
>DIKH01000274.1:0-8035 GCA_002424495.1 Desulfobacteraceae bacterium UBA5623
CAAGTGGGAAGCCTTGATCCCAATCATGCGTCCCAAGTGCTTTTATGATACTCGATTCCATTTTAGTTCTCTATAAAAAAAGCCGCTGTAGTATTAAGCATAACAATAAAGACCTCCGCATCCTCCTCATTTGAGTATGGGCCAAAGAGGATTGATCCTGGAAAGCCCAGTACCTTTACAAAATACGATGTCTCAGGGTCGAGCATGTTCTGAACAGCCCAAGCCGTATATTCTTTACCCCCAAGATTCAATTTCAATCCTTCCATAGGATAGTTGAGGACCGATTTGCCAGGCAGACTCCCTTTTGGGCCGACAGCGTGAAATGCGATCTGTGCATCTGCTACAGCAAACATCCCGCCAGGCCATGAACTGTCCCTTGGTCCGATTTCAAACCACTGTCCAATGTGTTCATTGCCATACAGGTCCAGGCGGTACCCAGGGGTCATCTCTTTGCCGGAGACGCCATGAACCCTTGAAACCATTTTAGGCCCCAAGGTTACGCTTGAGGTCAAAAAAATATCCGCCCCCTTAAGCGGAGTGGGCAATGAATCTGGCTGGATCACATCGCCTTCAGTCTGGAGCAGCACGATCGGAAAATCAATCCCCCTCGCTGCCTGGGCCGTAATGGCAAGGAGAGAAAGCCCATAAAGATAGTCAGGATTGTGAAAATCCATGTCAGATCCCACAATAGCCCAAAGGGCTATTTTTTTTTCAACCAACTCGTCCCTGGCCTTTATCCAGGAGACCTTTTCAAGATCGTTCTCCCAGAAATGGCCGTTAGCCTCAAGACCGTATGTCTTAAACTGACCGATCAACTTCTTTACCAAATCTTCGGACCGGACAAGTGAACTCAGCCATATCTTTTTCATGGGATTTTTCTCCTCTCAGTCTTTCTTCATTTGTTGTTTTTTCTAAAAACTATCCTTCCTCTCAGTCCCTCCCTCAGGACATAGTCAGGGTTTGGGACCTCAAGCTCCACCTCATAATAAGAGGGACTGTCCACCATTGGGGTCAAGGACGTCCAGGATATTCTGTTTATTTTTGCCCTGAACTTACGATCAGGGATTGATTCAAGGGAGAAATCCGCTTCGTCTCCCAGACCGATCCTCATGGCCTCGATTTCATGGACCTGGGCGCGAATCACCATCGGATCCATTATGCCAACAGAAATAACCTTGGCGTTTTCCATAAATTCCGCACCCACCTGGAGTTCAGGGTGAACCCAGATGACATGACAGCCCACAGGAGATTTCAACACACCTTCAATCGGCTTGCTGTCCTGTTCTACAGAGGCGCCAAGGAGTTTGGTGACAACCGTCTTTTCTTCCACAACCAGGGACTGCTCTAACGGCAGACGTTCCTGGACAAGCCTCTTTTTTTTGTTCAACAATCCAATCTCGCGGCCGATCTGATCAAGTCCCTTGGAAGGGGCCATATTATGATCTGACAGCGTCATAACCTCCTTTCTCTTATCCTCAAGTTTTGCAAGACCCACCTCTGTTTCCGCCAGCCGCATTTCCAGCTCTTCTATATGAAAGGACGCCAGCCTCTGCCGAAGCTTGAGGGCCGCCTCGGGCGCGAGGTGATATCTGACAAGGACTTCATCCTTTTTTACCGGCTGACCTGCGCGTGCGTTAAGCGATATTATTGTGCCATGAAAGGGGAAAATAACGTGGCGCCTTAAAGAACAAAAGACCTTGCCGGATACAATAATATCAGGTGATTGCCCTGTTACTGTCTTATCCCCTTCAGAAAATGTCAGGCCGCAAGACAGCATAATAAGAGTCAATGCAATTGCGCAAATTTTAATCAACATGACGCCCCTCCGTATCTTCCACGCTTACATAGCTGTTGAAGAGATCTCCGGAAAGATAACGTATCTTAAGTCTGCTCATGTCGCTGTCAGTCGCCTTGGATACAATTCCTTTTTCTGCCCTGAGCCTTGCTATCTTGCTGTCCAGAAGTTTTGACAGAGGCTGTTCATTTGAATTGTAGAAGATCTGCATCTGGCTGCTTTCAATGCGGGCGAGTTTTTCATTTGAACGTGCCAGCCTCAACGCTGTTTCAGTCCTGAGCATTTCTTTATGAGCGGCATCCCATGCAACGTTAAACTCCGCCTCCTTTAATCGGGCCTCGTTTTTGAATCTCGTCAGTATCATCTTTTGTCGCGACAGATCATTTACATCTTTAAACCCGCGCCACAGATTGAGGTTGAGACCAAGATCTACATAATAATCCTCTCCTTCTCTTGTAGAAAGGGGACTTGGCTCTTCCATTCCTACAAATATTGTGGGAAAAAATTTTGCATATGCCAGATAGATTCTATAAGTTTGAAGTTGTTTTTTCAACTCCTGCACCTTGAGTTCATGACAATTGCTCCTGGCATGTTCAACCGCAAACGCCTTGGGTTCAAAACCCTCCAGTATCTGACGTCTTGAGTCCTTAAGGTTAATCTCAAGCTCCTGAGGCGAATCAAGGCCAAGCAGAGTAGATAGCCCACCCATGATCGCAGAGCTTTGGACTGACAGGGCCTCTCTTTCAGCCTGCGCAACATCCAATTGCTGACCGGCCAGCTGGCCCTCCATTTGCGGGGTCAGGCCTGTCTGTTGACGCCTTTCAAAAAAGGCCTTCTTTTCCCGGTAATAAGCAAGAATCTTGTCCTGCCGGCGGGCCATCCGGTCAAGGCCTTCGAGTTCAAGAATTTTCACGGCGATGTCATAAACGCCATCTGATATGTATTTCAGATGCATCTGGATGGCGATCTCCGTCAGGATCTTGCTGGCCTTGATAGAAAAATAAGGGCTTACCGGATCATAGCTGTCTACTGCAAGCCTGAGTTTTGTACCATTGCCGTCATCAAGCCCCATATAAGTGTTGGTCCGCAAGGTCAAAGACGGGGAATAAGACCATTTACTGTCGGATTCATCCAGCCGTCTTACGTCAATCTCAATAGCGCTCTGCGAAAAACAGGGTGACTTTTCCAGGGCGAACTTTACACAGGACTCAAAATCCATTGGTCCTTTCACTTTGCCGGCATTTGGTGGAGAGACCTGTTCAAAGCCAAAACAATGGTCATGCGCCAAAAACGGACAGATCAATACCATCATCGCAACAACAAGTGTTAAAACGGCTTTCATAAATTTTGACCTTGGAGAGCCTTTTTTCCGCTTTACCATTAAAACCATATTATCCCTCTTTGAGTACACCGTCATTGAGCACATAAATCCTGTTGCAGCGGACCGCCACCTTGGGGTCGTGGGTAACCACGATCAGTGTCATACCAACCTCTGCTACAATGCCCTTGAAATAATCCATGATATACTGGGTGTTCCCCTGATCCAGTTGGCCTGTGGGTTCGTCGGCCAGAATCACCTTTGGCTTGTTGACAAGTGCCCGGGCCACTGCCACCCGCTGTTTCTCTCCGCCTGAAAGGAGGTTTGAAGGGTGCCTGATACGGTGACCGAGATTGACCAGTTCCAATGCCTCGGATATCATTTTAGGCCGTCTTCTCCTGTGAACCCCCGCATATATCAAAGGAAATTCCAGGTTCTCATATACTGTGGAATTCTCCAGCAGGTCTGCGTTCTGAAATACAAAACCCACCTGGCTGCGCCGGAACTCCGCCTGTTCAGACCTTTCTAACGCAAGGACATCTCTGCCGTCAAAGTAATATGTCCCGCTTGCAGGGGAAAGAAAAAGACCCAGGATAAAGAGAAAAGTGGATTTACCGCAACCTGAAGGACCGGTAATGGCTATCATGTCTTTGCGCAATACATCCAGATTTACTTTCTTGAGCACTGGGATGTCTCTGCCTGCGCTGACATAATTTCTGGTCAGATCTGATACCCTGATCAAGGCATTATTATCAGACATATTGGCCTACTCATACCTGACTGCAGCAACGACTTCCATGCGACTTGCCCTGATGGAAGGGACAAGCCCTGCCCCTACCCCCAATATCACGGCAAACATGATGCCCAGGAAGACACAAAAGACAAACAACTCTTCCGGGGGACGACTACCAAGCAACAACGCCAGTGACTCAACCGCCACACGCCCCAGGACAATCCCCAAAAAGGCAGCTCCCAGACTGAGGCACAGGGCCTCTGTCAGAAACTGGTGCAGGATATCCCTGTCCTCAGCGCCAATGGCCTTTTTAAGCCCTATTTCTCGAGTGCGGACCCTGACATTGGCCATCATGATATTCCATATCCCGAATCCGCCCAGGATCAAAGTGGCCGCTACTGCAAGATATACAAAAGACTCAACCCACCATGCTATTTTTTTCACCCTTTTTAGATGCTCCAGAGCGACCTTGACCTGCAGGCCTTCTGCAGGCTGATGGGTTCCTACGACAGAGGGAATGGATGAGGCCACGGCCTCCACATCATTCCATGTGTTACAGCGCACGTAAATCTGGTCCGGATATCGGAACCTGCTGATCCTGTCTTCGGCTGTAGTAATGGGGACAAATGCCTTTTCAACGCGATCACCCAGCCCTATACCTCCAAGGACTCCCAGTACCCTGTAAAAGTTACCATCAATAATCAGAAGCCGACCGACCGGGTCTTCATCCCCAAAAACCGTCTTTGCAAGGTCCTCACCAAGGATGCATACCTTGGCCCTCTCGCCAACCTCGGTTGAACCGAAAAATTTGCCTTTGGCTGCGGAAAAGCTGTTTACATCCCAGAAATATTCGTCAACCCCGACAATGGATGTCTTTATGTATTGATAGTTGTTATTGGCGCATATATCAATTCCATCGCAAAAAAATACGGCAGTGACCCCCATAACACCTTTAAGACGCCGCAGGGCATTGACAGTATCTTCACGAAACCACTGGGGCATGGGCACTGAATACTTTTCATGGAAAAAATCAAAATAGGCCTTTATTCTGGTTGCACCCCCCAGAAGTTCCAGGTCCATGTTTATCTTTTCTTTTACGTTATGTCCCATTGTAATGATCACGATAAGGCCGGCGGTCCCAAGGGCTATCGCCAGGACTGCCCCGATATTGCGCCGCCGCTGGCGCAAGACCTGACGAAGACTTATTTCAAAGAGGTCATTTAGTCTCAAGGCTGTCCTCTACTTCAGTTCAGGAGATCTTTTAGTGCATCTGTGATCGTCGGAAACTTAAAATCAAAACCCATATTGATAAGCCTTTTCGGCAGGACCTTCTGTCCGAAGATCAGCGATGTTGAAAACTCGCCCAGGACCGCCTTCAGGATAAATGCAGGTATCGGGGGCAATAAAATCGGTCTGTTCACCGCCTCTGCCATGGCCATTGTCAATTCCCTGTTGGTGACCGGATTGGGTGCGGTGCAATTTACCGGGCCAGAGATCTCTTTTTGCTTTATTAGAAACAGAAAGATCCCGGCCAGATCCTCTTGGTGTATCCACGAAAACCACTGTTTTCCGCTCCCGACAGGGCATCCGACATACCACCTCATGGGCTGAATCATTTTGGGAAGCGCTCCATCTTTTGAGCCAAGTACGATCCCAAACCGGCAGAGCACAACACGTGCGGCTGATTCCTGGGCCTTTAGCGCTTCCTCCTCCCACTTTCTTGTGACCGATGCCAGAAAACCATCCCCCGGGCTGCCGGTCTCGTCCAGGGCTCTGTCATCACAAAAGCCATAGTAGCCGACCGCTGATGTGCTGAGCATGATTGTCTCTTTGCCCCTGCGGTCTGAAAGTGCATCAACCAGGTTTTGGGTGGTCAGAATTCGGCTCTCCATTATCAGCTTCTTCGTGCGGCTGGTCCACAATGAAAAAACAGAAGCGCCGGCGAGATTGATTATTATTTCATGATCCGCCACTTGCTCCTGCCACTTGCCCTTTATTGTCGGATCTCCCTCAAGCAGGCTCACCCCGGCCGGAACGGACCGGCCGGATCCGATCGAGCGCGTCAACAGGGTTACGCTGTATCCATGCTCAATTAGCCTTGATGTAAGGATTTTTCCAACAAAACCGGTTCCGCCGGTGATAAAGACCTTCATGACCGCATCTCCTTTGCACAAACAAGTATTTTTTTAAAAAAACTTCGATATGATAGGGAGGATGAAAATCGGAGGCAATATTTTTTTCATATCCCTTAAGCACGTCAGGATGCTGCTCGATCATGGTACATCATTACCGTTGTTTTTTCAGACGAGTCTGTGGTGAAAGACAGTGATAGGGTAAGTTACATTAACATGGAACAGGGCTTTAACAAAGTCACCGCCACCTATGGATTCATGGAAACGTCTGATGTCCCAGAAATCTTACACAGGTTACAGCAGCAGGATGTAATCCCAAAAATGGTTCCCATCAGGTTCTATCCGGACAAAGAAACCCTGGAAGGTGCCCGAAAAAACAGGTCCGATGATATCGGACCTGTTTTCTAGCATTCCCGGTCTATTTTTTTGGCAGATCAATCACCCCTTCATTCTTGAGTTCTTCGATCTCTGCCTCTGTATATCCTGCACCCTTAAGCACCTGATCAGTGTGTTCTCCGAAAAACGGCGCAGGGGACCGCTTGAAGTTTAGTTCATCTGAAAACTTTGCAGGGAAACCCAACTGGAGGGTCTCGCCTCTGACCGGATCATCCATGGTGGTGATCATGCCCCTTTGCTTCAAATGCCCGTTTTCAAGGGTCTCCTCCGGCGTCAATACCGGTGTGATGCAGGAATCAATATTTTCAAATATCTCTGCCCATTCGTCTCTGGTCTTGCCGGCAAAAAGCCTTTTCAACGCTTCCGTCTGTTCGCTTCCGTCCTCGTATCTCAAGAGATGATCCTTGATCCACTCCTCCTTTCCCACGGCCTTGCAGAAATTCTGCCAGAACTTCGGCTCCACAGGGCCAACCGCAACGAATTTGCCGTCCGATGTCTTGTAGGAGTTATAACAGTTGCTGAAACCGCGCAGATCAACCGGCCTCGCGGTCCTGCCCTTTCTCTGGGCCAGGACCTCTGCTATATTCCTTATATTAAGTGATGTCAGGACATCGGCCTGTCCCACATCAATGTACTGACCCTTACCGGTCCGTTCCCGTCCGACAAGCGCCGCCAGTATGGCCATTGCGGTCACAAGGCCCCCGCCCGCCATATCTCCTATTGGGATCCCGGGGGTTACAGGTCTGCCGGTCTGCTCCCCAGTACAAGACAGTATGCCGGAGTAACCCAGATAGTTGATATCGTGACCCACCTTAAGCCTGTAAGGCCCTGTCTGGCCAAAACCGGAAGTTGAGCAGTATATGATGGCCGGGTTGACCTTTTTCATATCTTCATAGCCCACACCCAGGCGATCCATAACCCCTGGCCGGAAGCTCTCTATGAGCACGTCATAGACAGAGGCAAGTTTTTTAAGGATCTGTCTTCCCTTCTC
This sequence comes from Desulfobacteraceae bacterium UBA5623, assembly GCA_002424495.1. Taxonomy (GTDB): domain Bacteria; phylum Desulfobacterota; class DSM-4660; order Desulfatiglandales; family Desulfatiglandaceae; genus UBA5623. The sequence goes on from DIKH01000274.1 coordinate 7,366, forward strand.
AAGCTTGAGATTGAGTTTCATGCTCTTCTTGTTTCGGTTGGCCATGACAAAGGCATCACTTTCATAAGTGCGGGCCCCGTCTCCCCACCTGCCATAATCGCCTTCGCCAGGCTCTTCCACCTTGAGCACCTCCGCCCCCAGATCCCCAAGCATCATGGTGCAATACTGGTAGGGTAATAATCTAGTACAATCAAGAATCTTTATTCCTTCAAGTGGCTGATACATGGTCGTTTATCCTTTCCTAGTGCTGTTAAACGCTGTCCTCTCTGAAAATTGCCCTATACCCTAAAACTCCCTCAAAAAAAAGAAAAAAATCATCCAGCCCTTAAACTCTGGCAGTTAATGCTCCAACTTGGAAAAGGGCGTAGTTTGTAAAGAATTACATTCTCCGGATCACCCCCACCCTGGCCCTCCCCCCTAAAGGGGGAGGGAATAATTACGTAGATTCAAGCAGTTGCCCTCCCCTTGTAAGAGGGGATCGAGGGGAGGGGGAAAGTTATTGAATGTAAAAAAATCATGAAACTCTATAATAGGTATGAAGATGTTTTCATTTGCTTCATTCTAACGGTCTGGGCTATGCTTGAATGATGAACCGCAGCGTATTGATAACCGACGGCCACTGGAGAAAATCACTGGCCGCTGTCAGGGGACTTGGCAGAAATGGCATCCC
>DIKH01000274.1:8078-8452 GCA_002424495.1 Desulfobacteraceae bacterium UBA5623
AAGGCCCTTGTCTATCCATCACCCTTTTTTATGCCGGAGGAGTTCATTGATTCTGTCCGCTCGGAACTTACGCGCAGATCCTATCAAATGCTCCTTCCGATGGAGGATGAAACTCTTGGTTTACTGTCTATGCATCATGCCTATTTTTCGAGGTTAACCTACTTTCCGGCAGTAACCAGAGAAAAGCTGCTTCTGGCCCGAAGCAAAGACAAGATCCTGAAACTTGCCGAGAAAAATGGTATCCCCGTTCCAAAGACCTGGTACATTGATGACCTCTCCGAGCTTGATGGAATCAGCGGCGCCCTACCCTACCCGGTTGTGATAAAGCCAAGGATGGGTTCAGGAGCAGTGGGGATATCCTACCCGGAGACGGC
>DIKH01000274.1:8680-8826 GCA_002424495.1 Desulfobacteraceae bacterium UBA5623
TTCAAGGTTGATCCCCGTGACGGGATACCTAAACTGATGGAGATAAACCCCAGGTTCTGGGGCTCTCTGGCCCTGGCGATTGAATCCGGGGTTAATTTTCCTCATCTCCTTTATCGTATGGCCAGAGGCGAAGACTTTAAACCGGT